>JBDUAS010000011.1:0-69524 GCA_040004535.1 Deltaproteobacteria bacterium
CCGGTCTCGATGTACGCGGCGCGCCCGCTGAACACGAGCGTGAACGCCCAGATCGAGCCGAACAAGAACACGACGGACAGCGCGCTCGCCACGCGCGGATGGCGCTCGCCGAGCGAGCGCCAGATGGCGTCGTAGATCAGCCAGCCGGTGAACAGCGCCGAGACCGAGAGCGCGATCGCGATGTCTGGACCGACGTCGTGGACCGACGGATCGACGAGGAATGCGGCGCCGTGGAAGTAGTAGACGATGATCAACAGGCAGATGCCGGTCGACCACGTCGAGAAGTTCTGCCACTTGAACCAGTGCAGGGTCTCCGGCATTTCACCGGGCTCGAGCAGCTTCTTCTCGACGTCGTAGAACGCGCCGGAGTGGAGCATGTAGATCTTGCCCTGCGAGAGCCGCGACAGTTGCGCCGACCTCTCGAGGTTGCGATCGATCCAGTTGAACAGCATCGAGTTGCCGATCCACATGATCCCGGCGATGACGTGCGCCCACCGGAAGATCACGTCGAGAAGCTCGCTCAACTGCACGACGGCACTATAATGCGAGTCATGCGCTGGACGCTCGTTCTCGTCGCGGTCGCCGCGTGCGGGAAGTCAGATTCGTACACGCCGCCACCACCCGCACCGGCGCCGCCCGCAGCGAAGCCACCGCCGCCAGTCGTGATGGCACCGCAAGGCGACGACGGCAGCTGCACGCTGAGCGTCACCGGCGCGACGACGATCGACGAGACCACACCGGCGACCGCGGAGAGCAAGTTCTGGGCGGATGCGGTCGACCAACCGGGCGCCGGGTTCGTCGTGACCTGCAAGGGGACGAAGGTCCGGCTGTCGCTGGTGTCGAGCCCGAACACCGCGGTCGAGTACGCCGCGAAGACCTACTCGGTCAAGGGGAAGAACCCCGAGGTCTCGGTGATGGGACGTGTCGACAAGTCGGGCGAAGGCCCGGCGCGTACCAGCGCCACAGGCGGTGCGAAGGTAAACGACAAGCCACTGAGTGACTTCGCTGGAGAGGTCAAGATCACGGCGTTCGATCCGACCCACATCGCGGGCTCGATCGACGTGAGCGCGAGGCAGGACAAGGGCGGCACGGTCAAGATCAGCGGCACGTTCGACGTGAAGTGCGCGCACTCCACGAAGTGCCGGCGTTAGGGTCCGGCACCAGTCAGATCCTCATTACATGACTGCACGACATCGCGAAGCTCGTCTCCACAGGCCTTCGCCGCCAGCTTGAACCGGTCGCAGATCTGCGCCGACCAGACGGCGAACGTGACGTGACTGCGCGACCAGAAGCACGGGCTCAACGATAGCGGCTCGTCGCCCGCCGACTTGCCCGCGTAACGCCCGGCGTAACACCAGTAGGAGAACGTTCGCGTCGCTTCGAGCCCGCACTGCGCGTCGCCGCCGCACGCGGCGTGCATTGCGGTGCCGATCCGAAGACAAGTTTCCCACGTCGTCGCGGCGCTGCCGCGCGCCTCCAGCCACGAGGTCGCGGTGTCGCCGTCGACGCCGTGATGGCATGCGACGAGCAGCGCGAGCGCTAGGCACTTCACAAGTTGATCCCGATCCGGAGCAGCGCCTGGTTAACGCGCTGATCCTGGCTCGCAGGCTCGAGCACGTCATAGACCGCCTCGAGATGGACGCGACCGAAGTCGTAGCCGAGTCCACCGCCGACGAATCCGCCCGAGGTCTGGGTCTTGTCGCCAAGCGCCTGCATGTATCCGCCCGACAGCGTCCCGTACAGCGCGCGGAACACGCGGAAGTTCGTATCGACCTGGAGGCCGAGCCGGACGAACTGCTCCTTGTCGTCGAGAGGTACGTCGAGGCGCACGCCCGCGACGAGTGCGCCACCGGCCCACCGCAAGATCCCGCTGTAGTCGGCAGACAGCAAGAGCCGCGAGTCGGCCGGCTTGCCCGTCGGTTGCTGGAACTCGGCGCCGACTCCGACGCGCGGCCCGTGCGAGAGGTTGACCGGCGCATTGTTGAACACCTCGTAGGCGACGACGCCACCGAGGCCCGTGAAGTAGCCGACCGAGGTCGGGTCCTCGGTGTAGTGAACGTCGATCGCGATCGCTCCCGTAAAGCCGGTGAGCCAGTCTGCGAGCTCGTCGAAGCTCGTGCCGATGTCGATGCAGCCCGACGAGCCCGCGAACCAGCCACCATGCAAGAAGAACGCATCGCGCTGCGTAGATTTTCCGCACGTGGTCGGGACGATGCGTTGCGGATTGAGAGCCACCCGGCCGGCGCCCCAGTCGCCGCCGGTGATGTCGCCGCTGCCCGCCTTGTAGTGGTGCTCGTGGCCGTGAGTCTCGATGTGCCACAGCTCTTCACCGAACGTGAACCGCTGCATCGTGCCCGGCGAGAACGTGTAGCGGCCCTCGGGGATCGGGCCGTAGTCCTTGATCCCGGCATAGCGCGGATTGTTCAGGTACGAGTCGGTGCGCTGATCGCCGCCGCACGACTTTAGATCCTCGGGCCGCACGAGCAACGGCCGGCCCGAGTTCGCCGTGAACCGAAACTTCTCCTCGCCGTCTGCGAGGACGATCAAGTTCTTGCCGTCGAACGTCATCGATACGCGGCGACGGTTCACCGCGCGGTCGGGCCCGTCGGACTTTTGTTTCGGCTCCCGCTGGACCGCCCGCTCGCCGCTCTTCGTTTGCTGGACGACGTGCGCGAGCTCGTGTGCGAGCAGCCGCTGGCCATCGGCATCGCGAGTCACCTCGCCGGCACCGAGCGTGATGTCCTTGCCTTCGGTGAACGCGCGCGCATCTTTGGCACGCGCGGCATCGTGCGCCGCCGGACCGTCGTGAACGCGCACGCCGGAAAGATCGACGCCGTAGCGTTCGCCGAACGCTGCGCGCAGATCGCCCGGCGAGTCGCGCAGGACATCCTCGGCCATGTGATCGGCCTCGGTCTCGGGGCTCGCGCCCTTGAGGCTGCGCTGGACATCGAGGTTACCGACGCCGGCAAACGACTCGCGCCCCGCGCGCTGCGGATCGTTCGGCGTCGCGGCTTGGTCGCGCCGCCGTCGCGTCACCGGATCTTTGGTTGCTCGATCGAAGCCCATGCACCCGCCCTTCGCACTCGATTGTAGCTGATGGTAGATTCCTCGCGAATGGGCGTGTGGTACCGGCTGGTGCTGGGTGTATTGGCGACGTGGCGAATCACCCACCTGCTCCACGCCGAAGACGGCCCGTGGAAGTTGCTGCTGCGGTTTCGCACCGCGGTACGCGCGAGTCTCGGCACGCTGTTCGATTGCTTCTACTGCCTGAGCTTGTGGATCGCCGCGCCGGTCGCATATCTTCTTGGCGAGAGTTGGGAGGAGCGGTTGTGGTTACTCCCGGCACTTTCGGCCGCGGCGATCTTGCTCGAGCGGACGACGACGCCCCCGATGCCCGAGTTCATCGAAGATCCGGAGGACCCCGATGGGATGTTGTGGAAAGAGAAGCACGATGCCAGCGAGACCAGCGACCGCGACGACGACGGCACGAGCTAGCGCGTCGGCATCGCCGCACCCGTCGTTCCAGTACATCGGCGGTAGCGGACTGACCGTGCAAGGTCCCGCGAGCAAGCGGCTCTATCGATTCGCTTCGGCCGGCGCGATCGTCTCTGTCGACGCGCGAGATGCCGCTTCGTTGTCACGCATGCCGCAATTGCGGCGCGTGTAGCGATGTACTATTACGCGCCCGATCAATGAAGAACGCCTTCATCAGCTCGCCTTCAAGCAGTGGGGCACCACGTTTCAAGGCGCAGCCTGCGTTGTCGCCCTCGTCGACCGCTAGGGTCGAGTGATGGAGATACGCCGCGCAGAATGGACCGTGCTTGCCGGCGCCGCGCTCGTGATCGCGGGCTGTAGCAAGACCGTCGATCATTCGTGCGCCGATCGCGCAGCGGAGCTCGCGACCTGGGCGGACGAGGTGGCGCGCGAAGGTCATCCGTTCTCGATCGCGGCCCTGGTCGACGCGTCGTCGGCGAGCCGGCGCCCGGACCGCATCGGATCGATGGCGGTGATCACGCCGACCGCGACGGCGATCGATGATCACGTTGTCGACACCCCGGAGCAGATCGCCGCGATCTTCAGCTTTGCCGACACGCGCCGCACCCCGTACGCTTTCGCAGTCGATGCCCGCGCATCGCTTGATCCGGTGGCGGCGGTGGCAGAGGGACTGATCGCTGCAGGCGGGCCGCGCGACGTCCTCGTCCTTGTCACACACCCCGCGAACGCGACCCCGCCGAAGCCGTCCTCGATCACCGAATCGCTGCGGGCCCTGACACGGCAGCCGCAACCCGCGCGCTTCGACGGCGCGATCGCGACGCTCGCGCAAGTCGCGGAGCGATGTCCGCAACTGCGAGCCGGCTGGGCGGCGGAGGACGCCAGCGCTCACAACAAGCCCGCCGCGAAGGCAGCTGCGATCCGCAACGAGCTCGTCAAGTGCGAGTGCAACATCGACGTCGATGCGCTCCGCACCGGATGGTGGTACGCGTATGGCCCCGGCTGGGGCGCGCTGGGTACCATCTCCGTCACCCTCGCCAGCCCCGATGATCCGAACGCTGCGACAATTCCGCGCGTCATCGCCGAAGCGCTGAGCCGCTACGGCCTGCAGGCCCACGAAGTCATGTTCGTAGGCTCCCACGATCGCAGGCGTTGCCATCCCGATCGCGCGTGACTTGCGCGGCTCAAGCCTCGCGACCGTCGAGCAGCTCATCCATAGAGTTTCGACGTAGCCCGTCCTGACACCCGGCGCCGAATGTGGCACGCGCGCGGCGATCACCTCGTCGTCGACCGAGGTCAGTCGGGCTGCGTGATGCTGAGCCGGCCGCGGCGGCGCAGCCACATCGCGGCACCTGCTAGCGCCACCAGCCACGTACCGATCACGACCAGTGCCACCACGGTCGGCATCATGGCGTTTGAAATCCCGCGCGTTAGCGTCGCCTGACGTGCCGACGCGGTGGTACCAGCCGCGTCGGCGAAGGTACTCTTCAGGCACGCGATCGTGAGCCACGTGAGTGCGGGCACGCCGACTGTTGCGAGGGCCGTCGGCGCGTAGATCCACCACGGAAGGCGTGCCCTGCGAACCAACCAACACGTCCACGTCCCGAGAATGAGCGCGGCGGCGGTGAGCACCAGAAGCACGGCCGCGATGCTACCATCCCCCCCGTGGCGGCTTCGATCGGCTGCCACACGTCGGGACCGATCGGTTCGAGCTTGTCTCCGATCGGCCTGATGCCGAGTCTCTTTAGGTGCCCTTCGATTGCCTCGAATGCCATCACAGTCATCCTGTGGTCGGTTATCGATCCGAGCCACGCAGAGTTGCTTGTGGCAGTTAGATCTACGGATCGTCATCACGATCGAGCGCGGTGCTCGGTCCCTTCGTGGCATCGTCGCTGCAGTTCGGCGTCGGAGGACCCGTCGCCGGGCGCATAGAGCCAGCCTTGCCACCGGCGGGGTAACCACGCTTGCCACGTGTGGAATGCGAACCACGCATCCTGGTCGAGCTTGCTGCGATCGGCATTCCACTCGAGCACCAACTCTGCCCGCTGGACGGCCTCCGCGATGTTGTGGCGCCCGCACACGGCTGCGAGCTCGATTACTTCTCGGCGCACCGCCTCGGCGTCGTCGACGCTCAGCCGCTGCACCGTTGCTGTCATTGCTCCCTATACAGCGATTGAAAGAACGCCTCCGCCGACGCGGCGACCGGCTCGACGTTGCGGTCGAGTGGAGCGTCGTGCACCCAGAACGCGATCGCTCCGCTCGCAAGATCGACGCAGAGATAGTTGCCGCCGCCGTCCTCGACGAGCGGGACGAATGAGTCAGGCATCGAGCCGCGGGTGTCGTCGAACGCGGTTGCGAGCTCGGCGCCCGAGAGGAACGCGCCGAACAGCAGCCCGCGATCTGTCGGGGTGTCGATTAGCGAGGACCCGCATGGGTCTGCGAATCAAGTCGCTCGACAAGCGCCTTCGTACAGCCGGCGCGGAAGGTAGTCGCTCTCGACCTCGATCGCGATCCCCGTGTCATGCGCGAGCGAGGCCATCGCCAGCGGTCCGAGCGCGATCAGGCCTTCAGGATCGGTCTTGTTCTTGGCGTTGCCCCAGTACTTCTTGTGCCGTTCGAGCGCGAAGTGCAACGCCTCGTTGAACGGCGCAGACTTGCCTTCGATCACGCGGAGCAAGAGCTCCATGACCGGCACCAGGATGTTGAGGATGTAGTTCGGGTCAGATCCTTTCGACCGCGCGGGATCGGTCGCCTCGAGCGCGAGCTTTAGCTTCTCGGCCGTCCCCGTCGCTTGTGTGTGCCAGCTCTGGAGTGTTTCGATCCACAGGAACATCGAGTCATCGGCGCGCGTCGGCGAACGGCGGATCGAGGCGACTGGCGTGCTCGCGAGCTGCTGAAGCGCGCTTTCGTCGCGCACTACGCACGCGGCGTAGAAGCCGTTGTGCCACTTGCCGACATTGGTCTCGCTGGTAACGCCGATGTTGTGGAGGATCGCCCGCCGCCCCTCGCCGAGCGGGATCGGGTATTCGCCGGGCATCTCGACCATCAGGCGGAACAGGCCTGCCGTCATCGCGGCGACACTGCGCAGCGCGGAGCACAGCTCCTCGCCGCCGGGATCGAGTGCCGCGCACGCCCCGCCAATCCACAGCGCGTTCCGGATACTTGACGCGAGCGGGCGTGGTTCCGACTGCGAGATCATGATGCCAATCTTTTGCTCCAACAACCGGCGTTCGCCGCTCGCGAGATCGGATAAGTCAGCGCGGTCGTACGCATGGTGCTTGATCGGATTCATCGCCACCTGATTTTAGTAAAAACTCTACACTGTGGACTCGCTTGACCGCGGCCGCGCCGGCCTCGGTGTCGATCGGTGCGCGCACGAGCACGTATTTCACCTTGCCCATGGAGCGCGCGAGGTCGAGCTCGTTGGCTAGCTTGCGCGTCGCCGGGTTCTTCCGCATGTTGGCGATGATGTCGTCGAGGTACTCGCTCGTGCCTTGCTGCGCTACCGCGAACGAAGGGGCGGCGGTTCGGCGACCTTGTGCCGCGCACGACGCGCGCGTCGAATCGGGTCGTCATGGTCGAGTCTATCGACCGGTGCTAAGCGGAGTTGCGATCTTCTTATCGAGACATCACGCTTTTTCAGGGCAAGTCAAACCGGAAACGCCTTCAACGAGCAGTGCACGCACGCTGGTCAGTTGCCGATGAAGTAGCTCGCATGCCCCACCACGTCGATGTGCACCTGGAGCTCGCGCGCAGCGTCGGGCGTGCAGGGATCGCCCGGGTTGGGCGCGATGCGTTGGGTGATGTGTCCGTTACGCGACACCGTGTTCACCGAGCCGGGCTGGTCCGTCGTAATGCGAGCGGGATCGCAACGCCATTGCGGAACGCGCTCTGCTAAGTCCATCAGGCGCGCGACCTCCGCCGGCGCGATGGTCGTCCAGCGTGTCTCCGTGGGCACATTCGCGGATCCCTGATACTGCACGGCTCCGTCGGCGTAGAGCGTGAGCGTATAGACCTGACACCAGCCGAGGCATCCGGTGTGCTCGATGCGCACGAACGTATCGGCGGTCTTCGTGTGCGGGGGAACGCAAGCGGCGAACACCAGCGCGAAGGCGATGTGCTTCTGGTTGCCGAGAGCGCGGCGTAGATCCGTGCTCTTCACGTGCGGGTTCGATCCGTCATCGAGAACCCGTGGCGGCATGGAGCACCTGCCGCTTTCCATCTTCGATACGGAAGTAGAGCTTGCCGCGAAATCCGCCCGCGCTCGCGAAGAAAACACCCGGCGTGTCGGGCAATCCATCTCGCTGCGCGATGACGAACTGCATCTCGCAGAACGCCCACCAGCGATGCAGCTCGCTACCCGCCGGCGCTGGCGCTGCGTTCGGAAAGTCGAGCGACAGCACGCCGCGCGTCGGACTTGCCAGGCCCAGGTGAGCCACTGGCATCTGCGCGCGGATCGGACCCGCGAAGTAGTCAGCCAGCTGGCGAGCTGCCTCTGTGCAACGCGCGAGCGCCGGGCAGCCGAAACCGATGAGCGCAGCGTACTTCTCGGCCAGCAGCGGCTCCGAGAGCAGCCCAAATGTTTCGATCTGCGCGATCAGCGAACCGCGTCGCGCGGACTCGGTCGCCGGAGGGAGCGTCTTTGCTGCGACGTCCTCAGCAAACTTCGCGAGCGACGGCTCGAGCGACGCTGCTGCGTCGCGATCGCCTTCGCCGGCGATGCATGCCTTCGGTGGTGTCGCGAACATCCAGCGCGCGAAATCACCGAGATGCTCCGCGTACGCGCCTTCGATCGCCCATCGTAGGAGTTCGAGCGAGACGTTCGCGCTCTTGCCTGCGGCCTGCAGCGCGATGTGTCCATCGGGCGCGGCCATGACCACGGGTTCACCGCTCCGACCTTCGCCCCGCCACCACCGAGCCGCTTCCTCGGGCTGAAGCCGCGCAATGTGCCGTGCGCACTCGAGCACCACCTCAGCCTCGCTGCCGTTCGCGTCCATTGCATTGCGCTCGCGATCGCGAGACAGCGATGACGCGCCCGCGACGGTTCGGACGTCGAGCCCCGCGTCGTGTTCGGCGGCAGCACGCTGCGCGTCGGCGTCGCGAAGGTCGTCGTACCTCATTTGCACGAGCTCGTCTTCGGGATGCTGGCCGCAGTAGTCCCCGAGGATCTCGAGTGCGAGCTCGCGCTCGCCGACGTCGAATAATGGGTCGACGAGCACGAGCAATCCAGGATGCTCGGGTGCCAGGACCTTCGCGACAGCAATGTCGCCGATCGCCGCCTTGATCCCGTCGGCTTCGAACTTGGCGACCGCCCGGCGAACCAGTGCGTCGTGCGAGATGTCCCTTGTCATCGCCGCTTCCCAGTGATCAGCGGTCAGTCCGCCGCCGCATGTTCGTACCGCGCTTCCAGCCTCCGACGTGTCCGAGGTCGAACACCGGCGTTGCAAGCACGTTGGCGTCGCGCAGGTGCGCCATGCCTCGCCGCCACGCTTCGAGCAATGCGGGAATTTCAGCCGCCCACGGCTCGGCGACGAGGTCGATGCGATAGCCGCCCCACGCGAGCTTGTCGACAACGAGCGGCAAGCTCTCGATTCGATCGCGGCCGAGCTGGTCCGCGAAGAACGATCCGATGTACGTGCGTGGTCCGAGGCCGAGAGGGCCCGCGGACACGTAGTCGACCGGGAACACGGCCGTGGCTGAGTGCATGAGATCAGCGTCGAGCTCGTCGCCCTGCGCCGGTGCACGCTTGAGGTCGTCGCGAAGATCGAACCTGATCCCAGCGGCGCCCCAGTCGGGCTGGAAACACTCGGCGAGCGCATCCGCGAGATCGAAGATGCGGGCCCAGTCGCTGGCTGGCGGCGTGGGCTTGAAGTCGAACCCGACATATGCCGAGTCCCACAGCGCGAGCGACGCCTCGTACTTGAGGGCCGCGGTCCGCCACAGATACATCTGAGTCTGCCGAAAAGGCGTCGGTGGCTCGGCGAGCCGACCCGTGGTTGCCGCGCGGTCGTACGGTTTGCGTTCGCGTTCGTCGAGCCCCGCTTTTTGCGGAACGAGGCCACGTGCCTCGAGTACGTCGAGCACTCGCTCGAGGTTCTTGCGGTCGTAAAGCGGCGTCGCGCCGTGCAACGCAATGCGCGCGCCAAACAGGGTCGTCATGGTGCCTCAGGTCCGGTGGACGGGGTCCACGCGGACGTCTTGGTGTCCCACCGAAACGTCACTTTCTTCATGCCCGGATCGAAGAAATAGACCTTGCTCTTCTCCGCCAGCGGGGCGCTCGGCCGCAACTGCGGTGGTGGTTCCCCGGGCTTTACTTTCTGGCTGAGCAACATGATGTGACCCGCGTCGCCGCCCATGTCGCGCTCGGCACGGGTCTGCGGCGTATCGTAGACGACCTGCTCTTTGCTGCCTGCATCGACGTACTTGGATTCGACAGGCGCGTCGGCAAGGAAGGCGTCCGGCCGCGTGGTCACGACCTGATTCGTCGACTTGTCGTAGAAGTTCGACTGCTTGTACGCGCCCGCATCGTTGTTGGGCGTGGCGCCGATCGCCGAGATCGCGTCGCCCTCGATGCCGAGCCCCTCGGTCACGGCCTTACTCAGCTGCGGATTGTTCGCCTTCCATTTGTCGAACGGCCACGGCTCGCCGGCCTTGAGCGTGCCCTCCACCGCGTTCGCGATCTTTGCCTTGTAGCGCTGCCACCGCGCCTGCATCTTGTCGTCGACGGTCTTCGCGTTGTCGATATCGCCGCGGAACTTGGCCTCCTGCTCCTTGCTGAGACCATCTGGGCCGATCAGATGTCCGTCGGGGTCGTTGACCTTGTACAGGCGCTTGCCGCCCGCTTCGGTGGTCTCCGCTTCCGCCGCTCGCGCTTCTTTCGCGGTGGCATCGAGAGCACCGGCGAGCTGTGCGTCGTCGATCTTGCCTTCGGCTCGTAGCTCCAAGGCATCGGCGACCTTCGTCGCGTACTTTCCCCCGGTATCCTTCGTGACGGCATCGATGACGTTCTGGACCGACTCGGCCGGCAGCAGGTCCGCATAGGGTCCCAGCGCTGCCTGCACCTTGGCCTTCGCGGTTGCATCCAAGCCGTCAAGTGCCTTGCTTCGCGCAGCGGCCGAGTCGGTTCGCCCGCTGTAGCTATCGAGGAACTTGCCGAGCGGGCTCGCGGAATCCACGCCGGCCAGGTCGAGCACCGTTGCGATCTTCTCCGCGCGTGCCGCGGGATCGGTCAGGCCCATCGAGTCGAGCAGATTGTCCAGACGCGCTCGCGCGTCCGCGCCTCGCTGCGCGATCGCGCGATCCTTCGCCGTGCCACCCTTGCCGCTCTTGGCGGTGCGCGCGCGCGCGGCCTCACCTTCCGCGATGGTGCCGCTGAGGTCCGAGAGCAGATCGCGAACCTCCTGCGCCGCGGCGCGGTCGTGTGCGGTCGCCTTCGTCGGATCGGTGAGCGACGAAGACTTCTGTGCCGCGTCGATGTCGAAGGTCGGATCCTTCGCGAGGTCCCCGAGGATCTCCTGCGCCTCTCGCAGCTCGTGACGGAGATGACTCGCGACGTCTGCCTCGTTCGCGAGGCGCTCCTCGATCTTGATCGACACGGTCCAGCCGCCCTTACCATCCGGCTTGATCTGGAAGCTCGCGTGTCCCGAGTCCGTGCCGTGTCCCGAGGCACCGCTCGCAGCGACATCGGTCGTGACCTCGATCGACACGGGCACGCTCGTCGTTCCACCCTTGCCATCAGCGACCGTAAGGGTCGTCGACGCAGTCTTGGTGCCACCTTTCGCCGGTTCGGCCTTCACCGGGCCGAGCTGGATCCCCTCGGCCTTGAGTCCGGGCGCGATGTCGTTTGCGACGCCGGCGACCTTCTTTCCGGTCTGCACGGGCGTGTCCGAGAGCGTGTACGAGCTCGCGCTCTTCGTGCCGCCGACCGCATCCGGCGTCGCAGTCGCCGCATCGGGCGGCTTCGGCGCAGCCTCGACTCCCGGCATCTCCACCGTCACCCCTGTCTGACTGACGGCCTTCGCGTTGTCGGCGGTGCGCTCGAGGAGCCGGAACGTGTCGCCTTCCTTCGTCGTGATGTCGACCGAGCGAGAGCCGAACTGATCGTCGACGCGAACGGTCTCCACGGTCGCGCCTTCGCCCTTCCAGAACTGGACGACCGAGTCCCACTTCCCGCCCTTCTCGGCGTAGCGAATCGCACCGGCTCCTTCGGTGTTCTGCAGCGTCGTCGCGAGCTCGAGCTGATGTACGGACTCGGCGTGCTCCTGGCGCGCGCTCTCGAGCCGTTCCAGCGTCGTCGGATCGTCGAGGCCAGCCTTCGATGCCTTCTTCGGATCGGAGGCAAGCTTCTCGAGCGTCTTGAGCGCGTCATCTTGCGCCTTGAGCACCTCGCGTTGCTTGACGAGCAGCCCTTCGACCTGCGCTGGATCGACCGTCTTGGCGTTTTCGATCCGTAGAGCGAGAGCCTGGAGCTCGGTCTTGGCCGTGCGAAGTCCGGAGAGCGCGCTGTCGGCCTCGCCCTGGAGCTTCAAGGTCTCGAGCCCGGGCCTCGCCGCCGCAGTCGCGATCCCCGCCGCGATCGTGAATAGCGCGTTCTGCTTCGAGATGTCGAGCGCCTCGTCGAGCGACAGGTGCTGACCCGTGGCTCGGTATTTCTTGATATCTGCCTCGACCAGCGAAGCGGTGTTCATCGCGACGAACTGGACGATCATCGTGTCGACCGTGCCTGCGACCTCCTTGCCGACGAACGAGATGTACTTGTTCGAGATCCCTTTGAGCGCTCCGAACGTGATGAGGTTCTTGCCGAGCTCGAGGAAATAACCGCCGATCGATGGATCTTTCTCGACGAAGCCGTACGACAGCGTGGTGAACGTGAACGCCTCGGCGCCTGTGGTCACCGCAAACGTGGCCCACGACTCCGCGCCCCATGCCACGGCCGCCGCGCCCTCGACGTAGGCACCCACGCCGGCCGTCACGAGCGCGATGCCGAGCATGATCCCGAACGTGATCCACTTGTTCTTCGTCTCGTTGCTCTTGATGAGCGGCCCGACCTTGTCGAGAAGGTCCTTGAGCACGGGCTTGCGCACCTTCAGGAGCGCGACCGCCGCCTTCTTGTCGCCGTAGCGGTACTCGAGATAGATGTGGTTCCACTCGCTCCACAGGTCGAGCAGCGCCGGATCCGTCGTCGGATCGCGACCCTTCTTGCCGCTCATCAACTCGGAGTCGTCCGTGTTGGAGCCCGAGATCACGCCGACCATCGACAGGTCGTTGTAGAGGGCCTGCCACGCCGCCTCCATCGCATCCAGGTCGTAGACGAGCGACACCTCGGTCTGCAAGTCAGCGAGGTCTTTCTGCAGCTGCTGCAGATCCTTGGCGGCGTCTGCCTGGTTCTGCAGCAGCTCGTCGCGAACACGCGCGAGGCGCAGCCGTAGCTTGGCCTCGCGATCCTGGTGCTCCTTGAGATCCGTGCGCGCGTCGTGCTCGGCCCCTGTCTCGGTATCCCAGTTCGCACCCTCTTCCCGGTGTAGGACTCGGCGGACCTCGGCGAGAACCTGCTCCATCACGAGCGCGGGAAACAGCTTCGATTGATCGTTCGCCGCCGCGAGCGCCTCCTGGCCGGCGGTCGCCTGTTCCGACAGCGACGCGACGCGCATGTACATGGAACCGATCTGCTGCGCGACGAGAGCCGCCTTGTCCCACATCGCGAAGTTGACGTACTGGGCGACCGCCATCGTGATGCCGTTCAGTGCCTGCCGCAGCAGATCGCCCTGCGCGACCGTCTGTTTGTCCCAATCGATGATCCAGTTCATCGAGTTGTTGCGATCGGAGACCTTGAATGCGCGATCCTGCAGTCGCTTGTAGGCGTCGGTGACGAACCAGTCGTAGCCTCCCCTGGGCAGCTTGCTCGCCGCCTTCGTGATCAGCTGGAACGTCTGCAGGCCGGCGTTCATCCGGTCGAGCAGAACCTTGCGGCCTTGCTCGTCGGGCTTGATCCCGCTCGGCTTGATGCTCTTGATCGAGTTTGCCTCTGCCAGCATGACGTAGTCCGAGACCAGGCTCGGCTTCTGCATCTGCTGATCCGGGGCGGAGATCGATTCATCGTCGCCCGTGCTTGCCGGCTTCTTCGCCTTGTCGCGACCAGACATCCACCGGCTCAGCGCGGGGTCGATCAGCTTGTCGGTGTTCGTGACGCCGAAGTACGGGAAGGCGCCGGTGATCGTGTGCGCGTACGTCGAGTCTCCGTACAACGTGAGCGCGACATCCTCCACCGTCGCGGTTTCGTCGAAGACGTGGACCCAGTTCCACGCGCCCTGGTCGTGCAGCCATTCGAAACCCACGGTCTTGAGCTCGCCCAGGTGCATATCCCCGAGCTTGGCTTCGTTGGGGTTCGCCTTCCGGTACGCCGCGTAGTCGACCGTGACGTGACCGTTGAGCCCGCCGAGCACGTACGCATCGATCGGGTGCGACTTCACGACCTGCTTCGGGTCCGGATCGTGATCGACCGTCTTCACAGGGCCTTGCGACGACAGCTGGAGCTGATTGCGCGCGGAGACCCAACGCGGAACCTCGCGCTGTAGCGATTCGATCACGCGTTTGACCACGATCTTACCAACCTCGGCGACCACTCCGTCCGCCCACGCGTCCTCGCCCGAGGCGTCGAACACCTGGTTCGCCATCGGATCGTATTGGTCCTTGGTAGGCGCGTCGCGGCCGGCGTTGATCAGCGGATCGAGCGAATCCGGCACGATGATGCGGCTGATCTCGTTGTACGGTTTGAAGCCGCCCTTCATGCCGGCCACAGGAGCCCACATCGCCTTCGCGAAGTCGGCCGGTGCGCCCGCACTCCACTGCGCGAACGAGGGAGGCATGTCGAACTTCGTGCCGGCGAGATAGCTACCAAGCTCGTCGATGAGCCTGTCGCCGAAGTGAACCATCCAGTTTGACGCGCTGACCTTTCCGGTCTTCTTGTCTCCGGGCTTGTCGCCGGACGTCGCGGCAAACGGCTCCGGCAGGTTCTGCGCGTGCGCGTCGTCCTTGTCGAGTTGAATCTCGGGCGCGCGACTCGGGCCGCTGCCCACGACCGCGTCGAGCAATGGCTCCGCCGAGCGACCGCCGGCGACTTCGTCGGCAACGCGATCGGCATGGCGTTCCCACGGATCAGTTTCGCCGCCGCCAGGCGTACTCGCACCGTCGCGCTGCTGGACGACGTGCGCGGTCTCGTGCGCGGCGAGCCAGAGGTTGGGCCTGTCGCGGAACCCGATCTTGTCGCCCGCAGTGAACGCACGTGCGCCGAGTGAGGCGTTCGCCTGCTGCGCGGGTCCGCCGGTGATCGTGCGAACGCTCGAGACATCGTGCCGCCCGAATGCAGCCTGAATTCGATCGAAGTGAGGCAGCGGTTGCGACGCGCCGGCAAGCGAGGGCTTCGCGTCGGCGAACGAGCCATTCACGGAACCACGCGCGAGCGACTGCATCGATCGATTATCGAGCGGTGCGCCGAGCGAGGGCCCGAAGCTTCCACCAGAGCGTAGCTGCTGCTGGATTGCGAGGTTCGACAGGCCGGCGGCATTCGACGCGGGCTCGACCGCGTTCGTGCGCGCGGTCTCGCGCGGCGCAGGAGCCGCAGGCGCAGTCGTTCGCGTCCCGTCGCTCATGCTGCTGGGTTCGGCGGCGGCTGGTAGATCACGATCCGCCCCTCCGGGTATTCGCCGGCCCAGCCGCAGGGCCAGGCACCCGCCGCGTAAACGCGCCAGATGCGCTCCCAGAAGCTATTCGGGACTAACCCATATAGTCCGCGATTCATCGCGCAATGCTGCAGGTCTGCGGCGATGTCGTCGAGAAGCTCGCTATAGCTCGACGGGAGCTTGCCTCGCAGCAGTCCCAGAAGGTTTGGCAACAGACCATCGGTCGCGTCGTACGCCGGTTTCAATTCGGGGTGGTCGTACGGCGCGGCATGAAAAGGAGCGACCTCGTCTTCGCGCAGGTCAGTCCAGGTCGAGCTCTCGGCGCCGGCGATCGGGCGCGACCACGCGTATCGCTTCGCCTCGGGGAGGTCGTGGACAACGAGCGCATCCGGCTCGAATGACGACGCCCGTGGCGACAAGATCTCGCCACGTTCGATCGTTGCGAGGATCTCTTCGACGAGAGCGGTGTGAGGACCAAGGTTCATGTCTTTACTCAGTTGGAATTGAGGAGAGCGCGCCAACCCTCGATGGTCGCACCATCACGCTCGTAGAGCGGCGCTCCACCCTGCAATGCTGCGCGTGCGCGCTGCTGCAGGTTGAAGATCTTGATCTCGCGAACGGACTTCGGCAGCGTCGGATCGATCTTGCCAACCGCTTCCTTCATCGCCGCGCTGTAGATCGAATGGTACCCCTGGTGCGGCATGATGGTGCCCGAGCCTGCCTCGAACGTCGGACGCTCGGGCATCATGATGCCGTTCGTTGGATCGTCGAGATTGATCGCGAGGTCCTTCATCTGCGGCATCTGAGCGAGCTCCTTCACCAGGATGTGATGAGGTTGCCAGCCGCTGAACGTCGTGCTGCGCTCCAGGCCGTAGGACTGCATGAGGTTCTTGCCGAGCGTTGTCGACGTGAACTTGGGCGTCGTGCCCGGCGCGACCTGGGGAAGGTAGCTGCCGTACGGGTTGATGTTGTAGACCGGCTCGGGCGTGGGGCCGCCGAGCAATCCGATGGGCTGTTTCCCCGCCGGGAGAAAGCCAAACGGTTGTGCTCCCGCGGTGAGCTGCGGGAATTGTGGTTGCGAGCGCTTGAGACCGAAAGGATCGAACGCGTTGAAAGCGACTGGCTCTGGCTGCGCCGGCAGGGTGGTGCCGTAGTCGCGCATGAGCGTGTTGACGACGTCGGCGTCGGGCGTCGTCGCGCCAGTCAGCTGCTTCGCACGCAAGAAGCTCGACACGACCTCGTCCCCGGTGGTCCCGGGATAGGTCATCGGCGCTGGCGGCGGCATGATGTCGCTGTTCGGCCCGAGCACCATCTGTTTGCCGTCCCGCACGATCGGAACCTGACCCGCTGCGTTCGCATCGAGCACGAGCACCGGCGCCGCGTTGGCGCCATAGGGAAGCATCGCGGTCGAGCCGGGCCGGTAGGGCACGATCGCGTTCGAGCTGCCGTTGTAAGGCACCATCGAGGTCGAGCCACCTTTCGCTGGCAGTGCGGCGGCGTCCGAGACGACGGGCCCAGCGGCGTCGGGCACGATCATCGAACGAGGAACACCGCCTTCCCCCACTTCCTTTAGCGGGATCAGCATGCCACCGGTACCGGGCTTGTAGATGCCGCCCCCCGACGGCCGAATGAATGCGACCCGCCCGTCGGGGTGCG
The DNA here is from genome assembly GCA_040004535.1 of Deltaproteobacteria bacterium. Lineage (GTDB taxonomy): Bacteria > Myxococcota_A > Polyangia > Haliangiales > Haliangiaceae > JABFXX01. The sequence goes on from JBDUAS010000011.1 coordinate 16,827, forward strand.
TGCCGACCGCGAGGTCGTGCGAGAGATCGATGTCGAAGCCGTCGACGTTGATCGTCTGGACGGGACGCGGGGTTCCAGCGACGACCATCCCGCTCGGGCCCGGAAGCGCCTTCGGCAACGCGCCCAGTGCTCCGAACCCGGCGCCCATCGCCAGTCCCCACTTCCACTCGGTGGCTGATGGCATCCCGGATTTCCAGATCGCCTGCGCGTTCGGTCCGGAGAAATCCCCAACTCCAGTCACGAGTGACTTCGTGCCGAGTGACGACGCGGTCACGAGCGTGCCACTCAGCGCACCGCCGCCGACGACGACAGCGCCGTAGGCAAACGTACCGCGCGCGAGACCAAGTCCCAGCGCTGCCTCGGTACCGAGCCCTGCGGTGGCGACCGTCACGGCGACGGTGACGATTCCCACAGCGACCGCTCGACCAAGTGCCGCGAACTCCAGGTCGGTTCGCTCGTCCCACGAGATCTGGCCGGCGTTGTACGCTTTGTTGATCGCGCCCTCGTCGTTCTGCAATCCGAACGAGAACAGGTTTCCGACGCCGTCGGCGATCGCGACCCCGACTGCGCCCGTGTAGGCGAGGCCCGAGAGGATCTTGTGAGCTCCGCCCTTGTCCCATTGCTTGCTCCCCTGGGTCACGAGCCAGGTGCCGTCGTGCTCGTACATCTCGGCATCGGTCGGCATCGTGTGATGCTCGGCCAGCCACTTTTCCTGGGCGGTGAGCGCACCGTTGATCTGGTCGAGCAGCCCACCGAACGTGGCTGAGAGGTTCTCCGCGCCCGGCGCGACGTATCCCGCCTTCGCGGCCATAACAGCTTGCTCAGTGCGACCGAGATCGCGGTCTTCCCAAGCGCCTTGACTGCCGTGTCACCGGGTTGCGGATCGGCGCCCTTGGGTCGCAGCTTGGCATAGCGCGCCTCCGACGCCGCTTCGAGCGCCACCATGTCCTCCTCGGCCAACAGGCCGAGCAGATATGGATATTGATCGGTGAGTGAAGGATGTGCCGTGGGATCGGCGGCGTCTTTGTTGTCGCCTTTCTTGTCGGGGCCCGCATCGGACTTTGCCGCCGGCTTGTCCTGGCGCTGGATCGTGCCGGTGCGAACCGCGGAAAGACCTGGAGCCGGACGACCAGCCACCACGGCGTCAGCGGCTGCATCAGCGTCGGCTTCGTAATGATCTCGTCCGAGACCGTGACCTTGCACCGGTGCGTGCCCGCGCGATTGCTGGACGACGTGCGCGAGCTCGTGAGCGACCAGCTTCTTTCCGTCCGCACTGTCGGCGGATGGTTCGCCGGGCGCGACCGCGATGTGACTTCCGAGCGTGAACGCGCGCGCGCCCATATCGGCCGCCGGCTTGGCATCGGGATGCACCCGAACCGAGGACAGATCGGTGCGATAGAGCGAGGACACCTCCGTCGCGAGCGCCGGCGAAAGTGGTTGTCCCGGACCGAGGCGGTCGACGTAGGTCTGTTGCTGCTGGTTATCGAGCGGCGCACCGGGGAAGCCGGCGAGACTTCCGCCACCTCGCGCATGCTGCCCGATCCTCATATTGCCGATGCCGCTGTTGCCTCCGTCTCGCGCTGCGATGCCACGCGGCTTCGTTGCCGACTGCGGCGCGGAGACATCGCGGGTTTTGGAATGCGTGCCGTCCTTCAAGCTAGCTGCTCATCTCTCGGCTCCGTTCGAGCGCGTCGAGAGGTGGTGCTGCTTGAAGTCGCTCGCCGTCGGAGGGCAGCAGGTACGCGACCTCGATGTTCGCGTAGCGATCGTGCGCGTCCTTGACCTCGGAGCGGCGGCCGAGCATCGCATCGGCCTCGTCGAAGAACAGGATCACGTTCGCGCGGCGCGCCGCTTCGAAGATCCGGTGGAGGTTTCCGCGAATCAAGGCGATCGACACGCGCCTTCAAAGAGCCGACGAGGGAGGTAATCGCTCTCGACTTCGATCGCGATCCCCGTGTCATGCGCGAGCGAGGCCATCGCCAGCGGTCCGAGCGCGATCAGGCCTTCAGGATCGGTCTTGTTCTTGGCGTTGCCCCAGTACTTCTTGTGCCGTTCGAGCGCGAAGTGCAACGCCTCGTTGAACGGCGCAGACTTGCCTTCGATCACGCGGAGCAAGAGCTCCATGACCGGCACCAGGATGTTGAGGATGTAGTTCGGGTCAGATCCTTTCGACCGCGCGGGATCGGTCGCCTCGAGCGCGAGCTTTAGCTTCTCGGCCGTCCCCGTCGCTTGTGTGTGCCAGCTCTGGAGTGTTTCGATCCACAGGAACATCGAGTCATCGGCGCGCGTCGGCGAACGGCGGATCGAGGCGACTGGCGTGCTCGCGAGCTGCTGAAGCGCGCTTTCGTCGCGCACTACGCAGGCGGCGTAGAAGCCCTTGTGCCAAGCGCCAACACTGGTCTCGCTGGTCACCCCGATGTTGTGCAGGATCGCGCGCCGCCCGTCGCCGAGCGGAATCGGATACTCGCCGGGCATCTCGACCATCAAGCGGAACAGTCCTGACGTCAGTGACGAAACGCCACGTAGCGCGGTGCACAGCTCCTGGCCAGCGGGATCGAGCGCCGTGCAAGCACCGGCGATCCAGAGCGCGTTTCTGATGCTCGATGCGAGCGGGCGAGGCTCCGATTGCGACATCATGATGCCGATCCCGTACTCCAGCAGCTCCCGCTGGTCGCTGGCAAGCTCGGCAAGGAAAGCGCGATCGTGTGAATGGTGCTTGATCGGAGTCATGACCTGCCTCAGTGGAGTACGAACTCTACGCTGTAGACTCGCTTGAGCGCCGCCGCGCCTGCCTCGGTGTCGATCGGTGCGCGCACGAGGACGTATTTCACCTTGCCCGCCTTGCGTGCAAGGTCGAGGTCCTTGGCTAGTTGCTTCGTCTCCGGGTTCTTGCTCATGTTGGCGATGATGTCGTCGAGGTACTTGCTCGTGCCCTGTTCCACGACCTCGCCGCCGACCGTTCGAGTGCCAAGCCGGCTTGCTCCGCCCTTGGCTTCGACCACGTGATATTCGTCGCCGACCTTGTACACGCGATCGAAGTCACCGGATGCCGATCCCTTCGGCGTCTTCGGATAAACGGGGTCGGTCTTGTAGAGCTCGTCGGCGGCGGCCTCGCCGAGCAGTCGACTCTTGTCGTTGATCTGACCGCGGACCTCTGACAGCCGCTTCGCGTCTTTCTCGCCGATCGTTCCGGCGTCCTCGAGTGCCTGCAGCGTGTTGCGTTCGGCGATCAGCTTCTTGCGCTGGGCCAGCAGATCGCGCATCTCCGTCTGCGTCTTGGCGCCAAGCTCGCCAAACGCTTTCGTCTGACGCGTCGCCGCGTTCGCTTCGGCACGCACGATGTTCTCTTCGACGGCCTCGAACGCGCCGGTCGCGGCGTTGAAACGCATGGGCGGCAGGTTGGCGTCCAGGCGGCGCACCGCGAGCTCGCCGTTCTCCTGGATCGCGAACGTATAGCCCTTGGGGATTTCGTCTGCTGCCGTGCCGTATTTGAAGCGCGCCTCGTCCCAGCCCGACCAGTTCGGAGGATGGCTGTCGAGCTCCGGCAGCACCGAGCCGCGGCGCTTGACCAACTCGTCGTACTCCGACGAGTCCTTGAGAGGCGAGGTCCAGTCACCGGGAACTGCGGTCGTGCGCATCTCGCGCTCGAGCGCTGCGGCCTCGTTCGCGATCGCCTTGCGACCGGCGTCCGCCTCGGGACCGGTCTTCCCTGCCAGGTCTCGGGCGCGGTTCTCCAGGTCGCGCACGCGCCCGGCATAAGCCGACTCGCGTTCGAGAAGAGCCGCGTAACGCTCGCGGACCATCACACACGGTGAGCGGCAGCTCCACAGATCGCCGGCCAGACTCACCTTGGTTTCGCCGCCGGCGATATTCGCTGCACCCTGAGCTCCGGTTTTCAGCTCCTCGGCGGCGGCCTCCGCGCCGACGCGCTCGAAGGCAGCCGCTTCGTCCGCCGTAATGCCGGCGGTCTTACCGGACTCCTGGATCGCCCTGGCCTCCGCGCTCACGCGCTTGCCGAGGGCCTCGCCGCCCGCATCGGCGGCCGCGCGTTCGACGTTAGCGAGGTTCTTCGCGGCGTCGGCTCCGGTTTCGCCAGCGCGGATCGCCTTCGCCGCCGGCGCGATCTCGCGGAAGAGCTTGAACGCTGCACCGCCGGCTGTGAACGCGTCGAACCCCGCGGCGACGATGGCGAAACCTAACCAGAACAGCGAGGGCTCCTCTGCCGACAGAGCTGCAGCACCGAAGTCGGTGTTGTGTAGCTCCTCCTTCAACGCGTACTCCTTGTAGGCGTTGTACGCTTGGCCGGCAGAGATCGCGGCCGCCGGGATGAGCGTCAGTCCCTCCGTGAATGGCGCCAGCAGCACCAACACAAACTGCAGAACGCCGATAAGGATCTCGGTGAGCGCGCTCGGCTGCTCGTCGGCGACCTTCTTCTCGAGCACCTTCTCTTTCAGCGAGCCCTTCGCCACCGGGAGCTGCGCGCGCGTGCCGCCGATGATCTTGGGTACGCGCCAGATGTTGACGTCGCCGCCGGGCTTGAGGCCCTCGCGGACCTTCCCGATGTTTACCAGCTTGGTTCCCAGCTCGGTGATGATGACCGCCGCGGCGTCGGAGTTCTTGCCGCCCTTCAGCTTGGCGAGCGTTTGGAGCTTGTCCGAGTCGTAGTATTTGTCGCCCGACCACGACGCGAGGATCGGGTACATCTGCTGCACCTGCTGCGTGTACACGTCGTAGTCCCGGCGTGCTTCACCGAGCTCGCGAACGGAATCCTCGAGACCGGCCGGCGGCTTGACGACACTGGCGATCGCCGCAGCCGCGTAGCTCGGCAGCGGCCGGTCGTCGCCCGGCGCGTAGATCGGGTGGCCGAAGTCGTCGTAGCGGACCGGCTTCGGATCGACGTAGTAGCTGAGCTGGGCGTCTCGCTGGCGAGTTAACTGGGTCGCGCGGTCGCTCGCCGCGTCGAGCCGCTTCTTGCGTGCGACCAGGCCTTCGGCAGCAAGGCCCATGCCGCGGCTGGTCTTGTTGTCGTCGATCGTTCCGCCGACCCGAAATCCGAAGAACCCATCTTCCTCGACATGCGGGTCGCGAACTCCGTAATGCTTGAGCTCGGACTTCACATGGGCCTCGCCATCGTCGAGCAAGCCGTTGACGATCTCCAACGCGCGCGCGTTGAACTTGGCGATGTATTCGGAGTCGTCGTTGATGATCTGGAGGACGACCTCGTTGACCACCATGGGGATACGCTTGTTCGGGTCGACCTCGGCCTTGGCGGTCGCAATGCTGGGAGGCCGGCAATACCTACCCACTTCGAGCGCGTTACCGACCGAGTCGACGTCGCTGTGGACACCCTCGACAGCGGCGAGATCTCGTGCGAGCTCGCGGAGCGCCGAGTGTGGGTCGTCCTTCGTCGCTGCCCACGTTTCTAACGTGGTCCGTACCTGCGGGGCCGAGTCCGTCAGGTACAGCCCACGATAGGTGAACCCCCAGACCGTCGTAGGTACCGCGTCGTCTTTGTTCGGGTCGGGCTGCTTGTCGTCCTTCGTTGGCTCCAATTGAAGCTTTGGGCTCCGCGCGCCATCACCGCCGACGACCTTGTCGAGCAACGGCTCGGCGGACCGGCCGCTGACGACGGCGTCGGCGACCTCATCGGCGTGGCGCTCCCACGGATTACCGCCCCCGCCGGGCGCGCTCGCACCCTCGCGTTGCTGGATCACGTGGGCGCTCTCGTGGGCTGCCAGGCGTTCGTCGGGGGCATCGCGGAACGCGATGCGATGGCCGGACGTGAACGCGCGGGCGCCGATCTGATCGCTGGCCTCACGGGCGGCGCCGCCCGTGAGTGTGCGAACGGCTGACAGATCGTGACGCCCGAATGACGCCTGGATCCGATCGAAGTGAGGCAGCTGCTGCGAAACACCCGCCAGCGCCGGCCGCACGCTGTCGAGCGACTTGTTCGCACCGTCGGTGCCCCGTGACTGCGCGCGTGGCTGGCACTCGGCGCATTTCGCCCGCACGCCGTATCGGCGTGACTTTGCCTCGCAGGCGCTACAACGGATTGGTTGGCTCCCTTGTTGCTCCTGGTTCCCCAAAGGGGATCCAGAATGCTCAGCGCCCGCGGCGCCGCTACGCATGGCATGCGCGACCGCGAGATTGCCGATGCCAGCGTTGGAGCTCGCGGGATCGCGAGCCGAAGGCGAACGTTCCAGCGTCTTCGCCGGCTCGGCACGTGCGGTGGTTCGCCCGACGTCAGTCATCGGTAAGGTGTGCTCGCCCAGCGCCGTTGGCGCCGGGAGGCTTTGGCAAGTGATGCTTGAAGTCGCTCGCCGTCGGCGGGCGGCCTTGCTTGATCATCTGGCGCGACACGGCAGCGATGAGGTCGCCCATCGCGAGCGGACGATCTTGTCCCGCTGCGACGAACGCGGCGTCGAGTGCGACGGTCTTGATATCGCCACCGGCGAGATCGAACTGGCGCGAGAGGAACCCGAAGTCGACGTCGGGATCGATGGGCACTTCACGCGGCAGAATCGTCTGCCACAGCCGTTCGCGCAGCGGCGCGTCGGGGCGCGGAAACTCGACGACGTAGTGCATGCGGCGCGAGAACGCCTGGTCCATGTTCTTCGCGAGGTTGCTCGCGAGGATGATCACGCCGTCGTGCTCCTCCATCTTCTGGAGCAGGTACGCGACCTCGATGTTCGCGTAACGATCGTGCGCGTCCTTGACCTCGGAGCGGCGGCCGAGCATCGCATCGGCTTCGTCGAAGAACAGGATCACGTTCGCGCGGCGCGCCGCTTCGAAGATGCGGTGGAGGTTCTTCTCGGTCTCGCCGATGTACTTGGAGACGACGCTCGCGAGCTCGATGCGGTAGAGCTCGAGCCCGATCTCGCGCGCGATCACCGCGGCGCTCATCGTCTTGCCCGTGCCCGACGAGCCGGCGAACAGCGCCATGAGGCCGCTGCCGCCGCGGCGGCCGAAGCCCCAATCGCCGAACACCTTCGCGCGCGCGGACACCGCGGCTCGAACATCTTGGAGGCGTTGCGTGACCGCCGCCGGGAGCACGAGGTCGTTCCAGCCATGGCGCGGCGGCACGAGTTGCGCGAGGTGGCCGAGGTCTCCGCTCGATTGGCCACGCGCGGCGCGGAACAGGCGACCGCGATCATCGCCTTCGTCCCCGCGTGGACTGAACGCGAGCGTGCGCGCGGCGTGCTCGATCTGCGCCGGGCCGAGCCGGAAGTACTCGGAGACCTCGGCGACCGTGGGAGCGGCGATCTCGATAGCGCTGGATGCGAGCGCGCGGCGCCACAGCTCGCGGCGCTCGTGGACGTCTGGATCGGCGAGGTGCAGCGTCACCACGGGCTCGTCGCGGAGGACCGCACGCCAGTCGGTCGCGGCGGTCGCCGTGACGATCAGCGGTACGCGAGCGCGCGAGAGCGTGTGGAGGATCGGTAGGAGCCCGCGGCGAGTCTCGGCGGTCCAGTCCTCGAGATCGAGGTACGCGCAATCGCCGCGGAGCTGCGCGGTCAGTGCGATCGATGCGGCCGTGCGCGGATCGGGCGTCCAGCCGCCGAGGACGCGCAACATCCCGAGGCCCCAGCTGCGCGCGAGCACGAACGCGGCGGCCTCGGGAGCATGCGCGGCTTCTCCTACGAGGATCACGATCGGGCGCTCCGCGACCGGCGCGAGCGCTTGGCCGAGCTCGGCGAGCGCGACCTCGACCGCCGGCGTCAGCGCCACGTGCGCGGCCTGGCGTTCCGCGGCCAGCGCGACACAGGCCGCGAGCCGATGATCGAACGCCGGCAAGCCGAGCAGCGCGGATGCCAGTGCAGGCGTGACGACGAGCTCGCGCGCGAGCTCGGGCCGGTGCTCGCCGTGCGCGTCGAGCACCTCGAGCAGGCCGTCGCGCAACAGGCGCGCGGAACCTGCGAGCTGCGCGCGTGCGTCGGGTGCGCGGCCACACAGGCGCAGGATCAGATCGATCGTCGCGTGGCGTCGCGCGGCCGCGTTGTTGAGATAGCCGTAGAGCGCCTCGTACTTGAGGTTCAGCTCCGGCGCGAGCGTCACCATGATCGCGTCGCGCTCGAATCGCGTGAGCTCGAGGCGGCGCGCGACTGTCGCGAGCGGCGATGCGTCCGCGATGCGCGTCTCGACCTCCTCGGCGGCGCGGGTGAGCTCGGCGACGTCTGGCGTTCCCGGCGGCCGGCCCTGCGCGATCAGTGCGTCGACCTGTTCGTCACTGATGTAGACGCCGCGCAGCTCGTCGAGCGAGAGCTGGTAACCCGCGCGCAACCGCAGGATCTCGCGGTGGAGGAGCAGGTCCAGGCGCTCGAGCTCGCCGGCGAAGTCGCTCGTCATGCCGGGTAGAGCTCCAGCGTGCGGCCATCGCCGATCACCAAGCGGCCGCGCAGCGCGCCGGTGAGCCCGAACAGCGCGGCAAGACGTGGGCGACCGACGCGGCAGTGGAACGTGTCCTCGCTGTCGACGATCGTCGCGTCGAAGTCGAGGAAGCTGTCGTAGAGGAAGCGCGGAGACGAGTCCGCGAAGCCGGGCAGCCGGCGCGCGAACGCACGCAAGACGTGTTGCGCCGCGAGCGTGAGCGCGACCTCGGTGGGCGATGCGAGATCGGGATCGAGCCACGCGAGGGCGTTCGCGGCGGCATGGCCGGTCGCGAGCCCGATGTTCGCTGCGAGCTCGAGCCCATCGACGTCGAGCACGGGCGAGACGCGCAGCGCCCCGCGAAGCTCGCCGCTCAGTGGCGCGATCGCGAGCCACTCACCCGCGGGCTCGGCGGCGATGACGAGCAGCGATCGATCATGACGCGTGGCGATCGCAGACAAGCTCTGCGCGGAAGCAGCGCCTCGTTGCCACATCGCAGCGGCGAGGCGTTCCGCGCTCGGCAACCAGGCGTCGACATCTGCGTCGGGGTCCACGCCGCACAGCCGCTTCCACAGCGGATCCGTGAGCACCTCGTCTCGTTGTTCGGATCCCGCCGCACGCGACAGCACCGCGAGCCGCGCGAGGCCGGCGTCCGGTCCAAACAGCTCGCCGAGTGGGAGCTCCGCGATCCGGGGTAGCAGCAAGAGCAGTCCGCCGAGACGCGTGTACCAACTCGCCGGCGCAGCCACCGGATGCACCGCGTCCGTGCCGAGAGGCGCGAGCAGCGCGCTGCGAGTATCGGAAGTGAGCGCGAGCAGCGGTGCGAACGATGGCGAACCAGCATCGTCGAAGATCGTCGTGGGTGCTGGCGACGCGTTGCCGGCGCCGCGAGCGACGGCCGCCACGGAGACGGCGAGCTCGAGCGCCGTGCGCACGTGAACGTCCGGTAGCGAACGGGCGGCGAGAGCGCGCGCGACCAGCATGAGGCCTGCTTGCCAAGCCGACGCCAGGCTCGTCATGGTCGGAAGCCAGGTTGGAAGAAGCGGCGCGAGCGCGAGCGCGACCGCTTCGAGCTCTTCGCCACGCGCATTCGTCGCGAGGACGGCCTCGCCGACGCGGCGCGCTTCGCGCGGGCCCAGCGCCGTCAACACAGCCGCGAGCTCGAGTGAAGTCAGCGTCGCGAGCGCCGCCATGCCGTGCTGGGGCTCCTCGATCAACGCCGTACGCAGCTGTGCGGCAGCGGACAGCGCCGCGAGCCCTTGCCAGCGCTTGTAGTACCAGGCTTGCGCGGCGTGACCGGACGCGGTGTCGACGAGAAACCGCGCGAGGTAGTGAGCCTGATCGGGAAACCGGACCATGCTCGTGCGCGCTTCGGGCCGCAGCCACGCAGCGACGCCCGACGCGATCCGCGCTGCCCACATCCGTGCGAGCTCCGCGGGCGGCAGCGACGTGTCGAGCTCGAACGACAGCTCGAGCTTGCGGATCAGGATCACTTCGTCGCCGAGCTTGCTCAGCGGCGCGAGCAGCTCGCCAAGCGCCGCCGCGAGGCGATCGCTCGCATCGGCCAGGCGCACTTTCACCGCGCTCGGATCGCGATGGTCGTGCGGCACCGCGCACTCCATTGCCAACCGGCCGACGGTGACGGCGTCCATCGATCACCGCTCCGCCATGGCGATGAACATGAAGCCGGCGTCGAGACCACCCACGTTCCACATGTCGAGGTTGAACCCGGCGCCGTCTTGGCCGCTGACCATGGGGATCGCGACAGGCCCGCCAGCGAGCAATGTCACCGTCACGAACGCGGGGCCCGCGAAGATTGGCGTGAATTGCACCTGATACCTGCCGAGCCCGAGCTTGACCGCGAACCAGCCCGGGCCAGCTACAGGGAACAAGGCCCCGAGCGGCACCGTGCCTGCGATCACCGCATGGTTCTTGTACCCCCCTGGCGCGAAGAACTGGCCAAATGCGCCGAGCCGGATCTCGCCGCGTACGTCGAGCATATTTGCCGGTGCATCCGTGCCGATGCCGACCTTGCCGTCGGTCTTGACCATCACCTTGTTGGTGCCGTTCGTGACGAGCGCGAGATCGTGGTTCGTCGTCGATCCGATCGACGTGCCCGAGGCATCGGAACCGAGCACCATCCGGGGTCCGCCCGACTTGAGCAGCGAGATCTTTGCGTTCGCCGGATCCTCGATGCCTAGCCGGTGCGCGGGCGTCGCCGTGCCGATGCCGACATTCCCGCTCGGTTTGACCCAGACCGTTCCGACCGTCGTGTCGGCGCCCGTGGACAGCACGACAGAATCATCGGTGCTGTCTGCAACGAGCCACGTGCCCGAACCGTTCACGGCAAGCGTGCCTTCATGCTTCTGGTCGGCAGTTCGAAACAGCGCCGAAACGTGACCCGCGCCCTCGACCGTCAGGACGTTTCCGCCATCGGGGTTGAACGTCCCGATGCCGACCTGCCCGCCCGTACTGATGCTGAGGTGGGTCTGCGGATCCTTCGTCGGATCGGAACCTTCCACCGTCGGATCGCCACCGGTGCGAAACCGCAAATCGCCGGCGCTCGAGCCGACGACGCCGCCGTGGCTGCCCGCTCCTATGTAGACGTTCTTGTTGTCGGCGGTGTTTTGGAGGTGGATGAACGCGCTGCCGGCCGCCTCGATATCGAGAAGCTGATCGGGCGCGTCCGTCCCGATGCCCACCTTCGCGTCATCTTGCACCGTGAACAACGGAGCGAGTGTCTTGAACTGAACCGACTGACAAGGCGTCGGTTGCTCCGCATCCGAGGCGGCTTGGATCAACAGGCGGTTGTGATAGTCGTTCGTGTTCGTGGCCGCTTTGCCGATCACGACTTGCAGGTCGGCATAGCCCTTCCCCGCGAGGAGTCGATCTTCGCGCTGCATGAACAGCGGCACGCTGACCTGGCCATCGCCCGTATCGAAATAGTCCGTGCCCGCCTGATCGCGCAGCTCGAACCGGCCCGGGTGCAACAGGCGCGTGTCTTCGGTCAGGCGGACCTTGCCTTCGACCCACACCATCTCGTTCGCGATCGGGCCATCGGCGCAGTTCGAGAACGCGTTGTCGTACGCGCTTCCTGTCAGCTCCGCTGCCGTGCACGCATTGTCGATCGCCTTCTCGTCGCCCACGACATCCGTCGTCCGCCGGCGCAGCCGGATCAAACCGTCCGCGGCATACACATTCTCGGCGACGACACCGGCGTAGCGCCGCACGCGGCGCGAGTGGATCACCTTGGCGCCCGTCGGATCACCGCTGTCGGTCAGCGACACGAACTGGCCCGGCGTTCCTGCCTTCCATCCGACCTCGCCGACGGGGATCAGCCAATAGCTCTTTGTATCGTCGGCGAGTGGGAGGTCCTGATACGGGATCGACGCATCGCACACGATCTGGCCCGCATTGTTGAACACCTGCTGCGCCGTGCGCGCGTCGTCGACGGTCTCGCCGCCGACCGAGATCCCCGCCTGCTGGTTCGCGAGCGACTTGAACCCGACCTCGTAGTCGTAGCTCTCGGCGACGCGGCTGTACGCATCGCCGCCATTGCAGCACACCTGGAAGCCGGGTCGCGTCGCGTTTGTCTGCGCTTCGTCGTAGCGAAGCCACACCTGCACCGGGCCGCTCGGCTGTCCGTTGAACCGATCGATGCTGAGCCGCACCGGATTGACCACGACGATCGGCCGGCCGTAGCCATCGATCGCGTAGCCGGGCAACAGGAACATGTCGACCGTACCGTTGCCCACCGGCTGCTCGAGCAGCTGCAGTCCCGCGACGATGCCCCACGTATGGGCGCCGACGAGATGGCGCGACGACTGATCGCGCAGGTAGATGACGAGCTGCGCGAGGTCCGAGGCGCTGAGGTACTCGCCCTCGAAGAACAGCGGCCGCTGCTCGGCGATATCGTTCACTTGCCACCCTTCTTCTTCGTTGCCATCTCGCCGACCATCTTCTCGAGCACGGCAACCCGCGCCTGGAGATCGCTCGGCACGGCGCTCGCGACCAGCGGCCTCGCGATCTGGTTGAGCAGCAAGAACGGCGCGAGGTTCGCCTTCTCGACATCGGCGAGCGGCGTCTTGGTCTGGTGGCCGAGGAGCGCGGCCGGATCGATCGCCGTGTGGCCGCGCGCGAACGCGCTCATGATCAACGCGCTCATCGTCTCGTTCTCCTTCGCCATCTGCGGATCGACCTCGGGGTTGACGCGCATGTACGCGGCCTCTGTCGAGTGGCTGTTGTTCGTGTAAACGCCAGCGACCTCGTGGGTTCGAAAGCCGAAATCCGCGCAGCAAACCTTCGCGACCTGATCTTGCAGCGTCTTGAAGAATGGGATCCAACCGAACCAATACTCGAGCGTCGGCCACGTCATCACGAGCTTCCGCAGGTGAGTCCAGTTGCAGACCCGCAGCACCTTGCAGTCCTTCTTGCGTACGGTGACGATCGCGAGCGGCACGCGATCGTCGGACGTTCCACATGGTGCGGGTGGCAGCATCGCAGCGCAGAAGCAAGCGAACAGCGCTTCGACCTCGAGCTCGAGGTATTGCGTTAGTGCCGCGTTGATTTTCGAGACGAAGCTCTGGTCGTCCAGCGCCGGACACTCGATCCCCTGGAGCGTCGTCACCGCGGTGCAGTTCGCCTGCGGCCCGTTCGTGAAGAACGCGATCAGCGCGGCCTTCGTCCGGCAGCACCAGAGGTACCACTGGCTCCGGTTCTGATCGATCGTCTGTGGATCCGGCATCTGCGGCAACGATGCGAGGAACGGCTCGAGGCAGCAGCGGATCGCGTCGATGATCCCACCGGAAAGCTGCGGGATGCCGTCCTTGCCAGGCACGTAGCTGGCCGTCGGTGCGAGGAACACGTCCCACGAGTAGCCCTCGCAGATCGCAGTGGCCTCGCACTCGGCCGCGGGGTTGCGTGGCTTCTGTGTCGTGGTCGCCTTCATCGCGTTCGTCGGTGCGGTCGACGTCATCTTCGCGCCGCAGCCACAACCGCAGCTGCCGCCGCACGAGCACGAGCTGCCCTTCGCCGCACACCCGCAGTTGGGGCTCGAGCGCAGCGCCGTGATCGTGCGCGCCTGGGTCTCGGTGTAGCGGATCGCGAGCACCCAATCTTCCTCGATGTCGTCGCAGTTGCTCTGATCGTTGTAGCGAGACGACGGCACGCAGGTGATGTCCTGGTGCTGGCAGCGTTTGATCAGCGAGCAGATGTCGACCGGACTGTCCTTGCAGACGACGATGTCCTCGCCGCACGGATCGATGGCGTAGCCGGTACCGACGATCACGCCGGTACCACACGCGTCGCAGCGAACTTGCAGTCCGTTGACCACGCCCCAGCCATGAAGCTGGAGGTTGTGCATGCGGTTCTTCGCGCGGATGTACGCGTCGAGCCGGTTGAGATCGGTGTCGGTGAGGAGCTGGCCGGCGAAGAAGCGCGGCCGGCACAGGCACTCGAGGAGGCCACACGTTTCACATGCAGGCTCGCAGATCGTCGGCGGCTGCGGCGCCGGCGAAGGGTTGCGCACCGACGGGTTGAAGGTCCGAGCGTAGAGGCGGGTATTGATGTTGTCGGCCATGGTTGTCTCCGTCTCTCAGCCGTTGTGCGTTGCTGGGTCGACCTGGGCGAAGAACCAGCTGTCGAAGTGCGCGCCCGGAATGCCGACCATCGGATCGGGCGGATGCACGCGGATGTCACCCGATGGGAACTTCGCGCGGTTGAAGTCCGCGGCGATCGGGTTGTCCTTCTCGTCGAGGACGAACTCGCCGTAGAGCGTCACCGCTACTTCCGCACCGTCCTGGAACGGGGCTTTCGAAGGGGCGATGAACGCGAGCCCCTTCGCGGGGGCGCCGGTGAATGCCGCGCCCGTGACGAGCGTACCGCTCACCGTCGGGTTCACCGGCCGCACGGAACCGTTAAGTCGGCACGAGCACACGAACAGCTCGATGTTGCCGTCCTGGTGCGGCACCTCGACGCGGAAGATGTTGCGGTCGTTGCGTGGATCGCCGCCGTTGGGAACGAGGTGAACCGGATGATCGAACGCGATCACGATGCCCTTCTGCGACGGCTTGCCGGGATCGGTGATCGTGACGAGCGGTGACGGTCGGCCGTGCTTCCAGCTCGTCGCGATGATCCGCGTGACATCGGTCGAGAGGCCTGGACCGGCGGGACCTGGCCCCCCGTTAGCGCCCGCAGGCCCCGTCGCGCCGGTCAAGCCCGTCGGGCCGGTTGCGCCGGTGGCGCCCGTCGCGCCGGGCGCACCATCAGCACCTGCTGGACCGGCGGGACCGGCAGGCCCCGGCGGACCTTGTTTGCCCGGCGCGCCATTTCCGCCGTCGTGCGCGAGCATGCACTCGATCACTTCTTGCAGCGTCTCGGTGCTCGCCAGGATCTTGCGGCCGTCGAGATCGTTGATCCGCGCGATGTTGTGAGTCGCGTCGTCGGCCGCGCTCGGCGGCGGATCTACCGGGTCGAGCAGCAACCGGCCGGGCTGGTAGCCGCGGATCGTCGCGAGCACGATGCAGTCGGCGGTCCCGCAATCGGGGCACGGGCGCACCTCGTGCAGCGGTGCGCCGCAATCGGTGTCCGTGACGTCGATGATCGCGACGCCGCCGTCGCTGCCATCCGGCGCATTGCCGGCATACGGCACGTACATCCGCATGCCGCTCGCGGTGATCACGAGCTCCTCGGTTTTCGGACCGACCGCAAACCGCGGCGGCGGCGTGACCGGGAGATGCTGCAGCAAGCGGCCAACATCGATCACCTCGATGTCGTCGTCGTTCTCGTCGACGTAGACCCAACCGCCCCCCGGTGCAGCCACCATCGCGACAGGAGGCTTGGCGAGCATTGCGGTCGCGAGCGGCGCCGAGCCGCTCGGCTGCGCCGGATCGATCACGTACAGCTTCGCGGCCGAGTCAGCGGCGGCGAGCTTGTCGGGCAGCGTGCTCTGCAACACCGCGAGCACGGACATCATCGTGCCGGTCACTTGATACGGCGTCGCGACGACCGGCGAGACCGTCAAGTCGAGCAGCTGGAGCGTGCTGTTCCCTTGCGCGAGCCACGCCTTGGATCCATCGCTGGACACGACGAGGCTCGTGAGCCCCGGCGTCGTGACCGTCAGCTTCTCGCTCGGCGTTGCGGCCGGAGCGGCCGGCTTCCACGCGAGGACCTGTCCCGCGGGATACGCCGCGATCAGCTCGCTCGTGCTCGTCATCGCGAGGAACGGCACCGTCGCGCCGACACCGGTGACCACGCCGGTATCCGGCGCGGTGGCGAGGTTCGACGTGTCGTAGATCCACAGCTCGCCATCGCCGGTCGTCTTCGGCCCGACCGCGACGAACAGCTCCTTGCCATCCGGCGAGATCACCATCGCGAGGCCCGCGCGGCCGAGCGTCACGGTGTTCAGGATCGCCTGCGTCGATGCATCGATCTGATAGATCGTGGTCGTCGACAGCACGTAGACGCGCCCGCCCGCTTCGTCGAGCGCGACCGCGCGCGGTGCCGCTACCGTGATCGTGCCTGCACGCGTCAGGGCCGGCTGCCCGAACCCGGCCGGCGGCGTCACCGCATCGACGATGACATCGATCGTGTAGCTCTCGAGGATACGGTTCGGTGCGCACTGGCTGTCGTCGCACGCGCAATCGTCGTAGAGGACTGGAATCTCCTCCGTCGGACACTCGCGATAGCAGATCGCGATCTGGAGGACGTGGTCCTTGCCGTCGGGGTAATCGTAGAGCGCCTTGACCGCCGGGAAGCTCTGCAGATCGATCGTGTCCTCGGCGGTGACAAGGATGTCCTCGCCGCAGCAATCGATCGCGCTGCCCGGCTCGAGCAACAGGTAGCGGTCCCGGCATGCCTGACTCGTATGCTGCGTCACCGCGAGACCACACACGACACCGCTGCCGTGCGAGCGCTGGTTGTGCAACCGCAGGCGCTCGCGGAAGTAGTGCTGCTCGTCGGTGAAGTCGCGCTCCACCATGAGCTTGCCGGTGAAGTAGTAGTTGCGCGTGAGCGCGGAGGCCTGACAGGTCGGGCAAGTCGCTGCGTGGTGCATGGCGGTCCTCATCTCAGTCTCTGCTTGCCGACAGCGATCGCACCGCGATCACCGCCGAGCATGGTGGCGCGCCCGAGGCGGGCTTCGCCGAGCTTGGTGTTGGCGCCGGGGTAACGCCCGACGGCCGTGTCGAAGCCGATCATCGACTGCACGCCGATGCGGAACCGCGGTTCGACGTAGACGATCTGATACGCGACGTGCGCTGGCCGCTCGGCGCGCACGAGCCGCTCGAGGCCACGCTTCGCCGTCGGTGTGTACGCGCAAGATGCAGGTGCGAACACCGTGACCTTGTGCGCGTAGAGCCAGAACGGATCGCGAACGGGATCCTGCGTGGTGTTCAGCTCGGTCACGCCGAGCTGTGCGTTGCCGCGGCAGGTGGGGCCGTCGAGGCGCGAGCGATTGACGATGTTGTCGCCCCACAGCTTCGCTTCGGCGCCGAGGCGACCGGCACCGAGGAACAGCCAGCGGCGCAGCCGATAGTGTTCGAGCACGAGCTCGGGTGGCTGCCACTTTGGCGGCTTCTTCGTCGTGCACGGCCCGCAGGTCGTCTGCGCGCAGTCGTCCTCGAGCGGCAAGCCGAGATAGAGCTGGAGGTTCTTGCGTAACCCCGGCACCGTGCCGCGCACCGCGAACAGCTTGCCGACCATCTTCAGATAGCGGCGGCGGCGCGCGATCGGCCACGACCGATCCAGCGTGACGCCGATCCACGTGCCGAGCCACGACAGAAAATCGCGGGTGCGATCGCTATCGTTCGCCGGGGACGACAGCGGATCGTACAAGTGCGCCTGCCAGTCGATCGTCGCCTCGATCCCGCGAAACGTGCGGTCGAAGATCGACAAGAACCGGTCCGTGAATTCGCCGGCGACCGGGTCGCTGCCGAACGTGCCCGGCAGGTAGCGGCGCAGGCTCACCCGCGGAAACACGACGCGTGCGCGACGAATCCGCGTCGTCTCGTCGCCGTGGCTCGTGAAGCTCAAGCGCAACCACAGGAAGCGCCCCGCCGGCGCACGCAGCATGCAGTCCCACGGGCTCGCGAACCCGTCGCACGGCGGGCAATCGACCCAGTCGTCGGTGAGCGTGTCGATGATCGCGTCGGGGATCGGCGTCTCGGACGTGTAGACAGAGGCGACGACGCCGGCGCCCTCGGGAAAATCTCCATCGAGCTCGAGGCGATCCCAGACGCACTTGTAGATGCCGCTATCGAGCGCGACCGTGATCATCGAGCCCGACGTCTGATAGACCGGGCCGCTCGCGGGGTCCGGCGCGACCGGATCGCCGTTGTCGTCGAATTCACCGCCGCACAGCTTGAGGTGACCATCTGGCAGCACGGCAAATGGAAGCTTCGGGAAGTGCGCCGCGACTTCATCGGCGCGCGACTGAACGTCGACCGGGTGATGCGTGTCGAGCCACGTCGCCGGATCGATGATCTTGACATCGCCAGTGCCTTCGACTTGCACGTACAACCGACCGTCGCAGTCGACGGTGAGGTGCAAGATCGCGCCGAGGCCGTCGAGCGACCGGAGGTAGCGCCCCGTGCCCGCGAACACGTGCACCATGCCGTTGTTGCGATCGCCGATATAGATGTGGCCGTGCGCGTCGGCGGCGGCGGCGACCGGAAGCCACGGCTGCGGTAGCGCCACGGGCTGTTGCCAGATCGCGCGCAGCGGCAAGCCGCGCAGGCCGAACACCTGGACCCGCGCGTTGCCGGTGTCGCAGACGTAGAGGTTGCCGCACGCCGCGACCATGCCGCCTGGATCCTTGAGCTGGCGCGGCTTGGAACCCTTGCCCGCGATGCACGGCAGCGGCACGAACACGCACTCGCACGGATCGAAACGCAGCAGGCGCGTCCGCTTGCGATCGAGAAGCAGCAGCAAGTAGTCCGGTCCGAACGCGGCGTTGTCGGGCAGCACGAGGCCGCCGAACGTGCCGAAGTCGTCCGCGAGCGGCGTGGTCCCGCCGGCCGCAGGCTGCAAGACCAGCGCGTGATCGAACGGCGAGAGCTCGAGGTTCGTGACCGCGCCGCTCATGCGCCAACCCGCACGCCAGTCCAGCACGATCGAATACGGATCGTGCGGAGGTGCCGGAACCGGCGGCAACAGAGCAGCGGCCTGAGTCACGCCGTCGTTCCTTCGTAGTCGACCTGGATCTGATGGTCGCCATTCACGAGGAGCTCGTCGGGATCCAGCATCAGATCGCCGCATGGAGCCGCGTCCTGATCGTCGAGCTGCATGGTCAAGCTCGCGACCCGCTTGACGCCGTCGACGAGCAGACGGCGGATCACCTGCGAGTAGAAGATGCCGCCTCCAAACGGCCAGCCCGAGCCGGCGACGCTGGCACTGGAGTCTTCCCCACCCTTCAGCGGATCGAAGAACTGGACGATCGTCGCCGATGCGTTCTCCTGGACCGCCGCGAGGTCGGCGTCATCCTGCGCGATGAGGTGCGCGCTGATCGTGACCGTGCGGTAGCGCGGTGGCACGACGTAGAGCTCGGTCGTGAGCAGGCGGCGTGGATCGAGGTACGCGCACACAGACTGCAGCGTCACCGGGTTTGGCATCGGCGCATTGCCGGGAACGTTCGGCACGACAATGACGCTGACGACACCGGGTACCTGCATCGTCGGAAAGTCCGGGTGATACAGCGGCAGCGCTTTCGCGCGCGCCACGCCCGCCTCGACGGCCAGGCGCTCGAAGTCCTCGGGCGTGACCGCGCGGTCGCGCGTGCGCAAGAGGCCCGGCGCGCGGACCATCGCATCGGCGAGCGATTCCTCGTCGGCGCCGCCGCCCGCCGCGAACAAATTCGCGACCTTGTCGGCGGCGATGCCCTGGAGGCTTCCCATCAGCGAGGTCAGCGCGCCGCCACCGACGTTTCCGCGCGAGCCGCCACCGAAGCGATAGCTCGTCGCGCGGATGTTCTGCGGGTTCGCGAGGTTCGCGACGGGAATCCGGCCCTGCTTGCCGTTGCCGAACCGGATCTGCCCGGTCGAACGATCGAGGACGTAGGCCGTGTCGTCGGGGCCGGACCCGAAGAAGTCCGGGACGAGCGTCCACGTCGCGAAGCCTTCACCCTCGTCGACGTCGAGCACCATTGTGCCGTCGAGGACCGGGGCGTTGCTCGTCGTGAACACCTGATCGGGAGTCCCGGCCGAGGAGCCGAGGATCTCGAAGGCCACGGTCTGCGCCTGCGTCGCCGATGCCGTGTTCGTGCGAACCGCGAGCAAGCGAGGCGGCAGCTGGTAGTTGCTCTTCTCGAGGCGCGCGCGCAGCCAGTACCGTGGTGCGTCCGTCTTCACGCCCATCGTGTCGAGCACCACGCTACCGGCCGACGGCAACTGCACGCGCACGTGCCCGTCGCGGGTCAGCG
The DNA here is from genome assembly GCA_040004535.1 of Deltaproteobacteria bacterium. Lineage (GTDB taxonomy): Bacteria > Myxococcota_A > Polyangia > Haliangiales > Haliangiaceae > JABFXX01. The sequence goes on from JBDUAS010000011.1 coordinate 36,607, forward strand.
CTGCGGTGTCGTCCTCGACGAGCGCCATCTGCACCCAGTCCTGACCGTTCCAGTACTCCCAGACGATCACGCCCGACACGAGCTTCGCTGCCACGCCGCCGGTGCAATGCGCGGGCGCGACCGCACCAGCCGTGGGCTGCGTGTAGAACGCGAGGTCGAGCTCGAGCTGGGGAAACGGCAACGTCGACTTGAAGCCGAACAGCAGCGCCGCGCCCGTGCGAGCGAGGTTCCCGAACGGTGCAAAGCCGGTCTTCGCGTCCGTGTTCGCGACCGAGACATCCTTGAACATCGGCGGCTCCATCACCTGGACGGCGTCGAGCGCCGCGGTGATCGCGACGAGCGCGCGGTCGGTCTCGAACACGATCGGGCCCAGATCATCGGGCGCGTTCGTCGCGATCTGGGTCGCCTTCGGGATGATCGTCGACGGCAGCGTGAAGCCTGCCTGCATCGGAAACGTGAGCTCGGCCGCAGCCGGCCGCGCCGGTGCGAGCTCGAAGCCGATGAGCTCGAGAAACTTGAGGTAGTTGAGCTGCGGAACCTTGCCGAGCCGGTAGACGAGCAGCTCGGACATCCATGCGAAGAGCTCGACGAGCGTCATGCCCGGATCGGACTCGTTGAGGTCGGTCCACTCGGGCGTGTAACGCGGGATCCGCGTGCGCGCCTCGGTCACGAGGTCCGCGTACGTGCGGTCGTCGATCACTGGGATGAGGTCTGTCAAAGGCATCAGACACCCTCGGTGATGAAGAACGGGTAGACGAGGTTCGCCATCGCGTTGTTGTCGCGAACGCGATAGTCGACGCGGATCAACAGCAGATTTTGCTGCTCGGTCGAGGTCTCCGCGGTCACTTCGATGACATCGATGCGCGGCTCGTACTCCGTGAGCGAGCGGCGCACCAGATCAATGACGGTCGTGACCGTGCTCGAGTTGTTCGGCTCGAACACCAGGTCGTGGATGGCGCAGCCGAAGTCGGGGAGCATCAGCCGCTCTCCCGGTGCGGTGGAGAGCACGAGCAAGATCGATTCTTCGATCTTCTGCTCTTCGCTCGAGGTCGCGATGGCGCCGGTCGGCGTCACCTGCAGCGGAAACTTCCAGCCGGTGCCGAGGAACGGTCTGCGCAACGCGGCCATCTAGCACTGCCCCATGAAGTCGAGCGTGCTCGCGAGCTGGTCGAGCGAGGTGCCGATCGATAGCATCGTATTGGCGGCCTCTTCGAGGGCGGCCGCATCCTGTGCGGAGCCGATCGTGGGCAGCGTTGGCGTGATGCCGGCGATCGCGAGCAGCGGCTCGGCGACCGAGAGCACCGCCGCGATCATGTCCATCGACCCCATCGCGGCATCGGCCTGCGACTGGGCGTTGTCCTTCGCGCACTTCAGCTGATCCATCAGCGCCTTGTTGCCCGAAGCCTGCGCGCTCTGGATCGAGATCTCGAGCCCGCTCATCAGCTCGGCGATCGACTTGATCGTGCCGGCGATGCACTTCAGCAGCTTCGCGATCATGTGCAGCAAGTCGCGCACGAACTTGGGAATGCTCGTCTGGAACGCGAGAAAGCAGCTCGCGATGTCGGCCGCTGCCTCGACGAACTTCGGCATGGCACCCGCGACCTTGCCGAGATCCGGCGCGGGCAAGTGGGTGAGCCCGGTGATGATGTCGACGAGCGGCTGGATCACCTTGAGCAGCTTGATGAAGCAGCCGAGCGACCCCATCAGCGGCTGGAGCTGCAAGAGGATCGAGAACGTGACCTCGCAGTCGTCCGGAATTCCTTTGCTAACATCCGTGATGCTCTGAAACGAGCCGCCGAATGGCAAACAAAGCGAGAGCTTCTGCGGCGACGGCACCTTGAGGTCGTCGCAGCTCGGCGGCGTCATCGCCTTGGCGATGGCATCGGGCAGCTTGATATCAATGGGGATGGGGATATCCACGGTCAGCTCCTCAGATCGGCTTCTTGTTCCTGAGTACGGTGCGGCCCTGGATGCTGACCTCGGCACCGGCCTTGATGTTCAGGGTGCCGACGGCGTCGATCGTGATGCCGAAGTCGGTCATCGTGATCTTGTTGCCATGCGCGTCCATGATCACGATGCCGCCCATGTTGCCGTCGGTCGGCGTCGAGTCGAGGAAGATCAGCTTGTGCTGGTTCTTCGAGCAGATCATGCGCTGCCGCGGATCCTGCGAAGGCGGCGCCTGCACCTGGTTCCAGACGAAGCCGATGATGAACGGATGATTCCAGTCGCCCTGATACGGTGCGACGAGCACCTCGTCGTCGATCTCGGGCATGAAGAAGCAGCCGCGACCGCCACCCGCCATGATCGACGACACCGCCGACCACTCGGTCAGCGTGTCCTGGAGGTGCGGATATCGGACCTTCACGCGCCCGAGGTTCTCGGGATCCTTGACGTCGGTGATCTTGCCGATCACGAAGGCTTCGCTGTTCCTCACGAGCCGGTCCCTTCGTCCTCGCGCCGCGCTTCGAACTTGGTCGTGTAACCGCTGCTGTTGAACGTGTGCGTGGTCGCCGTGACGAAGTACGTCCCCGACAGACGCGTCCCTAAGCTCTTCTTCCCGACGCCACCGATCTGGATCTTGCATCCGGCGCGCAGGTTCGGCAGGCCGATCGTCGTGCCGGTCGCCTTCACCATCCGCTTGCGCTGATCGGCGAACACCGACGCGCAGTACTTCTCGGCTTCCGCCTTGTTGTAGAACGGCTTCTCGATCACCGTCTCTTCACGCGGATCGCATTGGTCGATCAGGTAGTCGAGGTTGCTGTTGAGCTTGCCGACCTTCGGATCGTTATAGTCGAGCTTGACGTCGACGGGCTTCTGAGTCGCTCGGTCGAAGTAGCGAACGGTCACCGACTTGTACTGATTGCCGACGGTCAGCGTCGGCTTGAAGTCGAGTAGCGACTGGCCCCACTCGAGCTGGTACACCGGCTTGTCCTTCACCTGGGACGGCTGGAACACGAGCTCGCGGGCGTCCTTGTCGAAGCGCAGCTCGTAGCCATTCTGGCGCGCGCGCTGCCACAAGAAGTCGATGTCGTACTGGCTCTTCTGGATGACATACGTGAGCGAGGGCTCGTCCGTGCCGTACGCCTTCAGGCTCACCGGAAACCGCTTCTTGGTCTTCGCGTCCGGATCCGGCTGCTTCGCGATCCAGTTCGCGATCGCGCTGTCGGTGAGCGGGTTCGCGTCCTTCGTCGTGTACTGCTTGTCGTACTTCTTCGTGCGCAGCGCATGCATCAGGTTCAGCATTCGCACCGACATCACCGGCGGTCCTGCCTGCGGAAAGTTCGGCTCGTAGGAGACGAAGTTGCCGAGCATCATCGTCGTGAGCTCACCGGGCGAGTAGCCGAGCTGCAGCTCGACGGTCCGCTGACACGGATCGAACAGGTTCCAGTACTTCGCGTTGGGATCGGCGCCGTCGGGCTTGCCCTCCTTGGTGAGGGTCTCTGCGCCGATGTACTTGAAGCAGCGATTGACCTCGTCCCAGTTGTTGACGACGAGCTCGCAGCTATCGATCTCCTCGAGCTTGTCCTTGTACGTGACCTCGGTGACGTCGTGGACGACGTCTGCCGGCATCGCGTTGCCGTCCTTGTCGGTCTTGTCGAGCGGGTGCGCGACCAACCTGAACTGCGGCACGTAGAACGCGTGTGCGTTCACCGAGGCATCGAACATGCTCATCGTCGCCATCGCATCACCTCGGAGTGATCACGGGGATGGTGAGGAACGTGCCCACGCGCAGCCGGCGTGGATCGTCGAGGTCGTTCGCGTCGGCGATGTGGCGCCATTCGCCCGGGCGGTTCCACTCTTCACCGGCGACGGCGCTGAGCGTCTCGCCGCCCTTCAACGTGTGGCTGTGCGTGCGGTCCGGGGACTGCAGATTCAGCTTCTTGATCTGGTCTTCGAGCTTGCGGTACTCGCGAATCGTCAGGTTCACCGTCGCGCGGAGTGGGATGCCCTCGGGCGAGAACAGCGTGAACTTCTGATTGATCGACTCGATGACGCCGTCGAAGCTGTTGCGCTTCTGCCCGGCGAATGGAGCGAGTAACGAGTCGCCCGGGAAGTGCGAGCTCCAGCCGACCGTCACGATCGGTGGCGCGTGGGTCTCCTTGTTGATGCGAGCGAGCGAGAACACCTTGTCGGTCTGCGCGGTGACCGACGTTGCGCCGAGGCCGGTACCCTTGTCCGTCGAGTCGAAGAACAGCTCGAGCGTCAACTTCTCGGCCTCGCCGCGCACGAACTGTTGCAGCGGCGCGTCCAGACCGGGGATCGCGATCTCGGCGTACTTCATCTGCTTCTGAAACGACAGCTCCGTCGGATTGAACTGGACCTTGAACGCCGGCACCTCGGCGCTCGAGAACGTGAGCATCGCGACGGGCGGCATCAGCGGTCTCCGTGCGGCTGCATCGCCCAGGGTCCGTCGATCGACTGCTCTTCCTTGTGCCGCGCCTCCCTGGCCATCATGTCGCGCACGGCATCGAGACAAGCGCTGACGATGCCGCGCAGCTGTTCCGGCGGCAGCGCGCCCGCGGATCGCTCCACGGCGCGCACGTTGTTGACGATCTCGTCGATGATCACTTGCATGGCATCACCCGTTCGCCAGGCTCGACAGAGCGCCGGCGGCGTTCGCGAACGCCGCCGCGAAGCCCGCGGCGCCGCCCATCATGTACAGACCCTCGTGCTGGATCTCGAGCGCTTCGATCGCGACGGTGCTCTGCGCCGCATTCATCTGCGGGCCGCTGTACTTGGTCGGGATGCCGCGGCGGAAGCCCCACACCGTGACCTCGTTCTGCGCGGCGTCGTGGATCGAGATCGTGCCGTCGCGGCGTTTGCCGTAGCCCTGGACGTACGAGTAGAACCACTGCCACAGCGTCGTGTCAGAGGTGAGGCCGCGCTTGAGCACGAGCGTCGACGGCTTCGCGCGCGTCGGGAACTTCAGCGTGCCGTCGTTGCCACCGCCCTGGTTGTACTCCTGGACCTCGATCGCCATCTCGAGGCCCGTGCACTCCGAGAACCCGATCACCGGATACGACAGCGCCTGCGACAGGTTGATGCTGCCGAACGTAAACAACGACGCCGTCGAATCGAGCAGCGTGACCTGAAAGTTGCACGCGAGGATCGGGTTCATGCCGGAGCTCCTTTCACGGTTCCGCGCTCGACGAGCTCGAACGCGTTGTTCTGGCGGCCGAGGCGAAGCACGACGTACTCGAACGGCCGCGACGGAGCGACCGCCACATCGGCGACGAGCTGGCCGTCGAGGCGCTGCGCGGGCGGGTTGTTGACGTCGTCGCACCGCACCGCGAACGCCTGCGCCGGCGTCGGTCCGACGAGCGCGCCGCGATGCCACAACTGCGCCAACAGCTCGGTGAGCGACTGTGTGATGCGGCGACGTGTGACCGAGTCGTTGGGCTCGAACACCGCCCACTGCGTCTGCACGTCGATCGCCTTCATCATCATCATCATCAAGCGACGTACGTTGATGAACAGCCACGACGGATCCGACGACATCGTGCGAGCGCCAAGCACGCGCAAGCCAAGGCCGGGCAGCGATTTCAAGACGTTGATACCGGACGTGTTCAGCACGCCGTGAAGCGCGTCGTCGACCGCGATCGTCACGTCTTGTGCCCATGCGAGCACGCGGTTCGCCGGCGCGTGGTGCACGCCGACCTCGAGGTCGAGCTGAGCTGCCAACCCGGCGACATGACCCGAAGGGGGCACGCGACGGGTCGGTGCGACACCGAGTGGATCGGTGACGTGCAGCCACGGGAAGTACAACGCCGCGGCCCTGGTGTCGAACCGGCTGCGCCACTCGAGCACGAGCGCGACACCTTGCGCCGTGTCCTCTGCCATCGCGGCAGTCGAGTCGAGCAGCGCGAACCGATCGTTCATCTGCTCGCACAGCTGCACGAGCATCGCCTGCATCCGGTAGACCTCGCCCTCGGAGAACTGCGGCGGAACCTCGAACGACAGCGGAGGCTGATGCAGCTGGACCGGCTGCGGCGGGGGCGGACACGCCAGGCACGGATCGATCGCCGGCGGTGGCGGCGGCGCGTACTCCGGCGGCTGCTCTGGCTGGATCACGATGTCGGGCGCCGCGACGAGCGCGACCTCGTCGATGCCCATGATCGCGTTCATGCCGGCGAAGAAGTCGTCGACCTCCAGATCGGCGAGCCCATCGGCGCCGGCCAAGAGCGACTGCACGGTCCCCGGCGTGACGTCGAGCGGCGTCAGCATTTCGTACGGTCCGGGCGCGAGCTCGGTGATCACGATCGGCGGCGGCGGCTTCGGCAGCCGCGCGTTCGGCGGCAACACGATCGGATACGTCGCCGCCGCGAGCACCTGCGGGCCGTACCGCGGATGCTCCGGGATTTGCGTCAACGACTCGAACGCGCCGACCGGCCAGCCGTTCTCGCGCACGGCGATCGAGTAAGCGAGCGATCGGATCTGCAGCGGCTGGCCGCGGTCGTACCCGTCGAGCGTCTGGTCGTAAGGCAAACCAGCGCCGGCGTCGGGATGAATGAAGTAGAGCCGTCGCAGCGCCGGATCGACGTACGAGACGACGCGGTAGTACGCGACTCCGGGTTGCTCCAGCTCGATGAAGTCGGCGCGCTGGAACCCGGCGACCGAGGCGACGTTGACCCAGCGCGTGCTCTCCTCACCGGCGACCGTGAACGTACGCGCCGGGAACACCGTCGAGATCGCGACGGTGAGGCCGTCTCCCCACACGCCCGGGCTCGCCGCGTCGATACGCCAGCGTGGCAGACCACCGGCATCCCAGGGCAGCGACGACGAAGCGGTTGCGCGCCCTTCGGCCGCTGCCACGCGCGCGATCCAGCAGCGGCGCCCGCCGTTCTCGAAGAAACCGCGCACGGCATACGCGAGGAACCCACCGCCGATGAAGCTGCCGAAGTGCGCCTCGAACTGCTTGACCGACTCCACTGGTACCGGTGTGCTCACCGGCCCGCGCTGCGCGAGACCGATGAAGCCGGTGATGTCCGTGCGCAACGGTTGAATGAGCGGCGCCGAAGCATCCTGCCACTCGATGTATGCGCCCGGTGTGGAGTAGGTCGGCATTTCAGGCCGGCTCGATCTCGAAGCTGAGGCCTTCGTGGCAGAGCTCCATGCTCTCGATCGCCACTTCGTTGCCGGCCGCCTTCAGCGACGGGCCCTCGATCTTGTTGATCCAGGCGTTCTCGAAGTGCCAGCGCATGACCGGCTTGCGCTGCTCGTTGAGGAGCACGACGCTGCCGTTGCGGCGATCGTCTTGGCCGTTGTAGATGCGCCCGTACCACTCCCACAGCTCGGAGTCAGGGATGTAGCCGCGCTTGAACACGAGCATCGTGAACTTGCGCATGCCCGGCAGCTTGCGGACGTTGTTGATGGCGTCGGTTCCCTCGCGGTAATCGACCGCGTCACCGTCGGCGGTCAACCCGCTCACCTCGCTGAACGAGGAAGTGCCGATGCCTTCGATATCGACTTCGAAATTGAATCCACGAAGTGGATCTCTGCGCTTATCGGTCGCCATTGATCTCTCCTAGCTGGCCTAGCTGCTGGCGTCGGCCGTCCACAGGCCGATGCGAATGATGACGAACTCGGCAGGTTTCACCGGCGACACGCCGACGACGCAGATGAGGCGCCCGTTGTCGATGTCGTCCTGAGTCATCGTGGTGCGGTCGCACTTCACGTAGAACGCTTGGTCCTTCGTATCTCCCTCGAGGGCGCCGTTGCGCCACACGGTCGTCAGGAAGTTCGAGACTGAGCGGCGCACGCGCGCCCACAGCTTCTCGTCGTTCGGCTCGAACACCACCCACTGCAGGCCGCGGTCGAGCGACTCCTCGATGAAGATCATCAAGCGTCGAACGTTCACGTACTTCCAGTCGGTGTCCGACGTGATCACCCGCGCGCCCCACACGCGAATCCCGCGGTTGTTGACGCGGAAATCACGGATGACATCGATGTTGACCGGGTACGCGTTCAGCACGTCTTGCTCGTACTGATTCAGGTAGCGGGTCAGGCCGGTCATCCCCGCGACGACCTCGTTCGCGGGTGCCTTGTGCACGCCGCGTTGTTCGTCGGTGCGCGCGTAGATCCCGAGGATGTGGCCGCTCGGTGGGACCGGGTACTGGGCGATCGCCGCGAGGTTCGTCGGGAACGGGTCCGGGATCGTGAGCCAAGGGTGATAGAACGCCGCGTACTTCGTATCGAACTGCTGGCGCTGAGACGTGATGTCATCGATCGTGTCGTCGGCTGGACCGTGCGCGTCGAGGACAGCGAACCGGTAGCGCAAATCCTCGCACTGGTCGATCAGCGCCTGCTGCACCGCCGGCGTGACCTGCCCCGGCGCCGCGATCAGCGACACGTCGAGTGCGTTCTTGAGCGCGTAGATGCCCGTGCGGTTCGCCGGCTCGCGATCGTCCAGGCCGATGTACATCGCGTCGTCCATCAACGCGATCGAATCGTCGCCATACACGGCCGAGCTCTCGCCGTCGCCGAGACGCAACCGCGCGGCGCGCGTGAGGCCGCTCGGCAGCACGTCGATCAGGTCCTCTGGTCCGAGCCGGACCTGCTCCTTGTCGGCGTCGCTGGTGCCGAGGTCGTACACGCGCACGTACTGCGAGCCACCTTCCGAGCGACGATCCGAACGACGCAGCGGGATTCCGAGGTCGTCGGTGGCGGCACCGTCGACAAACGTCGCGCCGATGATGCGCATGAAGTAGTGGCTGTGCCGCGGATCCATGCTCAGGGTCCGGAACAGCTCGCGGTCGAGCAGCTCGTCGTTGCGGATCGGGATCGCGGGGCTCGGCGGCTTGAGCAGCATCACCTCGATGCGGAATTCGCGCGAGCGCACGGTCAGCTTCTTGGGTGCGGCCGCAGCCACCGCCGCGACCTGCGCCGGTGACAAGCCGGGTGCATCGAGGATCACGAGGTTGTTCGCGGCGCGGTCGATCGCCTTCACCTTCAAGAAATCGCCGACCTGCGTCGTCCCGTCGGCCGAGCGGAGCTCGAGCACGGTGCCAGCCTCCACGCCGGTCACGGTGTTGAGACGCATCGTCGACGGGATTCCCGGACCCGGTGACGCCGTCGCCTGATTCACCTCGGCGCGCGGCAACAATCCGATCTCTTCGTCGGCCGCGGTCACGAGGACGCGGTTGCCCCAACCGCCGGTGTCGAGCGCGCGCACCGCAAACAGCTGCTCGCGCTTGACGACGGTCGCGTCGATCGTGTGACTGCGCACCAGCGCGACGTCGACCTCGAGCGCCTGTGGCTTCGCGTCGGCGACAACGTCGATGACGTGAAAGAACTGCGCGCCCGAAGGAAGCGTTACACGGACGGTGTCCGTCGCGACGTAGCCGCTGCCATCGGCAACGAGCAGCGTGGTTGCGGTCGCGGGGGCATCGAGCAGGGTCTTCGTTGCCTGGCGGGCGGCGTCGGCCGTGATCGTCTCGCGCCGGACTTCCGTGCCCGCTGGATACGTACGCTCGAGTGCGCGTGACAGGAGGACGGCACCTGAATCCGGTGCGGCCGCGCGCGGCTCGGAGAGCTGCAGCACGGTGACGAGCTCGTGGTTCGGCGCGACGCCGATGCGCAGGACGTCGGCGTTGTCGGGATCGAGGCCAAGGCCGATCCGCGCGTCGAGCTGGAGCGTCATCGCGCCGGCCGTCGCGGCCGCGGTGAGCGAGCGCGGCTGGACAGTCACGGTCGGGCCAGCGGCCGGGATGCCTCCCAGATTCGACAGCAACGTCACGTTAGTCGCCGAGACCGCCGCGATCGTGCCGGTCGCCGGAGCGGCGACCGAGAACACGATCTGCATGCCCGGCTCGAGAAGATCCGTGTTGTCGAGTGGGATCACCTTCGCGGTGGCGCCCGCCTGGACCTGCCGCGTGTCGTCCTTGGGCGTGATGTGGTCGATCACCGAGCCAGCCGAGTAGTCCTCGTACGGCGGGAGCGCGGGCGTGAACAGCCGGAGCGTGCCGAGTCGGCGGATCTCCTGATTCGCGCCGGGCTCGATGACCACGAGATCCGTCGTCGTCGTGAAGGTTCCACCGTCGACGAACACGATCGAGTCGCCGCCGTTCGCGGAGGTGACGAGGACCTGTGCCGCGCCCGGCGGTGTGAGCTTCTGGACGACCGCGATATCGGTGATCGGGTGAACCAGCGTGACCGGGTGCGCCAGCGTCACGGTGGTGTGCGTGGCGTCGACGGGTGCGATCGACGCGACCTCGACCTCCTCGACGGTCGGTCCGAACAAGAGGATCGCGTGGGCGGTTCCGTTGAGCAGCGTGATATCGGCCGCAGCTCCGGTGAGCTGGAATGAGGTGGCACCGAGCGCGAGCGGCGCGACCGGCGTGAAGCCGGCGGAGTACGCCGGGTCCGGGGCGACCGTGCCGACCTCGAGCACCGTGACCTTGTCCGTCGCGGCATGAGCGAGTTGCAGTGGATGCGCGAGCGTCAACCGGACCTGCGCCGGACTCAGCTGCGTCGCGCTCGACACCATCACGTACTCGGCTGCCGGCAAGGCACCGATCTCGATCAGCTCGCCGGTCGCCGCCGCCAGCGCGGTGACGTCCGCTGGCGTCGCGCTGGACACGATGATATGCGTGTCGCCCGCGGCGAGCGCGAGCGGCAACGTGAACGCTGAATACGCCGGATCGACCGCGCGCGCGATCTCCACCACGGCCGCTCCAACGATGTGGTTGCCCTGAAGCGGCAGGTTCAGCGACGCGAACGGGGCGAGCGTGTTCGTGACGACCGTGCGGTATTCCGCGCGGCTGCCGTCGCCGATCCGGATCGTATCGGGGTTCGCGAGCGTGCTCCCGGCGAGCGTGTACAGGAGCGGCGGGTTGACCGCTGTTCCTGTCGACTCCTCCGCAGGTCGCAACAGCACCGTCGCGGGCGGATTGCCAAGAAGTGGATCGTCGAAGAACATCCGTCGCGCCGCGCGCGTGGCCTCGTCGGCGGTGACGCGCGTGACGTACACGCGCTTTCCACCGTTGACGAACAACCCCTCGATGGCGTGTGGCAAGTAGCAGTGCGCGCGCCCGCCGGGGTCGGTGAATTCTTCGATCGACAGATACCCACCGAAGATCCGGCGGTAGTCGCCGAAGCTGGTGATGAGCGTCGGCACGTTCGCCGGACCACGCTCGGTCACCCCGACAACACCTGCAGTGCTGGTGCTGACACCTTCGATCGGCTTGTTGCCGGTGTCGGTTTCTTCAACGTACACGCCGGGAGACAGGTAACTCGTGGCCATTCAGCAATCTCCTAAGGGTTGACCAGGTCGACGAGGTTCTCGTAGCGGCCGTAGTCGGGGCTGGTCACCAGCTTCAGCGCCGGTGTCTGCAACTTCACGGAAGCGACTCGCGACAGCGGCGGCAGGCGGTAGAAGCCGTTGCTATCGCTCGTGGTGGAATAGAGGCTCGCGGTCTGGTACTCGGGGAACACGGTGGTGCCGCCGATCTCGACCACTCCGGCGGTCACGCCGGTCAGGCCGGCGGTGAACGCGACGCGATCGGAACGAATCCCGTCGCGCACGAGCGCGTTCGTAGCGGCAGGCACCTGCGGCGTGACGACGTGGACATCGGTCCCCTCCTCGTGGTCGAGCTGCAGGCGATAGGCGAGTGTCACGGTCGCAGGCTGATCCGGCGTGGAAGCGCCGGTCACGAGCGTGACGTGCACGTATTCGACTCGATCCGGCCGCGACGGCTCGAATGCGAGAATCGACCCCGGGCCGATCACGCCGACGCGGTCGCTGATCCGTGCGGTCGTCTCGCCACGCACCGCAGGCGCGACGAGCGTCTTGTCCTGACCGACAACATGCTGCAAGTCGCGGCGGACGACGCTGTCCGCGGTGGTGACGCGATCCGTATAGAGGCCCGGATGAAGCGATACGAGGTTCGCCGGCTCGATGACGGTATCTGGATCCACGTTCGCGGGCGGGAACACCCACCACGTGCCGATGATCTTGATCGGGACGAGCGGCACTGGCACTGGATCGAGCTGGCCTGGGACGAGCTGAACGGTGCGGCCGCGGAACACCATCGCGTCGCGATGCAATGCGACGTTGCCGTCGAGGTCGGCGGGCTTGGCCTTGGCGGGTATGAACGCGTTGGGAAATCCCACGACCGGTCCGACGGTCGCGGCTAGCTCGCGCGGGAGATATCCCGGCGAATAGAGCGTGAACGTGACATCTACGGTGGCGGTATCGAGCCCCGGATAGAGGCGCGCGGGATTTCCTACGAGCCCCATGATCCCATCGCGAGAGACGCGCGCAGATAGACCGAGTGCGTCGGTCTTGATCGTGTAGTCGAGATCCGGTCCGGATTCGCTGATCTCGTCGACTGCTTGCCACTTCACGACCGCGCGCAGCCGATCCGCAGCGACGGGCGGATCGTCGGGGCACGAGCGATAGCTCCAGAAGCCCACGGTGTCGGCGCGGCAGGTCACGCTTCCTCCGCAGAGGTGATCAGCGCGTACGTCGGCATCACGACGTCGACGGGCGCGACCGGATGCGGCTGAAGCGCCGAGTCGATCGGCACGACCGAGACTTCGTACGACGTACAGAGCTGGAACGCGTGGTCGAGCGCCTCCCACATGCGCGACATCTGATCGAGGTCGAGCGCTTCGAGCCGAACGTGCATCTCGTCGGAGCTGCCGGCGAGGTCACCCTGAAAGTCGGTCCCACGCAGGCACGCGTGGTCGTGAAACACCTGCATCACCGCGCCCATGACGTTCTGCTCGAGCTCGGGGCCATCTTGACGCTGCTTGACGTCGACGACGGGCACGATCAAGTAGTGGAGGCGGAGTGGCAGCGGCTCGTGCAGCAAGCGGTCGCGCGCCGAACGGGTAGCTGGATAGTTCAGCGTCTGCTCGTCGCGGAGGATCCGGTACAACCAGATCGAGACACCCTCGTGACTCTTCGATAGATCTTCGGGAGCAAGCAGCGACACCAGCATAGTGCCGCCCATACCGGGGTCGAAGAACGCGCGCAGGTTGATGTCCTGCTTCAGGTGCTCGAGTACGAGCTCCTTGAGCGTCAAGCTGACCGCGCGGATCGAGGTGTTCATCGTCGCCGGTTCATGTAGATGGCGATGCTGCCAGGCACGCGGCGCACGTCGAGGGTTCCGCGCTTCACGAGCGCCTCCAGCGCAGCTTCGACGTCCCCGAGCGGAATCGCGGGATCGGCGAGCCACCAGCGACGCACGCCATCGATGTTGTCCGCCGCATGCGGATGCGCCTCGCAGTAACGCGCGAGCCGTTCTTCGAGATCAGTCTGGTCGTTGCTCGCCACTGCCACCACACGGCGCCGGCGGGTTGCAAAGCCGGTACCGCGTGCGAACTCCGCGCACCTCCACGCACGCGCACGTCACGTGGGTGCGAATTGCGTCACCGATTTCGCGCGTCGTCGTCGAGAAAGCGCGATGAGGTCGTTCTCGACCCACCTGGGATCAAATTGCCTCAGGCCAGGCGCACGAATGATCCGCGAGCGCGGAGCGATCCGCTCAGGCGCGGAATTGGCGCACGGAAAGGCCGTGCTTCTTGACGAGCTTGTTTAGCGCGCTGCGATCTTTTCGAGACATGCGCGCGGCCATGCTGATGTTGCCCCGCGTGCTGGCGAGGAGCTGGGACAAGTACTCGCGCTCGAATTCCGCGACCGCCAGCGCTTTTGCGCGCTTGAAGTCGGCTACCGGCGCGACGACGACACCGGATGCCGGCGCGGTAGTCTCCACCGAGAGCTCGTCGCTGCTCGTGTCGTGCAACAGGAACTCCCGAAGGATCACGCTCTCGAGCTCGCGCACGTTGCCCGGCCAATCGCGCGCCTCGAGCGCAGCGAGCGAGCAGCGCGAGAGCCGGTGCGGGCCGCGCCGGTAACGAGTGCAGCAACGATCGATGAACAGCTGCGCGAGCAGACGGACGTCGCCGAGTCGCTCCCGCAGCGGTGGCAGGCGGAGGTGAAGCACGCACATCCGGAACCACAGGTCTCGCCGGAACCGGCCGCGCGCGACCTCTTCCTCGAGATTCGCGTTGCTCGCGGCGACGATCCGGACGTCGGCCTTGGCGATCGCTCGCCCTCCGAGCGGCATATACGTCTGGTCCTGGAGAAAGCGGAGCAGCACGATCTGCGCGCGCGAGCTCATCGCCTCGACCTCGTCGAGGAACAACGTGCCGCGGTCGGCCTCGGCGATGAGGCCCGTGCGACGCTCGCGTGCATCGGTGAAAGCGCCGCGCTCGTGACCGAACAACTCGGACTCGAGAAGCGTGTCCGGGAGCGCACCGCAATTCAGTGGGATGAACGGAAACTCGCGACGCGCGCCGAGGTAGTGGATCGCGTGCGCGACCAATTCCTTGCCGGTGCCGGTCTCGCCCTCGATCAGAACCGCCGCATCGTGCGCTGAGATCGGCTGCAGCTTGCGCAACACCTGATTCCAGGCCGGGGATTCCCCGGCAAGGTTCAAGCGCGCAAACTCCCCACTCTCGCCACCCGGCGCGAAGGTCACGTCTCGAAAGGTGCCGTTTGGCCGGTGGAGTGTCAACGCGCCGATCTGCTGCATATTGCTGCAGGGCAGCTGAATACCTGTACTCGGCTACCGCTCCCGCAGCTGAACGAGTGACTTTGCAAGCGACGCGCCTCGACGGTCGATCAGCGGGGTCGCGAGGTCACCGCGTTTGTCGAGCCGCGAACGTAGCGTGCGTAACGTGAATTGCTTCGGGTCCAGCGCGCGCGTCACCTCGCTCCACGCGATCGGTGTCGAAACGGTCGCACCATCGGCAGCGCGCAGCGAATACGGAGCGACGAGCGTCTTCGCCATGAACTGTTTGTGATCGAGCAGGAGCCTGCCGCCGCGCTTGTGCTTCTCGTTCTCGACGGTGATCTTATCGGGCATCAGCTTCATCAACAGCATCGCGATGCCGCGCCCGAATGCCTCGGCATCGTCGAACGTGTGGCCCGGGGCGAGTGGGATCAAGACGTGGAGGCCGCGCTGGCCGCTGGTCTTCACGACGCTCGGCAGCTCGAGCAGCTCGAGCGTGCGGCGAATCGCGAGCGCGACCTCGATCAGATCCGCAAACCATGTGGTGCGGTCGCCGGGATCGAGATCGAGCATCGCCCAATCGGGCTCGGCGAGCGAGGCGAGGCGCGAACCGAACGCGTGGTAAGTCAGCCCGGCCTGGTTGACCATCCAGAGCAGCGCGTCGCCGTTCTCGATCACGATCCGGCGCACGCCGTCGACCCACGCCGCGCGCAAATAATCCGGCGCGCGCGGCGGCATCCGGTGCTGGTACCAGTCAAACTCGTCGATGCCGTCGGGCCAGCGCTGGACCACCGTCGGGCGATCGAACAGGTGCGGCAGCATCACCGGCGCGACGTCGCGGTAGTAGCCGACGATGTCGCGCTTGCACACGCCGTCGCGCGGGTAGAGCACCTTGTCGGCGTTCGACAGCGGTGGCGGTGGTGACAGCGAGCGGCGAAAGTCGAGTGGCTCGGTGCCGGCCGTGTGCGCGTGCCACGCAGACGTGTAGTCACCCGCGGTCGACCGCGCGACGACACCGCGCAGGCCGAGCTGGTGCGCCGCCTCGAGGATCCGCGCGATCGTGCCGGCGAGCGCCTCCGAGGGCATCAACGGCTGCGGCGCGCCCGTCAGCAACGTCGCGAGCCGGGCGCGGCGCTCGATCAGCGGCCGCCCGCGCAGGTCATCGTCGCCGTCCCACAGGAGGTCCCAGCAGATCAACACCGCGGACGTCACGTGCGTCGTCGTCGCGACCGCCGAGCGCAGGCGCTCGAACGATGGTGCACCGCGGTCGTCGAGGACACACACCACGCCGTCGATCGCGAGCTGTGCCGACGACAACTTGCCGAGCGCACGCGCGATCTGCGGGAACGTCGCGGTCCAGTCGCGAAAATCGAGCGCCGCGAGCCTGGTCTCGGAGCCCGTCCGGGTCGCGAGCACGCGGTGGCCGTCCCACGCCGGCTCGACGAAGTCGTGTGACGCAGCGTCTGTGCCGCCGGCGATATGCGCGAGCGTGAACTGCCGCGCGAACGAGTAGACGTTGTCGTTGTGGCCGTACTTGCGCTTCTTCTTGCGAGGCGCAGCCACTCAACCCCACGCGCGCCGGATCGCCTCGGCGATGCCGCCGCCCGATCCAGCCTCGCGCTCGAGTGCGTCGGTCGCCTTCGTGCGCACGTGATCGGGCGCATTGCCCATCACGAACGAGCGGCCTGCGACCTCGAACATCGGCACGTCGTTGACCCAGTCCCCGACGACGACCGCCTCGGCGAGCGTGCAGCCGGCGCCGCGACACAGCTCCGCGAGCGCGGTGCCCTTGGTCGGCCCGTGCGCGCGCGTCAGGATCGCGTGCTTGCCGGGGTGGCCGTAGATCGGAAACGCGACGGCAAATAGATTCTGCCCTCGCAACTTTGCCAGCGCGGCCTCGACCGGAGCGGGGTCCCCGATCGCGACCGCGGCGAGCGGCTGGTTTGCCCACACACCCTCATGGTGGACCTCGTCGACCAGGCCCAGCCGCGGGGACCAGGTGCTGACGTACCCCGCGTAAGCGCGCCCCGCGGCGTCGTGCTCGATGCCGGCGGCCCCGAACACGAAGCTCGCGAGCCCGTGGTCGCGGAACGTTGCGCGTAACAACTCCGTGACCTCGCGAGACATCGGGTGATGAGAGAGCGTCTGCTCGGTAGAGACATCGACGATATGGCTCCCCTCGACACACGCGATCGGACCCACGATCCCGCACGCCCGCGCGGCCTCGACCGACCCGGAATGCAGCCGGCCTGTCACGATCGTCACGGTCACACCCGAGGCGGCCAGCTCTCGAATGGCGGCGATATCCCGGGCGTCGACCTGCTTGTCGTGGCGGAGGAGGGTCCCGTCGAGGTCGACTGCGAGCAACCGGTAACTACCGACGGGCTGGGACATCGACAGCCACTTTACCACCTGGCCAGCGGGGCCCGCCGATACTACGATTCCCAGGTGCTTCGGGATGACCTCGTGAAGGGGCTGCCCGCCGGGATCTCCGGCGAGCGAGTGGCAGCCACGGTCGCGCGGATCGCCGCGGCCGGTCGCGCCGCGTGGCCAACCGTGTCGCTCACGGAGGACGTGATCTTCGAGCACCTGGTCGCGCGCCTGCAGGACGACCCGGAGGCGCACCTCGAAGAGCTGCGCGAAGCAGATCTCTTCTTGGCGTTCGGGCTCAAGACCGGCGACACGGCCGCGCTCAAGGCATTCGAAGAGGATCTGATCCCGCAGATCGATGTCGCGCTGCGCCGGTTGCGGCTCGGCGGCGGCACCGCGGACGAGGTCAAGCAAGCGTTGCGCGTCGAGCTACTCGCCGGGCCCGATGCGAAGATCGCGGATTATGCGGGTCGCGGCGATCTCGCGGCGTGGCTGCGAATCAGCGCGACGCGCAAGGCACTGAAGATCGTCCGCCGCGCGGATCGCGAGGAATCGCTCGACGAGATCTTGCTCGATCACTGGCCGGCGAACACCGCCGATCCGGGCCGCAAGCACATGCGCGCGACCTACACGGATCAGCTCAAGAAGGCGATCCGCGAGGCATTCGGCGCGCTCGAGGTTCGCCAGCGCAACTTGCTGCGTCAGCACATCCTCGACGAGCTCACGATCGACGACCTCGCGAAGCTGTATCGCGTGCATCGCGCGACCTGCGCCCGCTGGCTCGCGGACGCGCGTGCGGATCTCGGCAAGCAGACCCGCAAGCGCTTGATCGCGACGCTCGGCACGCACAGCGAGGAGCTCGAGAGCGTGCTGCGCTTCCTCGACAGCGATATCGAGCTCTCGATCTCGCGGATCCTGCAGTCGAAATGACCGTGGCGGTGACGAGCGGGTGCCCGTCGCCCGACCGGCTGCTCGCGTTCGCCGCCGGTCAGCTCGACACGGCGGGGCTCGGTGCCGTCGAGGCGCACATCGACGCGTGCACCGACTGCCGCGCGGCGCTGTCGAACTTCGCGCGCGGCGACGTGCCTCCGTGCTTTGGCCGCTATCGGATCGACACGGTGCTCGGCTCCGGCGGCATGGGCATCGTGTATCGCGCGTGGGATCCGCAGCTCGCCCGTGCGATCGCGATCAAGGTCGTCCGCCGTGCGTCCGACGACGAGAAGGGTCGCGCGCGCCTGGTTCGCGAAGCCCAGGCACTCGCGCGGCTGTCGCATCCGAACGTGTGCCATGTCTACGACGTCGGGACCGAGGACGAAGAAGTCTGGGTCGCGATGGAGCTGATCGACGGCGTGTCGCTACGCGAGTGGCCGAATCGCGAAACGCTCCTCGACGTGCTGCTCGGCGCCGCGCGCGGAATTGCCGCCGCGCACGAGGCCGGGCTCGTCCATCGCGACATCAAGCCGGAGAACGTGCTCGTCACGCGCGATGCGCGCGCGATCGTCACCGACTTCGGCCTCGCACGCGGCGAGGACATCATCGATCCCAACGCGTCGACGCTGTCGACCGATCCGCACCTGACCGCGACCGGCGCGATCGCGGGGACGCCCGCGTACATCGCACCCGAGCAGCTGACCGGCGATCCGATCGACGCGCGCGTCGATCAATTCGCGTTTGCCGTGATGGCGTGGGAGCTGCTGACCGGCACCAAGCCGTTCCCGATCATCATCGCGTTGCGCGTCGATGCGGTGCGCGCCGGCGTGACGCCGCCGCCGACGTTGCCGAAGCACCTCGCGGTGGCGCTGTCCAAGGCGATGGCGTCTGCGCCGCGCGATCGGTTCGCGACGATGCGCGAGCTGATCGAGGCGATGGAGACGCCGGTGCGCGGGCGGGCGCGGACGAAGACCGGCGCCGGGCGTGTCATCGAGCGGCGCTCGCGCGGCCCGATCTACGCGAGCCTCGGGCTCCTCGCGATGACGGGTGCGGCGATCACCGCATGGCAGTGGCCGCATCGCCAGCGCGAGCAAACTCCGCCGCCCATCATCGTCCAGAAGGCGATCGTGCCGCCCCCGCCGGTCGATGCCGCAAGCGTCGCGGTCACGGTCACAGCCGATGCCGCGGTCGCCGCGATCGCGGTGCAGCCGCACAAACAAGTCGCGGCCGCTGCGGCGCCGATCCAGCACGAGCAAACGCGGCCGAAGATGACGATTCCGCCGACGACGAATCCGGTGCCGGTCGTCGGTGAGGGCTCCGGCAGCGCGGACACGACGCAGAAGATGACGTCAGAGCAAGGCTCGCAATCGATCGCCGTCCAGAAGCGCCACTCGCACAGCGGCAACGAGCGCCGAGATGCCGCGATCGCTACGATGGATGCGTTCTGCTACCTGCCCTACGACGTCGCGCATCCCGACAAGGATCTGCCCCGCCCGGTCGTCGACTGGGGCAAGGTCACGTCGATCACGCCCGAGACCGGGCACTTGATGGGCGACGACATCGACTCGAACATCCTGACGATCAAGGGCGCACGCGGCACGTATCGCGTGATGCAGGAGGTCGGCGTCCTCAACTACGTGGTCCCCGCGCAGGTCGGCGACTGGATGGCGCTGTGCGCCGATCGCGAGGAGTCCGACATCTACCGGTTCCCCGGCGGGCCGACGCTGCCGGTCGAATCGATCGTGCCGCTGCGGTCGCCTCCGCGGATCACCGAGCTCGCGAAGTACAAGCCGCTGCATATTCGCGAGCTCGCGATGACGGCGGCTGGGGCAAACCAGCACCACAACCTGCACGAGGATCGCGCGTACGTGATCCGCGCGAAGGTCGTCGACCTGGGCGACGGCAAGCGGCTGAAGATGGACCGCTACTGGATGGAAGTGCCACCGTCGATCAAGCTCGAGGTCGGTAAGCCCACATGGGTCGTCGTCGATCATCTCCACTACGAAGAGCCCGACGACAGCGGCAAGAAGCCGTTCGTGGTGCGCGCCGTCGCCGTCTTGAACGGCGACATGTTCCCCGGCTAGCGGCGCATGTCGAGGTGCGCGGTCGGGCCGTTCCGGTGCCCGGCGTTGAACTGCTCGGCGAGTGACTTCATCTGGATGGCGTAGTCGTCACCCTCGACGGTGTTCCAGCTGACGGCCGCGCTCATGTCGAGCTCGTTGAACAGCGAGCGCGCTTCGTTGCACTGGCGACCGCCGAACGCGAAGTAGCCGAGCGCGTAGGACGCCGCGCCGAGACCGGCGCCGCCGTACATCACTCCCATCTCTGCACCGGCGCTGCCGCTCGCGGCGCCGACGATGTAGCCGCCGATCAGGCCCCCGAGCATGAGGCCGAGGCCGGCGTAGCGCGGGATGTTCGCGCGCTGGCATTTGTGCGCGAGGTCATCGAGGTCGGAGAGCTTCTGGTCCCAGTGGGGATCGGTCAGCACCTTGAACTGCGCGTACGTGATCGGCGCGTTCGCGTAGGTCGCGGTGGTAGTCGTGCGGGTGACCGGCTCGGCGCTCGTGTACTTGGTGACGACGCACGACGGGTCACCTTCCGACTTCCCTTCGGGACAGGTGCTCGCCTGGCGCGCGACCTGCTCGATCGTCGTCTTGCTCTCGGAGAACACACCGATCTCGGCGTCGTTCTCGAGCATCGGCAACGTGACGTGGACCGGCTTCGGCGGAGCAGCTCCGTAACAGGCAGCTAGGGACAGAGACAGAGCTATGGCGACGGACTTCATTGCGGCAGCACCCTTTCTTTGCTTTCGGCGCTGGGATGAGCCGCAACCGACCTACCGGTCGCACGAAATCGTACTAGGCGCGCTTGATCCATCGACGAGCTTGCCGACGAGCTGTGCCGGCTCAGCTGCGGCGGTCGCCGCGTACAACACCACGAACAGGGCCTCGGGGTCAGTGGAGCGGCGCCGGGACCCACACGGCCGCGCCGTCGACGATCTTCACGATCAACGCGGGCGACTCGGTGAACGCGCTGCCCTCGAGGCGGGCACGGAACAGGCTGAGCGGGCCTGACGGTGGCGGTACCGCGACGTCATCATCCTGATCGCCACCACCGACCTCGAGCTCGGGCTCGTCGGCAGGTTCGACC
Source organism: Deltaproteobacteria bacterium (assembly GCA_040004535.1). GTDB lineage: Bacteria > Myxococcota_A > Polyangia > Haliangiales > Haliangiaceae > JABFXX01. Next base: position 57,576 of record JBDUAS010000011.1, read on the forward strand.
TGCTTCTCCGCCGCCTTCTTCTTCGCTTTCTTGTCGGGCTTTTTGGCCGGCGTCTGGCGATGCGAGCCATCGCGGTTGCCGAGGAACACGCCGAACTTGCCGTCACTCGAGATGCTCGCGGCGGTGTAGCCCTTCCAGCATTTGTACTCGCCGCCGGTCGCGTGCATCAGGCACGCTTCGCCGCCGTTCTGGACGAGCACCCACTCGCTGTCGTGCGACCACTCGAGCGGCACGCCGGCTTTGATCACCTTGCGCCGCGCGGCTTCACCATCGAGCTGGAAGCCCATCAAGATCTCGGCCGGCTTCTTGTGATGCGCGTCGACGTAGATCTCGTCGCTGTACACGCCGAGCGCGCGACTGCCGTCGGGGCTCGGCAAGAAGCCGCGGATCGGCGGTTCGGGTGCGACCTTCTTCGCGACCTTCTTGTTGCCGTGAAGCGCGGCCCACACCCCGTCCTTGTCGGTCCACACCAGCGTGCGGTCGTTGCCCGTACCGGTGACGTGCGCGCCCGGCGCGTCGATCGAGAGCGTCTTGCCACTCGTGAGGTTGATGACCTGCGAACCGCCCTTGCTCCGGCACACGACGCAGGTGCCGTCCTCGGCGAGCTGCGCGGGACCGTCGTCGCACGCGAGCGCGGTCAGTGACTTCGCCGAGCCGTCGAGCGGCATCCACTGCCAGCTGCCGTCGATGTCGGCGAGCAACATCTTGCCCGCGGCATCTGTCTCGAGCTTGCGCACGGCCTTCTTACCGTCGCCGAGCGTCGCGATCTCGGTCTCGTTCTTGCCTTTCGGATCGACGCGGTAGAGCGAGCTCCCGCGCGCGAAGATGATCGTCGCGCCGGCGAAATCGTCGTCGGCGAAGACCGGGCTGGTGATCGCGAGTAACGCTGCGATCACCGCGACGCGCATTACTTCACCAGCGCGACGGCGCGCTCCGCACCCTTGGTCAGCGACGTCACGAACCGACCCTTACCCGGGACCTCGAACAGCACGACCTCGCCGAAGCGCGGGAAGTGAACCTCGAGCGACTTCACCCCGTCCAGCGGCTGGGCGTCCTTCTCGAACTGCTGCTTCGTCAGCGGCTTGCCGTCGATGAACACTTCCGAGAGGAACTCGAGCGGCGCGATCCAGTTCGCGCCATCGCGATGCATCTTGTCGCGCACCGCACCCGACAGGTTATCCGAGCGCCGGACGACGTTGTCCCAGTCGTGCTTGCCGAGCGCCGCGGCGACATCGAGGTTGAATCGCTCCGGCGGGAACACGAGCAGGACCGTGTTGTCGACCTCGGTCACCTGGAGCGGCGGACCCTTCGGCTCTTCTTTGACGGGAGCAGGAGCAGGCGCAGGCTTCGCCGCGACAGGAGCAGGTTTCGCGGCCGGAGCAGCAGCCGGCTTCGCCGCAGCACCATTGCCCGCAGGCGCAGCCGTCACGGGCACCTTCACCGTCGACGGCGCACCGGGGATCATCGAGAAGCTGTCCCACGCGCCGAGCTGCATCTCCAGCGCCATCGACTTGCGCTGGTCCCACGTTCCATCCGCCTCGAGCGCATCGACGATCACGAGGTCGCCGCGGCGCTCGAACGTCAGGCCGGTCAGCCGCGCGAGGATCTGCTCCTCGTCGAGCTCCTCGAGCCGCTTCTCGTAGATCATCAGCTTGGCCTCGAACTCCTTCTGCGACAGCGGCGTCTGGCGGCGCTTGCCGTCCTGATCGACCTGCGGATCGAGTGCCCACGGCAACAGGCAGATCGCGCGCAGATCCTTCACGTCGCGCGCGACCAGCACCGCGTCGCCCCACGTGCCGAGCACGAACAACCGGCCGAGCCGGATCGGCAGCTTCTCGCAGATCCCGATCAGCTGTTCCTTCGCGCCGCGCAGGTCGTCCTTGATGAGCGGCTCGGCCGCCGGATCCGCCCGCGGCGTGACGATCGCGTCGTCGATGATCATCAACCGCCGCTCGCCGCGACGGCGGAACGGCATCGATGGCGACAGCTCCATCTCCGCGCGCGGATCGAGCCGATCGACATCGAGCAATTGCTTGGTCTCGAGCGCAGTCTCGCCGCCGAGCCCGTCGATCAGGGTCTTCTGATCGATGGCCGCGTTGGCCTGAAACATGAGGTCGGTTACGAGGCTATCGAGCTGCAGTCCTGCCATCTCGACCCCTATCTATAGATACCCGCTGCGTTGGCGCAAGAGCCACTCGAGCCCGAGGAGCCCCACGACGAGGATCAGGAGGCCTGGACGGCTCCAGAGCTCGACATCCGTGCGCCGATCGACCCGGATAATCCGGGGAGGATCGAACGCCAATCCGGCAGGTAGCGAGTCGACCGGGCCCAGCGCCTGGCCGTGGGTCGCCGCCGCGATGGCCTCGAGCGTCGCCTTGTCGCCGACCGGGCGATCCAGCTCGCTGCCATTTTCTCGCACGAGAAAGATGTCGCTCGCGTCGACCTGGCGGCTCGCGATCGTGGCCTTGCCGGTGACGCGATACACGCCGGGCGCGAGGCCACCGAGCTCGACGGTCTGGGTGCCGTCATCGCCGACCGTGAGCTTCTGCGTCGAGACCAGCACCGCCTTCGCCGGATCGGCGCCGCGCGTGACGGTGAGCGTGACCTCGCCGTTCGGGAGTGGTTGATAGTCGCGGCCGAGGAGCCGCACCGCGACGCGCACCGGCGCACCCGGCACGTACTCGACCGCATCGCTGTCGACGTGAAGGTTGCGCAGATCCGGATCCTGGATCAGCCAGCGGATCGAGCTCTCCCACAGCTTGGTGTACTGGCGTCCGTCGTCGCCGCCCTTGGCCGCCGCGACGAACCCGTAGCGCCACAGCGAATCGGTCGTGAACACGAGCGAGCGACCCTTGCCGTAGTCGCCGGCGACGATCACGGGCATCGGCTTGCCACTCTTCGTGCGCAGCCGCGGATGGACCGCGAGCACCGTCGCGTCGGGCTTCGCACCGGCGACGAGGTTGACGCCCTCGAGCGGCGGCAGCGCGCGCCACGCCGCGAGGTTATCGGTCGACGAGTAGCGCAGCGACGTCACCGGGTGCATCGCGCCCGCGTCGGTGAGCTGCGGCTGGAACTTGCCGGTGTCGAGGACCGGGCCCGAATCGAACGGACCGTAGAGCTGGACCGGCAGCGCCTCGGCAACGGGCGTGCCGTAGTAACCGCCCGACGTGAACGATTGCGCGCCGCCGAGCATCGCGAGCCCGCCGCCGCCTTCGACGTAGCTGCGGATGTTCTCGAGGTAGTCGCGAATGCCGTACGGCAGGTACTCGAAGTTCTGCAGGATGATCACGTCGAACGACGGGAGCTGTTGCTCGAACAGCTCGCGCGTCGGGAACGGGATCAGCGACATCTCGTCGTTCGACGCGGTCGAGATCGAGTCCTGGGTGCGCAGGATGAAGAAGCTGATGAGGTCGACGTTCGGGTTCGACTTCAGCATCTGGCGCAGCGCCCGGACGTCCCACGACGGCGCGCCGGAGACCTGGAGCACGCGGATCTTGTCGCGGATGACGCGGACGACGAACGAGCGGGTGTTGTTCGTCGTCACCGCTTCATCCGGCACGATCGGCACCGAGATCTCGTACACGTAGCGGCCGACGCGCGGCGGCGTGACCTCGAACGTGACCGTCACGTCCTTGTCGCCGGCCGGTAGCTCGACGAGCTTCTGGCGCAGCGGCTGGCCGTCGGTCGACAGCGTGACCGCGACCTGGCGCGCCGGCAGCCCGGTCGTGTGGATCACGGCGTCGATCCGGACGACGGTGCGCACGAACGCGAACTCGTCGGCGTTGACGCGCGAGACCGCGAGGTCCTTGAGCCCGTCGCGCGCCGCCCACACCGTGTGGACGCGAGTGTCGAGCGAGCGCAAGAAGTCGCGCACCGCACCGTCGCCCGAGTCCTCGTCGAACGAGCCGGTCGCGGCACCGTCGGAGATCAACACGATGCCGGCGAGGTCGCGACCTTCGTAGCGGCCGCGTAACAGCTCGAGCGCCTTGCGCAGCATCGTCGACTTGCCCTGCGCGGTATCGGCCGCGAGCGCCGACAGCGACGTCGACGCGAGCGTGTCGCTGAACGTGTAGTAGTCGATCTTGTGGTCGGCCTCCCACGCGGTCAGCGTATCGGTGGAGCTCGCGAGCAAGCGCCGCGCGCGCTCGATCCGCGTGAGGCCGTCGGCGTGCTCGGCGAGCGACATCGACTTCGAGTCGTCGATCAGGACGGCGATCCGATTCGGCTCGCGCGCGACCTGGCGGAGCTCGACCGCGGGCTCGAGGAACACGACCAGCGCGCCGAGAGCTGCGCCGCCACGCAGGCCGATCATCAGCGCGCGTCGCCACGGGGATGCGCCACGGCTCGCGCGCCACGACAACGCGACGATCGCGACGCAGCACGCACCGCCGAGGTAGAGGCCGAGCCGGCCCCATGGCGAGAGGAACACCCAGCGGTACTCGTTGAAGTCCGCCGACGAAGGTGCGGCGATCCGCACGGTCAGTGCGACGAGGCCCTCGCCGGCAAGCGAGCCGATTGCCGCGAACGCGGCGACGCCGCACGCAACGCCGAGCCGGCCGAAACCGCGCTTGACGAGCAGGAGTGCGGTCAGCGCGAACCCGATCCCCGCGCACGCGAGCACGATCCGCAGCGTCATCGAGAACAGTACGATCGACAATTTAGTCCGGCCTCCGCGCCGAGGCGCGACCCGCGCTCCGAGCTCGCTCGTCGGCCATTACTCGTCCGGCTTCCAGCGCCGCCGCTTCATGATGAACGGCACGTGGACCTGATCCGACTTGTAGTCGAGGCACAGCGCGTACAGCACGAAGTTGGTTCCCATCCGAAACGCGAGGCCGCGCTGCTTCTCGCCGCCGGGCTCGCACGGGAAATCGTAGTTGCCGAAATCATCGCGCGCCCACGCGCCGCCGAGGTCGTTCGCGACGTAGCAGCAGACGAGCCGGTCATCGCGCGTGATGCCTTCCATCGCGGGCGCGATCGCGAGCCGGCCGACCGGCTTGTCGAGCAGGTAGAACGATTTGTAGACGACGTGATCCTGCGGCACGACCTCGAGGCCCTTCGCGGGCGACGGGAACACCGCCGAGATCAGCTTGCGGACCGAGCCGTCGAACGCCCCGTCGGTCGAGCCCTCGGCGCTGTCGATGAGCAGAAACCCACCGAACGTGAGGAACCGGCGCAGCGCCTCGATGCCCGCCGCGCTCGGCAGCTCCATCGCGCGGTCGCCCGCGAGATACAAGAACGGAGTCTCGTGCAGGCTGTCGCTCGTGAGCGTCACGATCGCGGGCTCGAGGTCGACATCGATCGACGTGGTCTTCGACAGCTCCCATGCGAGCCGGCGCAGCGCGTTCGGCCGCGGGTTCCACGAGTTGCCGGTGCCGAGCTGGAGCTGGCCGAATCGAAACTTCGAGCCGGGTCCGATCGCGCCGGCGAGTCGCGGCAGCGCCAGCGAAGCCAAGCTGGCCCCGAGGAATCGCCGACGAGAAATCATTTCGACAAGGTAGCGCTTCGCTCCGTGCTACGCCATCGCGGTGCCAGAGCTCCAGGCCGAATTCGAAGCCTGCCCGCGCTGCGGTATCGACCTCGTCGACGTCCCCGCGATGCGCGCGTGCACCCGCTGCGACGGGCGGTGGGCGACCGAGGCCACGTTGATCCGACTCGCGACCGAAATGGCCGCGACCAGCCCCGCAGGCGAGCCGTACCTGCCGTTCCTGCGGGACGAGCGTGCGGCGCTGGTCTGCCCCACCTGCGGCAACTCCATGACGACCTACAAGCTCCACGCCGTCGAGATCGATCGCTGTGCCCGCCACGGCATCTGGTTCGACGTCCACGAGCTACAGCAGGTGCTGTACGCTACTTACGACCCGCCCGACCCGCTGCGCTGATGTACCGCGACGAGTACGAACGCTGCCCGCGCTGCCACGTCGAGCTGATCGACGCGGGCGCGGTGCGCGCATGCACGGCATGCCAGGGCCAGTTCGCGACGCTCGAGGTCCTGCAAGAGATGGCGGCGCAGATGACGCACCCGCACCCAGCTCGCCTGCTCCTCAGGAACGATGCGAAGCGAGCCCGGATCGCCTGCCCCGGCTGCAGCGAGGCGATGGATGCATTGCGCCTCGGTCACCTCGAGATCGATCGGTGTGTGAAGCACGGTCTGTGGTTCGACCGTAACGAGCTCCAGCAGGTGCTGCTCGCCGTGTACGAGCTGGATCAGCGAACCCCTCACTAGTGGTAGCGTCGCACCGATGCGATGGCTGGCGCTCCTGCTCCTCGTTCCCTGGTTCGTGGCGACGGCGCACGCGGACGATGAAGTGCCGGCAACGCACAAAGGCCAGCTCGGCTTGTCGCTGCGGCTCGGCCTCGGTGTGCGTGGCACCGCGACGTACAACAGCGATTACTGCGGCGTGCTCGACAGCACGGCGAAGAATGGCAACGCACCGGTGTGCTCGGGCCGCGAGCCGTTCGCGATCGATATCGAGCCGAGCTTCGGCGTCGCCAAGGCGGTCGAGCTCGTGTTCGGCCTCCACCTCGGCCTCGAGAACGACTTCGGACCAACGGCCGCGACGGATGGTCCCAAGGCGTTCCGGATCGAACCCGGCGCGCGGTTCTTCTTCAGCGAGTCCGGTCACTCCAAGCTGTTCGTCCAGCCCGCGCTCGTCGTCGATTTCACGAACTACCTGAAGCCCGGCGGCGGGAGCTACGGCAATGACTTCGGCGTGCGCGCGACCGAAGGCTACTGGCTCGACCTCCACCGTGCGTTCGGGTTCTACGTGTTCGTCGGCGAGACCGCCGAGTTCTCGCGCTGGCTGTCGGCCACGCTCGATTTCGGCATCGGCTTCCAAGGCCGTTACCCTTGAGCTTCGCCGATCACTTCTCGGTGATCGCGAGGACGTACGCCTCGTTTCGCCCGCACTATCCGACGACGCTCGCCGACGAGCTCGCGAATCGGTGCTCGAGTACCGAGCTCGCGTGGGATGCAGGGTGCGGCAACGGCCAGCTCTCGGTCGCGCTCGCGGCGCGGTTCGAGCAGGTGATCGCGACCGAGCCGGCGCAGGCCCAGCTCGACGCGGCCGAGCGCCATCCGCACGTCGAGTATCGCTGCGAGCCGGCAGAGAGGTCGTCGCTCGGGGATGGCTCGGTCGATCTCGCGGTCGCCGCGCAGGCCGCGCACTGGTTCGACTGGCCGGGGTACGTCGCCGAGGTCGCGCGCGTGACCCGACCGGGTGCGCTGGTCGCGCTCGTCTCGTACGGCATCGTCGAAGTCGAGGGTGACAGCGCCGCGAAGATCATCGGCCACTACTATCGCGACGTCGCCGGGCCGTACTGGCCGCCAGGGCGCGAGCATGTCGAGGACGGCTATCGCAATCTCGCGTGGCCGTGGCAACCGGTGGAGCCGCCACCGCTCGCGATGACGGCACGCTGGACGTACGACCAACTCCTCGGCTACGTCGCGTCGTGGTCGGCGACGGTCCGGCTCGTCGACGCGCAAGGACCGGCGCCGTACGAGAAGCTTCGCACCGAGCTCGCGGCCGCGTGGCCCGACGGCACGCGCACCGTCCGCTGGCCGCTCACCCTGCGACTCGCGCGGGTCTGATCACGGCACGTAGATCGAGTCGCCCGGCAGCACCCAGATATTCATATCCGGACGCTTGCCCGATGCGATCGCGTCGTAGTCGAGCGGGATCTGGCGGATGTTGCCCTTCGCGTCGTGGCGCAGCACGCGAATCTCGTCGTGACGCGCGAACCGCGACAGCCCACCGGCCATCGCGAGCGCCTCGGCGACGGTGACGTACTGGTCGGCCGTGAACACGCCGGCTTTGGTGACCTCGCCCTCGATCGTGAAGCGATAGCTCTTCCACGACCGCACCGCGACCGTGACCTCGTTGCCCGCGCTGCCCATCTTCACGAACGCCGCGAGCTGCGTCTTGATCTTCTCGCGCAGCTCGGTCGGGGTCTCGCCGACGGCCCTCATGTCGCCGACGAGCGGCATCGTGATCGTGCCGTCGGGACGAATCGTCGCGTCCGTGTTGAGCTCCTTCTGGTCCCACACGTTGATGCCGATGACATCACCGACGCCGAGCACGAGCTCCTTGTTGCGCGGGTCTGGCTCCTTCGCGTAGTCGTAGTTCGGAAGCGAAGAGCCACAAGCGACAAGGAGGCTTACCAGGACGAACGCCTTCATCACCGGGGGAGTGAAGCGCGTCCAAGGCCCTGGGTCAATGTGCGACTAGTTGTTGTTACCGCCGCCGTAGCGGCCCAGACCCTGCTGCGTCCGGTAGTTCGCGCCGCCACCCGACCACTCGATCAGCTCTTCGACTTCCTTGATGGTCTCGCCGTACTTCGTGCAGCGCGACACCACGAACACGCGGAGGTCCGAGTCGTGCGTCAGGTCGTTCGGCGATGGGGGGAGCTCGTCGTCGTTGTCCTTGATGTAGATCGTGAAGTCCGAGCCGCTGCCACCACTGAGGTCGTGGTTCAGCGACGCGAGCCACGCCGGCTCCGGCGAGCACGGATAGACGCCGTTACACGTCGCCAGCGCGGTGTTCCAGTTCGCGTAGTTCGCGACCACCGCCGGCAATGCGATCTGGATGCCGGCCTCGGCGCAGTACGTCGCGGCCAGGCCGCTGCGCGTGATGTCGCTCGAGCGGTTCGAAGCGAGCTGCATCGACACCAGCACCGCGGCGCCGGCGAGCAGCGACGAGATGATGATCATCGTGACGAGCATCGCGCTACCCCGCTGCCGGGTCCTGGTCATCGCGTTCATGGTGACACACTCATGTTTCGCACCTCGACCAGCGTCTTCAGGATCCGGCGCCGGAAGTTGTCGGAGTTGACCGGTGCGGCGGCATGATCTTCCGCGGCCGGGCGATTGAATGACTTCAAGTTGCCGATCAAGCCGCTCGTCGTGCGAGCGATCAGCGTGATCCGTACGGCGCGCAGCGTGCCCGCCGCGACGTCGGTGTCGCCCGAGTTGTTGAAGCGCCACTCGTCGCCATTCGCGACGGCCGCGTTCTCGACGCCGAGCCCATCGGCCGCCATATCGACGCCCTTCACGAGCTGGAGATCCTCGACGCCCTCGGCGAGCGGCTCCCAATCAACGGTAGCGTCGTTACCGTCGGGATCCATCATCAGCGTCGGGTTGCCGTCGACCTGACCGACCCAGAACCGGGCGTGCTGGACGCGCAGCACGAGCGAAGCGGCCGCGTACGGGCCTGCGATCGTGGCTTGGATCGCCACCGGGATGTCCGCGATGCTGGTCGCGAGACATGCTCCGTTGAGCGACTGCAGCGTCAGGTTGTTACCGCTGACCGCGGTCACCTTCACGAGCACCGCCTGCGCGGTATCGGTGATCACGAGCGAGTCGCCGGCGGAGATGCCGGTCGCATCGGTGACCTGGAGCGACGTGTTGTTGTTGTAGATCTCGCGGGTCGACGTGATCACCGCGCCCGACGCGTAGATGACGTCGAGCTTGTCGGTGCCCGCCGTGATCCCGTTCACGCCGCTGGGCGTGCCGGGGTTGTTGTAGACCTGAAGGCCGAGGCCCGTGCACGCATACGAGTCGTAGACGTAGTTCGTCGGCGCGCCGGGGCTGGCCTGGCGAATCGCATCGGCCATGAAGTCGAGCGGCACGCGGACCGCGCCCTCGGCTTGGACCGCGGCGCGCTGCTCGCGGAAGCCCTGCGACATCGACACCGCGACCGCGAGCACGCCCGCGATCACGAACGAGAACAGCACGAGCGAGATCATCAGCTCGATCAGCGTGAAGCCGCGTTGTTTCCGTCTGGCCCTCATAGCCCGCGCCTCGCCCGCATCGTGATCACGTGCGCGATGCCGTCGTCGTTCCAATCGATCTCGACGACGATATCCGCGTACTGACCTGCGACCACCGTCTCGGTCGTGATCCGCTTGTAGATGCCGACGCCGGCCTGTGCGCGCTCGTCGAGGATGAGCTCGGTCGTGGCGACGGCCGCCGCCGGACCCTGCGTGCGAAGGAACTCGATCTTGTCTTGCGCGAGCACCGCGGCCTCGGTCGTGTGACGCGAGAACCCCGACGCCTTGGTCTCGGTGACGTAGAGCGCGATGATCCCCATGATCGCGAGGGCGGTCAGCACCATCGCGATCATCACCTCGAGCAGGGTGAAGCCCTTCTCGTGGGTTACTGGCTGCGCAGCCATAGCTTCCGCGAGATCTTTTGGGTGATCGATGGGTCGACGCTGACCGCCGTGCTGGCGGTCGCATCCGTGCCGAGGCGCTGCTGCTGATCCGACGCGCCGGCGTACACGCCGAGGCCGGAGTTGATCACCGAGGTCGCACCACCTTCAATGACGACCGCGGCGCCGATCGCCGGATTCGTGCCGCTGAAGTCGATGCGGTAGACGTGACCGGTCGCGCCGCCGGTGCCATACGCGCCAGGGTTCGTGTTGTCGTTCGTGTCGGCGGTATCCGTCGTGATGTAGACCTGGCCGTTGACGACGGTCGCCTGGGCGATTCCCTTCTCGTTCGCGCCCAACGCGAACTTGCCGGCGATGTCGCCGGCCGCGCCGACCGGCGTCTTGTTCTCGTTGATCGTCGCGTCGGCGAGCGGTGTGTTCAGGTTGAGGATCATCGCGTACTGCGTCGTGCCCGCCGGGCTCCAGTTCGTGTCGCTCGGATACGTGTCGACATAACCGCCGGTCGAGAACACGGCGTACTGCGTGCCGCCGGCGGTCTTCGCATAGATCGCGGGCTTCGTACCGATCGGATGGTTGTCGGTCGAGAACCGGAACAGCGGCTTGCCGGCACCATCCTTACTGATACCGGTCGTCGGAGCGGCGCGCCAGAAATCGCCGTATAGCGTTCCCCACACGACATCCGAGACGAAGCCGCTGCCCGTCTTGTCGACGGCGACGGCACCGCCCGGAATGCCGGTGAGCGACGGGATCGAAGCGCCACCGACGCGCAATGCGGTCGTGAACGCGTAGCCCTGCTGCCACTCGGCGGTGCCGGTCTCGGCGTTGATCGCCGTGACCACGTCACCCGAGCCCACGGTGCCGGCGTTGTTGGTCTGGACGAACACGAGCGTCTTGGTGTTGACGCCCGCGGCGACGCGGCCCGCGGCGAGCGTGAGGCCGACGCCCATCTCGAAGTTACCGCGCGTCGCCACGTCGGCGAGCGAGTACTCCCAGATCACCTTCGGCGCGGTCGGATCGGAGATGTCGAGGCCGTAGACCGCGGGCTTGCGATCGTTGCCGGTCGTGTCGCCACCGCCCGTGTGGAAGAACAGCAGCGTCGCCCACTTCCTCTGGCCCGTTCCGGTGAAGTCACCGTACGCGTCGATCACGTGCGGCGAGCCGTCGACGCGCGCGTTGTTGTAGCGGAGCGTCGAGAGGTTCGTGCGCGGGATATACGCCCACAGCTCGCGACCGATGATGTCGCACGGCCCCGTGACGCTCATGCACACGGCGTGGAGCATGCCGTCGTCGGCGCCGAAGTACGCCATCTGCGGGCGCGTCGAGTTGACGAGTGGGCTGGTATCGATGATCGCGACGGTCGAGCGATCGACGCCGCCGAGCGCCGGCAGGTACAGCGTCGGCAAGATCGAGTTGTCGCCGGCGAGCACGCGCTGGATCAGGATCTCCTGGCTCGCCGCGGTCAGGTTCGAAGCCATCAGCGGGCCGATCGTCGTCGCCTCGCCCTGCTGGAGGTAGTGCATCGCCGGAACGGCACCCTGCACGGTGGTCGTGAAGATCGTGCGGCACTGCGCGGTGTACCAGCTCGCGCACCCGGCGTACGTCGGGTTCGGGATGCCGCCCGCGGCGTCGAACACCGAGGTGCCGGTGTTGTAACCGCTCGCCGTCGTCGTGATCGAGCCGGTCGTGCGAGCACGGAGGTGACCCTTCGTGAATGGGAACGTGAATGTGGCGGCGTCGGTGTCGGCGGAGAACGTCGTCACCGTGACCGGCGTCGACGACGACG
>JBDUAS010000309.1:0-8032 GCA_040004535.1 Deltaproteobacteria bacterium
TCGGCTTTGTCGATCGGCTCGTCGCGCCGTGGCTCGAAGTCGCGCAGAAGTCGGCATCGATGCGGCTGTTCCAGCAGTACCGCAGCGACGGCATGGCGGAGCGCGAGACGAACCACGTGTCGTGGGTGTTCCCGCGGCCTTGGTATCAGGACGAGCTCGACTGGATGACGGCGTCACGCGAATCCGCGGCTCGCGCGATCCAGACCCAGCAGGGCCAGCAGCAAGCGGCGCTGTTCACGACGCGTGGCACGTTCGTCCCGCCGGCGCAGCGCGATCAGGTCGCGTTGCCGGGCGCGCTGTACGAGCACGTCGCGCCGTCGCTGTCGATCACGCCGCCGGCGCGCAATGACTTCGCGATGCCAGCCGCGCTCGCATCGCCCGCGGCGCCGCGGATCCACGACGCGTACTCGCCCCTCGTTCCGTTCGCGGCCGTGAATGCCGCGCAGGTCATGCAGCGCGCCGTCGCGCCGCTGATCGGCATGGGCGATCGCAGTGCGGGCATCGCGGCGATGAGCCCGGGCCTGCGCTCGGTGCTGACGACGATGCTCCAGCGCAGCGTGATGCCGGCGTCGGCGCTCGAGGCAACGCGTGCGGCGGCGAATGCACCCGAGCTCGTGACGCCGCCGGCGCCACGCGCAGAGCTCGACGGGACCGGCGCGCAAGCGGCCGCGATGTCGCCGATGGCGCCGATGGCGCCGATGTCGCCGATGGCGAGCGTCGTCGAAGATGTCGGCGCGCAGCGTGTGCAGATCGCGGAGCTCCAGCGGGCGGCGCGCGTCGTCGCGGAGCGCCAGCTCGCCGTGCGCGCCCAGCAGCAGCAGCAAGCGCGTGCGCAGCAAGAGTCCGGGCAAGCGCAGGACGCGGAGCGCCAGCGCGCCGCGGATGCCGCCAGCACGCAGGCATCCGCGGGCGAACGCTCGCGCGTCGAAGAGCGGATCGCGCAACGCGTGGCCGAGCGCCAGGCGCAGGTCGCGGCGCAAACCCAGGCGACTCAGGCCGCGCAGACGCAGCAAGCTGCGCAGGTCGCACAGACCCAGCAACGGGTACGCGAGCAGCGCTTGCACGAAGCGGCGCGTGAAGCCGCGGCGCGCGATGCGAGTGTGGCCCCGAGCCCGACGAGCGCGACCGCGAGCGAGCAGCCGCAGGTCGAGCAACGCCGCGCCGTGCCGCAGGAGATCACGGCCGCGCTCGCGAACCTGTCGCCGCAGCTCGCGAGCGTCGTCGCGACCAACCTCGCGCAGCATCCCGAGCGGATGGCGCAGACGATCGGTGAGCTCGGCGAAGCGCTGCGTAACGCCGAGCTGATCGCGCGCAACGCCGCTGCCGGTGGCTCGTTCGAGCAGACGCGCGGTCCGCGGCTCGTGATGCCGGCGGGCCTGGGCGGCCTCGTCGCGACCGTCGATCGCAACGTCGCGCAGAGCGAACAACGCGCACAGGGCCTGCCGTTCGTGTCCGCACCGCGGCCCGAGGCTGCGCGGCCGATGACGATGCCGATGATCGCGCCACGCCCGACGTTCGCGCCTGCGATGGCGCAGGGTCAGATGACGACGGCGACGGCGTCCGCGATGCGGATGCCCGCGATCTCGTGGCTCGCGGCGCCCGGCTCGCCGGCGGCGCACCAAGCGTCCGACGCGCGCGGCGAGTCCAGCGCACCGACGACGGCGCTCGCGGCCGCCGAAGCGGCTCGTCCCGCGGCGCTCCAGCACGTCGCGTGGGCGGATCGCTGGCTCGCCCGGTTCTCCGGTGCGAAAGAAGCCTCGCTCGATCTGCTCACCGCGTCGTCGGCATCGCCAACAACTCGCCTGCAAGCGCTCGCCGATGCGGCGCCGGGCACCGTGTTTGTCGCCCCGCAGCTCGATCACTCGGTCGATGATTCGCCCGCCGCGGTCGCGCGCCGCGAGGCCGAGGCTCCGGTCTACACGCCGCCGGTTCGGCGCTACGACGATAACGAAGCAACCCCCGACGACGTGCTGATCGCGATCTCGCGGCAAGCGGCCCGCGCGCGCACGCCGGTCGCGTCGGTGCCCGAGCTCGTCACCGCGGATCGCGCATCGCTCGCGGATGCGGTCGCGCATACCGTGCCGGTCGCGCCGAATGCCGGGTTGTCGGCGCAGCTCGCGTCGTCGCCGTTCGCGCCCGCGTTCCGCCACGTGTTCCCGCTCGCCTCGGCGCCGACGTTCGATGTCCGTGCACTGTTCGGCGAGACGTTATCGGCCGCGTATCTCGCCGGCATGTTGACGCCCGCGGCTCGCGAGGTCGTCGGTGGCGCCGCGATCGGCGAGATGCCGGGCTTTGCATCGTTCGCCGCCACGACGCCGTTCGCGCCGATCGCGCGCGAAGCGTTCATGGAACAGCGCGAGCCGTTCGACTTCTCCGCCGAATACGTCGCCCCGACGTCGCACGTACCAGAGGTTGGTGAAGCCGCACAGGCGATCGAGCCGCTCACCACGATGCGCTCGGCACTGTTGTCGTGGAACGTCGAGTCGATCGTGACGCCGCAGGCGAGCGCACCGGCGATGGCACGAGCGACCGCACCGTTTACGCACGAGCTCCGCGCCGACATGCCGCAGCTCGCGGCGAGCGCGATGACCACGATCTCGCCGGAGCTGTTCGCGGCGTACGTCGGCGGTGCCAGCTCGGCCGTGCCTGCAGGCTCGATCGGTCAGCACATGATCGGCGCGATGACCGACCCGATGATCGGCGAGTCGACGATCGCGCAACCCGGCATCCTCGAGTCGGCCTCGGGCCAGGCACGCGTACCGTCGTTCGCCGCACCCGGCATGATCGCGGATCGCGCGCAGACGTGGTCGGTCGCGCAGGAGCGCTCCGCCGCCGATCTGTCGTTCGACTTCGTCACGCCCGAGCTCGTGCTCGCGGCGCGCGTCTACGGTCTCGGCCCGGCGGAAGCCGCGCAGGCGATGCGCCTCGCAATCGCGGGACCGAGCCAGCTCGCCGCGATGGCGAGCACCGTCAACCGCACGTTCGTGCAGGCGATGGCGATCGAAGCCGCGCGTGCCGAGCAAGGCGGTGCGGCCGCGCCGATCACGGCGTATCCCTCGGCAAGCTCCGCGGCGGTGCCCACGGCGGCTTCAGCGGGTGCGTCGTACGGCACCGCGGCCGGCACGCTCGCGGGTCCGTTCGCACTACCGACCGCGTCGGCGACGTTCGGCGTCGAGCGCAAGACCCCCCGCGGCGCATATATGTGGCCGTCGGCGACGGTCGCCGCACTCGGCCTGTCGGCCGCTGCGCCGGATGGCGACCAAGGCATGCCCGTCGCTGCGCTCGAGCTGCTCGCCGCACAATCGGTCGCCGCGCTCGGCACGTATGCCGCGCTCGGGTTCGGAATGCCGGCTTTCGGTGCGAGTAGCGAAGCCGCGGAAGCCACGGCGCCGTCGGCAACCTCGACGACGTCCACGCTCGCAGCGAGCGCACCCACGATGTCGTCGCTCGTGCCCAGCGCGGAAGCTGCGGTGCCGAGCGGTGGCGAGCCGAGCGAAGCAGACCTGTTGACGTCGGCGAGCTCGATGGTCGCGACGTCGCGACGCGCGAAGTTCGAAGCGATGTACGTCGCGCTCGGCCAGACCGCGCAAGCGCGCTCGTGGTCGCCGGCCGCGAAGGCGGCTCGCGCGCTCGCACTCGCAGGTCGCGGCGATGAATCGATCACCGCACTCGAGCGCGCGCAGATCGCGTGGTCGGTGTTGCCGCTCGTCGCACCGACCGTGATCAGCGCCGCGTTCGGTGCGGGAAGCGACGAGCCCGGCGCGGTGCAATCGACGGGTACCCAGACCCAGCGCGCTGCGATGCGCCGTCACGTCGAGCTCCAGCAAGAACAACTGTTCGCGACCGAGTCGCGGCCCGGGCTCGCGAGCCTGTCGTCGCGTGCGGGCGAAGCGCTCGGCTCGTACGTCGCGCCGAGCGATGGCAAGGCGGCGGCGAGCTCGACGAGCAGCGGCGGCGGTTCTCGCGAGCGCGAGCACGGCGCCATGTTGCGCGCCCCGAGCGCGTCACCGGATTACGTCCGCACCGGCTCGGTCGGCGGCGTGCGCTCGACCGGTCGCTTCGGCGGCGGTGAAGTCGAAATCCCGACCTGGTTCGAAGCGGCGGCTCGCAAGATGCTCGACGAGCGCTCCAGCGGCATGAGCGGCGATATCTCGCTCGCCGAGCTCACGCTCGTGCAGGCGGCGCCGACGACGCACATCGCCGCGTCCGAGCGTGGCATGCAGAGCGCGGCGCCGGCGGTCGCGAACCCGAGCAGCACGGGTGCGCAGCAGTCCGCGAACCAACAGATCGATATCGAGAAGGTCGCAAACGAAGTTTACAAGCACATCCTGACCCTCATGGATGCAGCACGAGCACGTAACGGGGAGCCGTACCTATGAGCAGCCTACTCACTGTTCCGCCTGGTTTCGTTCCGCCCGGAGCCAAGATCTCGATCGGCAGCATCGACGAGCCGTCGCTCGGCGTGCAGGCGCAGTACAACCCCAAAGAGCTGCAGATCGACAAGTCGGTCCCGTGGCAGAAGCACAACAAGGCGAACGCGAATGGACTCCAGCTCGAGTTCACGGGCGCGGAAGGCCGGACGATGACCGTCGAGCTCTTGTTCGACGCCTATGAAGAGAAGCAAAACGTCCAGGAAGCGGTCTACATCCTGGAACAGCTCGCGACCGTGCGCGAGCCTAACAGCAGCCAGGACGAGATGCGGAGACCGCATCACTGCGTCGTCGTGTGGGGAACCGTGATGGGCGGCTCGGACTCCAAGTTCCGTTGCGTGATCGACCAGATCTCGACGAAGTACACGATGTTCTCGAGCCAAGGCATTCCGCTGCGAGCCACCGTCACCCTGAAGCTCAAGGAAGCCGAGCGCGTGTCGATGGCGTCGAGTGGCGATGGTAGCGGAGGCAGCGGAGGCAGCGGAGGCAGCGGAGGCAGCGGAGGCACCTAATGAGCGTCGGCAAGGCAGGCGCAGTAAGCGTCAAGGTCACGCTGGATGGTCAAGACGTCGTCGAAGATCACCAGGTCTCGTTCACGGTCGATCGCGACATCGGTCAGCCCGATATGGCGCAGATCGTCGTCTACAACCAGGACCACCGCTACTCGAAGTTGAAGATCGCCGGTGCGGTCGAGATCAAAGTCGGCCAGGAGCAGAAGACGATCTACAAGGGCGAGATCGTCGGGCTCGAGCCGTCGTATCGTGGCGGCGAGCCGCAGCGGATCATGATTCGCGCGATGAACAAGATGCACAAGCTCTTGCGCTATCGCAAATCACAGACGTTCACGGACAAGACCGATCAACAGATCTTGTCGCAGGTCGTGCAGGACGCGGGGCTGACGCTCGACTGGAAGCACGAGAAGTCGATCACGTACAAGCACGTCTACCAGCACAACATGACCCATATGGAGTTCCTGCGGACGCGCGCAGGACGCATGGGATGCCATATCTGGTGCGACGACACGACGCTGCACTGCAAGCAGCCCGATCTGGCGAACGACTCCGGCATCGAGCTCAAGATCAGCCAGGAGGTCGGTGACGGCGAGCAGCTGCGCTCGTTCACGCCGCGCGTGTCGTCCGCGCCGATCCACAAGAAGGTCACGGTCAAGGGTTGGAACCCGGAGACCAAAGAGCTGATCCAGGGCGAGTACTCCGCCCAGTCGTCGCCGCTCGGCTCGCAGAACGCGGTCGACGCCTCCGGCGAGCACGGCGATCAGGAAACGTTCACCGTCGACACGCCGATCTGGAGCAAAGAAGAAGCGGACGCGATCGCGAAGGCGAAGCAGGTCGACGAATCGCTCACGTACATGACCGGCGAAGCCGAAGCGGTTGGCGATCCGAAGTTCGATCTCGGCTCGGTGATCAAGCTGACGATCAACACGAAGGCCGCCGACGACACGTTCAACGGCAAGTACTACGTCATGGGAATCACGCACCGCTACGTCGCTGGCGGCAAGGACAAGGATGGTGGCTACGTCACCCACATCCGCGTCGCGCGTGACGCGCAGAAAGGCTCGTAGTGCGCGCCGGCGGACCTAAACAGGATTCGCTCGACGCCACTCAGTACGGTCTGCATTACGGCGTCGTCGTGCAGAACAAAGATCCGGAAGGCCTCAACCGGATCAAGGTGAAGCTGCCGTGGCTCGATCACGGCGACACCGATCAGACGCACTGGGCCCAGCTCCAGACCCCGATGGAGGGCAAGAAGTTCGGCTGGTACACGCTCCCCGATATCGAGGATGCGGTGATCGTGATGTTCATCGCCGGCGACTCGAGTCAGCCCGTGATCCTCGGCGGCGTGTGGAGCAAGCCCGACAACTCGCCGGAGCCTAACGAGGACGGCAAGAACAACTTCCGCGGCTATCGCTCGCGCTCGGGCCACCGGCTGATCCTCGACGACACCGACAAGACCAAGGTCGTGATCGCCGACAAGACGACGAAGAACATGATCGGCATCGGCAACTTCGCGAAGGCCGGCGCCGGCCCGAACATCTGCGCGGTCTACAAGCCGCCGATGTCGGGCGACACCGGCGTCGCGGTGTCGTCGATGGAAGGCACGATGGAGATCACGTGCAAACAAGGCACGTTCAAGGTCACTGCACAGCAGAACATCAAGTTCAACGTCAAGACGACGATCGACGTGAAGGCCGGGAAGGACATCAACGTCGACGCGAGCTCGCAGGCGAAGCTGACCTCTGGTTCTCCATCGAACTTCGACGCACCCACGATCAAGATTGCCTGACCGATGAGCTTCTTCCCGATCGACAAACCCGGTGCGAAGGCCATGCAGGCCAAGAAGTACCGTGGCGTGTGGCTCGGGATCGTGATGGAGAACAAGGACACTGCGCCGGATAACCCGGGCTATCGGATCAAGATCACGATTCCCCACCTGTCCGAGGGCGAGAAGACGTTCTGGGCGCGGATCGCGGTGCCGATGGGCGGCAAGGGTCGCGGCACGTATCAGTTGCCGGAAGCGAAGGATCAGCTGCTCGTCGTGTTCGAGCACGGCGACCTTCACAAGCCGATCATCATCGGCTCGCTCCACAACAAGGAGCAGGAGCCGCCGGAGAAGAATGACTCCGGCAAGAACAACACGAAGCTGATCAAGTCACGCTCGGGCCACCGGTTCATCTTCGATGACAAAGAAGGGTCGGAGAAGGTCACGATCGTCGACTCGAAGCAGAACCAGATCATCCTCGATTCGGCGAACAAGGTCGTCAAGATCATCTCGAAGACCGGCGACATCGAGGTCAAGGCGAAGCAGAACGTGATCTTTCACGCGAACGCGCTGAAGGTCGGCACCACCGAGGGCATCAAGACGAACGGCAAGAACGTGATGACCCACGCGGTGTCGACGTTCGGCATCAAGGCGTCGTCGGAGATCGTGATCACCGGACCGCAGGTCCAGATGAACGTCTCGAGCTCGCCGGCGTGTCAGGTCTCGGGCGCGGGCGCGGGTGAGCTCGGCGCCGCGGGTGCCGAGACTGCCAAGGATCAAGTGCAGGCCCAGAACGGCGCTGGTGGCGCGGGTGGCGGCGGCGGGGCGGGTGCGGGCGCGAGTGGTGCTGGTGGTGCTGGCGGCGGCGGTGGCGGAGCCGGTGGTGGTGCCTCGGGTGCCGCCCAGGCCGAACCGACGCCGGGGCCAGCCCCGTCGACGACAACCGATCTTCCGCCCGCCGGCGCTGCGAGCGCCGGCGCGAGCGGTGGTGGTGGATCCAGCGCGAGCGCACAAGATTCGAGTGGCAGTGTCGGAGCCAGTGGTGGCGAATCTGCAGGTGCCGGCGGCGCCGCAGGTGCGAGCGGTTCTGGTGGTGCAGGCGCGAGCGGATCTGCAGGCGCCGGTGCGAGCGGTTCCGCGGGCGCGAGCGCGACTGGATCTGCCGGCGCAGGCGCGAGCGGATCTGCCGGCGCGGGCGCGAGCGGTTCCGCAGGCGCAGGCGCGAGCGGATCTGCCAGCGCAGGCGCGAGCGGATCTGCCGGCGCGGGCGCGAGTGGATCTGCCGGCGCGGGCGCGAGCGGTTCCGCCGGCGCGGGCGCGAGCGG
>JBDUAS010000310.1:0-7959 GCA_040004535.1 Deltaproteobacteria bacterium
GCATGGCGGCGCGCATGGCGGCGCGCATGGCGGCGCGCATGGCGGCGCGCATGGCAGCGCGGTTGCGCCGCCATGTGGAATCAGGATGTACGGATTCGCATGGGCGGTCAGATGCGACTCGTTTCGCGGCTGCGCCGCAAATCGAGACCGCTCGTGACCTCCGCATCAAGAGCGCATGTCGTGTTCACGAAACCACGCGACCGCGTCGGAGGTCGCAGGGCTCTCGAGCGGCGTTGGTGTCGCTTTCGTGTCCCGCGTGCATACTCCTGTCGTGGATCCCGAGACCGAGGCGAAAGCGCGTGCGATCGAGCGCGGCGCGAGGCAGCGCAAGCCGTTGCCTCGCGGCGTCTGGATTGCCGCGATCGTCGTCTCGATCGCGTGCGTCGTCGGGCTCGCGATCGCGTGGTTCGAAGATCGCGACACTGTCGCGCTGAAGCCGCTCGATCGCCCGGCGCCGGTCATCAGCTCGGGCCTATGGATAGGCCTGCTCCTCGGCCTCGGGCTCGGCATCGCGATCGGCAGCCTCCTGGCTGCGCGCGCGAAGAAGTGATCAGTCGATCACTCGCGAGCCCGCCATTCGTCTTTGAGAATTCCGTACAACGTCACATCGAGCAGCCGTTTGCCTTTGCGAATATGCCGCCGCCGTACGCCTTCCTCGATCATTCCTAATTTTTCGAGCACGCCACAGCTGATGCGATTGCCCTCCAACACCTGCGCATAGACCTTCGACAGTCCGAGCTCGCGAAATCCAAACTCGACGAGCGCCTGCGCGGCCTCGGTCGCGAAGCCCTGGCCCCAGCTCTCAGCGCCGAGCCAGTAGCCGAGCTCGGCGCGGCGATCGCGGGCGTAGCGGCGCAGGCTGACGCTGCCGAGCAACGAGTCCGGCGTCTCGCGCTTCGCGATCGCGAGCGTGAGGCCACGGCCCTGGCCCCACCACGCGAGCCGGCCGACGATCCAGCGGGTCGCGAGCATCACGGGATAGGGCGACGGCACCGCGATCAAGTAGCGCGCGACGCGCTTGTCGCCGGCGCGATCCGCAACCGCCCGCGCATCGTCGAGGCGGAGCTCGCGTAGTGCGAGACGCTTCGTGACGATCAGCGGTGGACGATTACGGATCTCCGTCAGCATGGGTCATTGCGGCGGGCGCGAGCCGTTGAACTCCTGGTACGTCAGGCAGCCGGAGACCGCGGCGCAGTCGCTGTTGCCGTTCGTCGCCGGCGTGTAGTTGATCCGGCCCATCAGGATGTCGCCGCTCGCGGTCGCGAGGATCTCGCCGTTGTACGTGAACGTGCACGTGCCGGTTTGCTGGACGCGCGTACCCTCGAGCTTGAGGTCGAGCTCGTTGCCATCGATCGTGCCGATGAACGCAGACCCGCCGAACGCGAAGTCGAGCACCGCGCCGACACCGCCCGTGACATCCGCGGTCACGCTGGAGCCGGACTCCGCGATCTTGACGTCGACGTTCGCGGTCATGCCGCCCACCGTCCAGTTCGCGAAGTTGCAGCCGTTATCGCGGTTCGTCACGCCGACCGTGTAGTCGCCCGCGATCTGCGCCGGGTCACTCGAGCAAGCTCCCACCAAAAGTGCGAGGATAACCAGGGCGAAGGCCCTGCGCGTAGCACCGCCGAAGGCGGTGCGAAGGTGGGCGACAACAAGGCTCTTCATGACCCCAGGATAACGCCAAAATCCGTGGGGTTGGCTTAGGTTCCGAAACGTGCCCAGCGGTGTGCGCCATGCCTATTATTTGGTCGCCACCCTCGTGATCGGGCTGGCATTGGCCACCGTGCACGACGTCGAAACGCATCGCCTGGATAACGGGCTCACCCTCCATGTCGCCGCCGGCCATCCTTCGCCGGTCGCGGCGATTCAAGCCTGGGTCGGTGTCGGCTCCGCGGATGAGACCTCGACCCAAGCCGGCGTCGCTCACGTCATCGAGCACATGCTGTTCAAGGGCGGCGAGCACGGCGTCGGCGAGCTCGCGCGCGCGATCGCGGGGTCGGGCGGCGAGATCAACGCGTGGACCTCGTTCGATCACACCGTGTTTCACGCGGTGCTCGGCAAGGATCGGATCACCGACGCGATCGAAGCGTTCGGCAGCGCGCTCGCGGCGCCCGGCGGCGTCGATCCGCACGAGCTCGCGCGCGAAAAGGACGTCATCCTCGAGGAGATCCGTCAAGGCTCGGACGATCCGGCGCGCTCGGTCGCGCAGAGCTTGTTCGCGACCGCGTTCGTCGCGCATCCGTATCGCCGGCCGGTGATCGGCAATCCCGATAGCGTCAAGCGGCTCGGCGAGCGCGATCTCGTCGAGTTCTTCCGCAGCTTCTACGTCGCCGACAACATGACGGTGGTCGTCGCGGGCGATGTCGATCCGCACGAGGTTCATCGCGCGGTCGCACGGCGGTTCGGCGCGCTGCCGTCGGGCCGGCCGCATCGCCGGCTCGCCGCCGAGCCAGCACAGACCGCACCGCGGGCCGTCGCGCAGCTCCGCGATGTCACCGAGGCCTACGTCGCGGTCGGCTTCCACGTGCCACCAGCACGCCACCCCGATGTCGCCGCGCTCGACGTCGCCGCGATCCTGCTCGGCGAGAGTGAATCGGCTCGGCTGCCCCGCCGGCTACGTGACGACGAGGGCATCGTCACGACCGCTTACGCGCACGTCCATGCGCTTCGCGATCCGGGCCTGTTCGTGCTGTCCGCGACCGCGCGCGCGCGCGATGCGGACAAGACCGTCGGCGGCCTCGTCGGCCAGGCGCTCGCGCTCGTCGACGAGCTCGACGCGGACGAGCTCGACAAGGCGCGGATCGCCGCCGAGGCCGGGTTCGTGCGCCAGCTCGAGACCGCGCAGGGTCGCGCTCGCACGATCGGTTGGAACGCGACGGTCGCGGGCGATCCGCGTTACTCCCACGTCTACCTCGATCGGATCCGCGCGGTGCGCCGCCACGACGTAGCGTCCGCGGTGAAGCGCTACCTCCGGCCCGAGAACGCGACGGTCGCGGCGGTCTTGCCGAAGCATCGGGCGAAGGCCCAGCGCTCGACGCACTTCGCGCGCGGCGCGGAGAAGCGCGTCCGCACGGCGCTCGCGGGCAGCGCGGCGCCGACCGCCGTCGTCGAGAAGCGCATCACGCTCGGCAACGGCATGGTCGTGATCGTGCGCCGCGATCCATCGGTGCCGGTCGTCGCGATGCGCGCGGTGTGGCGCGGCGGCCAGCGCGTCGAGACCGATCGCGAGGCCGGTGCATCGACGCTGCTCGCACGGATGATCACGCGCGGCTGCGGCAAGCTCGACGCGCCCGCGGTCGCCGACAAGATCGATCGCCTCGGTGGCTCGCTCGGCGGTGTCGCCGGCCGCAACAGCTTTGGCCTCGCCGCGGAGTGGCTCGCGCGGTCGTGGCCCGCAGGGTTCGAGCTCACCGCGGATTGCTTGCTCGCCCCGAGCTTCTCGGCCGACGAGCTCGCACGCGAGCAGCACGCGTTGTACGCGGATCAAGCGGCGCAGACCGACAACCCGACCCAGATCGCGTTCCGGGTGTTCAGCGAGGCGCTGTACGGCACTCACCCGTATCACCGCGATGCGCTCGGTACCGAGGATTCGATCGGTGCGCTCGATCGCGGCAAGCTCGGTGCTTTCTACCGAAACCGCTATCCGATCTCGGCGCTCACGCTCGCGATCGTCGGCGACGTCGACGTCGAGGACACGCTTCAACGCGTGACGAAGCGGTTCGGCGCAGCGCCGAAACAGGCCGCGACGGCACCGACCGTCGCCCCGGTCGACCTCGCGGGCCGCCCCGCCGAGGACCGCGAGGTCTATCGCTATCTCGATCGCGCGCAGGCGCACCTCGTGATCGGTTATCCGGGCGCGACGATCGACGCGAAGGATCGGTTCGCACTCGAAGTGCTCATCGCGGTGCTCGGCGGCCAGAGCGGGCGGTTGTTCGCGGAGCTCCGCGACAAGCGTGCGCTCGTCTATCGCGTGTCGGCGCACTCGGTCGAAGGCGTCGACCCGGGATTCGTCGCGGTCTACCTGTCGTGCTCGCCCGAGAAGCTCGATGCCGCGGTCGGCGCGGTGCGCGACGAGCTCGCGAAGGTGCTGCGCGATGGCGTCACTGCCGACGAGCTCGCTCGCGCGAAGAACTACCTCGTCGGCAGTCACCAGATCGCGATGCAGCGGCGCTCCGCGATCGCCAATGCGATCGCCTATCACGAAGCGTACGGTCTCGGCTGGACGTCGTGGGCCGGCTACGACGACGCGATCCGTGGGGTCACGCTCGCCGATGTCGCGGCCGCGGCACGGGCATACCTCGTCGCCGATCGCGCGATCACCGCGACCGTGCGGCCGCCGGTCAAGACGCCGGCCGCCGCGAAGAAGTCACGGATCAAGTAACGATGGCGGGGTCGCAGTACGACGCCGGCCATGGCGACCTCGAAGCGAGCCTCGTGCTCGTGTTTCCCGTGCTGCTCGCCTACGAGATCGGCGTGCTGTTCGCCGGTCGCGTCAACGGTGCGGACGTCGTCACCCGCGCGCTGTACGCCACGCTCGGCAGCCGCACGCTGTATCTGTTGCTCCATGCCGTGATCGCGGTGCTGTTCCTGGTCTGGATCCGCGGCGCGAATCGCTGGGACTCGCTGCGGCTCGAGGTCGTCGCGCCGGTGTTCCTCGAGGCGTTGATCTACGCGCTTACGCTGGGCGCGGCGATCACGCTCGTGCTTTCTCACCTGCTCGGCATGTCGATCGGCGGCTCGACGGTGATCTCCGCACTCGGCGCCGGCGTCCACGAAGAGCTCGTGTTCAGGTTCGGTTTACTCGCCGGCATGGTCACTTTCCTGCGCGGTGGTGGCACAGATCGTCGCGTCGCGGTGGTGATCGCGTTCGTCCTCTCTGCGCCGTTGTTTGCACTCGCCCACCACGCCGGCGCGAACGGCGAGCCGTTCACCTGGCATGCGTTCGCCTTCCGCACGATCGCGGGCCTCGCCTTCGGTGCGATCTTCTGGTTTCGCTCGCTCGCGCACGCGGTCTACGCGCACGCGCTCTACGATCTGATCGTCGCTATTTCTTCTTGAACGACAGCACGTAGTACGCGAGCGCCCAGCGGTCGGCCTCGGCCAGCTTCTCGTAGGACACCATCTGCGTGCCGGTGAGCCCGTTCGTGATCGTCGCGAACACTTTGTCGACGGTGTCGCCGCCCTTGAACGGATCCTTCTGGAAGTTCCGCGGCGGCGGCTTCAACGCGAACGCGACCGGACCGTTGCCCTCGCCGGTGTAGCCGTGGCACGCGAAGCAGCCCGCGGCGGAGCCCTCGTAGATCGTCTTCGCGCTCGCGAGCATCGCCGGCGTCTTCGCGGGCGGGCTCGCGGCAGCGAGCGCGCCGAGCACGGCAACGATCACGAGCGCGCTTCTCATCGGACGGGTGGCGGCTCGCTGGTCGAGCGCGGCTCGTTCTTGAACGGCAGCAGCACGGTGAACTCGGTGAACACCTCGGGCTGCGAGTCGACGGTGATCAGCCCACCGTGCATCTCGATCAGGCCGCGCGCGATGTAGAGGCCGAGCCCGGCCGAGTCCGGTAGCGCGGAGGTATGGTGGCGAACCGGCATCGGGTGCAGGAACGGATCGAAGATCCGCTGGCGATCTTCCTCGCTGATCCCGATGCCATTGTCGCGCACGCGAAGCCGCGCCCAGCCGCCGGGATAACGCACGCGAGGCGCTTCGTCGACGGTGATCGAGATCTCGCCGGACTCCGGCGTGTAGCGGATCGCGTTCGACACGAGATTCACCGTGATCTGGTGCAGCTTGTCGCGATCCGCTTCGATCGAATCGACCGACTCGATCTTCGCCTCCAGGCGCTGGTCGCGGGCGTGGGCGAGCGGCAAGAGCTCGGTGACGACCGCGCGCACCATGTCGCCGAGGTCGACCGGCTCGCGGCGCAGCACCATCCGGCCCGTATCGATCCGCGAGACGTTGAACATGTCATCGACGAGCCGCTTCAGGCGGTGCGCGTTGCGCCGCATCGAGCCCATCGGGCGCTCGGCCAGCTGCGGCAGCTCGCCGAAGCGATTCTCGAAGAATAGATCGAGATAGCCGACGATGCTGGTCAGCGGCGTCCGCAGCTCGTGCGCCGCGATCGAGATGAACTCGGTGCGAATCCGGCTCTGGCGTTCGAGCTCGACGTTCTTCGCGCGCAGCTGCGCCTCGGATTCGGCGAGTGCGCGGGTGCGCTGCTTGACGATCTGATCGAGGTTCGCGCGCAATGCGCGGAACTCGGCGCGAGCGGCCTCGACTTCCTTGGTCCGTTCCTCGAGGACGTTGCCGAGCCGCACGGCGGTGTCGAACAATTCGGCCTGGGTCGCCGGCGCGGAGCTGCTGCGCTCGAGTCGAGCGATCAAGACCTCGACGGTGCGCTGCGCTGCCGCGAGCTCGTCCTCGAGCTCCGAGATCCGCTCGTCCTTCGGATCCGCCACTACCCGCCTCCGATCGCGAGCGCCGTCAGCGTGTGGTTGACGAACAACATGCCGCTCTGTTCGCCGAAGCTGTGGAAGCCCGTCGTCGGATACTGGTCGTAGATCGCCGCGAGCTCCGGTGCGATCGAGCGGCTCCTCGCTTCCCACTCGCGGTGGACGCACGAGAACACGAGCAGCGCGTCGATCGAGCCGAGGCGGTCCTTGACGGCGGCGAGGTCGCGCAGCGTCATCGCGAGCAAGTCACCGGGCTTCATGATCCGCAGGACATGGCCGGGCTCGACGCTCGACGCGAGCTGGATCCGCGTGGGCTCGACGTGGCGGATCGAGCGCACGTACGGCACGCCGTCGATCACGCGTGCGAACGAATATGTCGTCGGTTTGTTCGCGTCGAACGCGACCCCGAGCTGACCGAGCAGATCCGCGAGCCGGCGCGGTGCGGGGATGCCATCGAGCTCCTCGACCGTGCGGCCGGTCGCGGCGGTGACGACCGTCTTGAGGTCGGTCGGAACCAGGTGACATGACGTGATCGCCTCGAACGGCCGCGCGAGCTCGAGCAGTACGGCGACGCCGGAATCGACCATGACCTCGCCGTGCGCCCACACGGCGGTCGGGCCGATCGGTACGGCGCCGCGGGTATCGAGCTCCGTCGAGGCCGCGCCACCGACGACGCGAATCTGCGGCGCCGCTGCGGCCGAGCCGATGCAAAACACCTCTTCGATCCCCGCCGAGCCCTCGGCAAGCGTGAACGCGACGTGGCGGGTCGGATCGAGCTGCTCGCAGCTAAACCCGAGCGCCTGGGCCGCGCGGTCGAACGCATCCCGGCTCCGCACGAGCGCGTGCTTGCTGAGCTCGGTCGCGACGCCGACGCCGACGCGCAAGCCATCGCCGTAGAGTCCCATCGCGACGGTCGTGGGCCCGTCGAGTCCGACCGAGCCAACTGCCCCGACCGCGGTGCAGCCGACGAACGGTACCCGGCCGAGCACGCGCTGCATTGCTCCGACGAACGCGCTCGGGTCGAGCCGCCAGTCCGCGAACACGACCACGAGCTGGAGATCGGCCGCGACAAGTTTTTCACCCAACTCTTTCGCGACGAGCTCTGGCTGCTGCCCCCGCGCCGACACGTTCCGAGCGATCACGCCACCAACTATACCGTGCGTACGAAAAGTTGCCCCCATCCCGCCCATGCCGCTTCCATAACCGGATGGAGAAGACGTGCAACACGTGCGGGCAGGAGTTCCGTCCGGCGTTCGTGTTCCAGATCGCCGTGACCGCGGACGGCGCCCGTAACCACTTCTGCTCGCTCGAGTGCCGCACCGCGGGACTCGGCGAGGAGGGCTACCGGGCGAAGCGTGCGCGCCGCATCGCGATCCTGAACCAGAAGGGTGGCACCGGTAAGACGACCACCGCCGTCAACCTCGCGGCCGGGCTCGCCGAGCGCGATCACGAGGTCTTGCTGATCGACACCGATGCGCAGGGCAACGTCGGCGTGTCGCTCGGCGTCGCCGG
>JBDUAS010000081.1:0-25967 GCA_040004535.1 Deltaproteobacteria bacterium
CGCACGTCGTTGTTCTCGCGCGCGACGATCGTGACCATGTTCGAGCCCGGCCACAACGGCAGGTCACTCGCGAAGTCGAGCGTGCGCTCGTTCTTGCCGCCGCGGTTGGAGCGGTAGAACACCTTCTTGCTCTCCACCTTCGCCGTCGGGTTCGACACGAAGATGTAGACGTCGTTGACGCGGAGCTCGTCGGTGACGGTGCCCTGCAGCTTGAAGGTGTCGCCGCGGGTCTCGAGCGACTTCGACGTCAGGCTGATCAGCGGAGGCGTCGTGTTGTACGTCGCGGTGAACGGGCTCGTGCCCGCGCCGCCCGGCGTGACCGCCTGGTTCGCGATGAAGCCGACCTTGGAGCCGGTCGCATCGAGCTTGATCTTCGTGTACGGGCCGAACGTCGCGATCGCCGGATAGCTCGCGCCCTTGAGCGCGGTGCCAACGACGCTCGAATCATCCGCCGCGCCCGCGTGGATCGTGCTCGCGGCCTTCACCATGACGACGCCCTTGGCCGGCTGGCCAGCGACGCTCGGCGTGACCTTGAAGTGGAGCTTGTCGCTCGACTGGCTGTCGAGGTTCGGGTCGTACGCCATCAGCTCGAGCACCATCTCGTCCGCCTTCAGCGTCGCGTTGGTCGCGAGCGGGAAGTCGAGCGTCTTGGTCTTGCCGGGCTCGAGCACGTCGAGATCGAACCGCGACTTGTCGAGGTCGACACCGTCGCCGGTCGCGTTACGCAGGATGACCTGCGCGTCCTTCGTCGACGCGCCCATGCCGGTGTTCTTGATCGACACCTGCAGGTGGTACTTCTCGCCGCGCTGGACGAGGCCATCACCGTTGCCGTCGTCGACGAGCTGCCAGGCATATGCGAACACCGGACGCGGCAGCGACTCGACGTGGATCTCCGCGGGCGAGACCTTGGTCGTCGCGTTGCGCGCTTCGCGGACCTCGAGGCCGAGCCGATCGACGCGATCGACCGCGTCCTGCGGCATCTTCAGGTGCGCGGTGAACGACTTGGTCTCGCCGGGCGCGACCTTGCCGATCGGGAGCTCGAAGTCCTCGAACACGCCGTCCTCGGCCTGGATCCGGGGCAGCACGCGATACGCCGCGCCGCTGCCGACGTTCTTCACGGTCGCGGTGACCGTCAGATCTTGACCCGCCTTGATCGTCGAGCCCGACGCCGTCAGCGCGACGTCGAGGTTCGCGGTGCCCGAGTCATTGCCGGCCGCGGTCCAGTCGACGTTGATCGCCTTGAGCGCGGTGACGAGCTTCCCCTCTTCTTCGCCGCGGACCTTGTCCACGATCTTCTTCGCACCCGCGACGAGCTTCGGCCGGGTCGAGGCAGTCACGCCCGACACGATCTGCTTCGCGAACCGCATCTCGAAGTCTTCGACGATCTCGTCGTCATCCGGCGCGTCCTCGTCATCGGTCGGCGGGGTCGCCTTCTGATCCTTCGCCTCGGGCGTCGCGGTCTTTTTGCGCTCGAACATGTACGGCACTTCGTACGTCGGCTTGTCGCCGTCCTTCGCGTAGGTCGACACGAGGTGCGCGTCGAGATCCTTCTCGCCGTAGCTGTGGGTCGGCGCGAGCATCCGCACGATGTCGCCGGCCGAGTCGTTCTTCTCCGGGATGTACATCCGCTGGAGCTGGATGTCGGGGACGATCCCGAGGTTCTGGATCGAGCGGTCACCCGGGGTCAGGTACTGCGCGATCGTCAGCTTCAGCTTCGAGTGGTCGTCGTTGTCGTAGAGCTCCTGGACCGAGCCCTTGCCGAACGTGCGCGTGCCGATGATGACGGCGCGATCGAGGTTCTTGAGCGCGCCCGAGGTGATCTCCGACGCCGAGGCCGAGCCACCGTTGACGAGCACCGCGAGCGAGCTGGTCGTATCACCAAAGCCACGCTCGGCGCGGCGCGCTTCGCGGTCGCGACCCGACACGGTCGACACGATCGTGCCGCTATCGACAAACAGATCCGAGAGCTGGACCGCTTCCTCGAGGAGGCCGCCCGGGTTGCCGCGGAGGTCGAGGACCCACGCGGTCGCGCCCTGGCCCGACATCTCCTGCATCGCTTGCGCGACGTCCTGGGCGATGCCCTTCGAGAACTGCTTCACCCGGATGTAGCCGACGTGCGAGTCGAGCAGCTTGTGCTCGACCTGCGAGACCCGAATGATGTCGCGCACGATATCGAACCGCATCAGGTTCGCCTGGTTCTTGCGCTCGATCCACAGCGTGACGCCGGTCTTCGGATCACCGCGCATGCGATCGACGGCTTCGTTCGACGTTAGATTTTCGGTCGGCTCGTTGTTGATCTTGACGATGTGATCGCCGGCCTTGATGCCCTTCTTCCACGCCGGCGTGTCCTTCATCGGCTTCACGACGGTGAGCTTGCGGTCGATCATCCGGATCACGATGCCGAGGCCGCCGAACTTGCCGCTCGTCGACACGTCCATGTCGCGCGCCTGCTCGGGGTCCATCAGGATCGAGTGCGGATCGAGCGTCGACAACATGCCGTTGACCGCCGCGTATTCGACCTTCGCGAGGTCGGCGCCGGCGTTCATGTTGGTCTCGATGAACCGGAAGATGCTCTTGAGCTTGCGCTGGAGGTGCCACGGCGAATCGACATCGTCGGTGTCGAACACCTCTTTCTTGTCGTTGACCGCGACCGTCACCTTGTTGCGGGCGACGTCCGGCTCGACGAGCACTTCCGGAATGTTGAACTGCACGCTATCGAGCGCGCTGTACAGCATCTTCTTCGGATCGATGCGCGACGGATCGACGTAGCGATCTTTCACGCGCACGAGCGTCGAGCTGAAGATCTTGAGGGCCGACAAGTCGTGCTTGTCGTTCGGGGCTTGGCCCGGAGCTGCACGGACCTCGTGGGTCTCCAGACCGAACGCCACGACACCTTCGTGACGGAGCACGGTAAGGACGAGTGCGATGACACCCGCGGCACCCACCAGGGCGAGGTTCAACCTACTTCGCATCTCGCGATTATAGGGTGCAAACCACCCGCTGCCACTCGCCGAGTGGCGACGCGACGTTGGTATGAGCATGTAGTACAGTCGCGATACGCGATGGCCGGCAAAAGTCGCACGAAGAAATCAAAGGTCATCGATGTCGGGGACCGACCCGCGGAGGACGCCGATGGCGATGACGCGGCCGACGGTTCCGACGACAAGGACGAGCCCGAGGACAAAGACGACGGCCTCGACACCGATCTCGCCGCGGCCGGCGCGATCGACGTCGGGGAAGACGGCCACGAAGACGCCCAGGACGCCGGCCCTGACGCCGACCACGTACCACGCGTACCGGTCAAACGTGAGGCCGGCTCGCTCGCGCGTCGCGATCCCCTCGCACTCTACATGTCCGAAACGCGGCGTTATCCGCTGCTTACTCCCCAGGAAGAACACGACCTCGCGGTCCGGCTCGTCGAGCAAGGGGACACCGCCGCAGCGCGTCGCTTGATCGAAGCGAACCTCCGGCTCGTCGTGAAGATCGCCTACGAATATCGCCGCGCGCACCGGAACCTGCTCGATCTCGTGCAGGAAGGGAATATCGGCCTGATCCAGGCGGTCGGTAAGTTCGATCCGTATCGCGGCGTGAAGCTCTCGAGCTACGCCGCATTCTGGATCCGCGCCTACATCCTCAAGTTCATCTTGAACAACTGGCGGCTCGTCAAGATCGGCACGACGCAGGCGCAGCGCAAGCTGTTCTTCAACCTGCGCAAGGAGCGCGAGAAGCTCGAGCAGCTCGGGTTCCAGCCGACCTCGGCGCTGCTCGCCGAGAAGCTCGATGTGTCGGAAAAGGACGTCATCGAGATGGAGCGCCGGCTCGCCGCGCCCGAAGCGTCGCTCGACGCACCGATCGGCTCGGGCGGCGACGACGACGGTGCGCGCACGCGCCTGGATTTTCTGCCGAGCGAGGACGATCGTCCGGACCGCGCGGTCGCGAACAACGAGTTCGCGCAGCTGCTGAAGTCCAAGCTCGAGGTGTTCGCGCAGACGCTCGAGGGCCGCGAGCAAACGATCTTTCGCGAGCGCTGGCTCGCGGAGGAGCCGCTCACGCTCCAGGAGCTCGGCGATCGCTACAACGTATCGCGCGAGCGTGCGCGCCAGCTCGAGAAGCGGGTGCTCGATCGGTTGAAGAAGTACCTCGAGGCCGAGCTCGGTAGCGCGGTCGACATCGAAGCGCTCACCCGCGATTAGGGCTAGCGATGCGGCACGTCGCGATCGTGGCGCGGGTGCGTCGATCTGTGAGATACGCTGTCGACGTTGGTCGGCACGCTCTACATCGTCGGCACGCCGATCGGTAACCTCGAGGATCTGTCGCTGCGTGCGGCGCGCGTGTTGCGCGAAGCCGATGCGATCTATGCGGAGGACACGCGTAGCGCCAAGGTCTTGCTCGCCCACGCCGGCGCCGGCGGTGCGCCGGTGACGAGCTACTTCGAAGGTAACGAGGCCGTGCGCGCCGAGGGCCTGGTCGCCGCCCTCGCCGAAGGCAAGAAGGTCGCCGTGATCAGCGAGGCCGGGATGCCCGGTGTCTCGGACCCCGGTGCGCGCGCGGTCGCCGCTGCGGTCGCCGCGGGGGCGCGGGTCGAGGTGATCGCCGGGCCATCGGCGGCACTCGCGGCGCTGCTCGGCTCGGGATTGCCGACCGATCGGTTCATGTTCCTCGGCTTTCCGCCGCGCGAACAGGGCGCACGCCAGGCGCTGTTCGGGTCGCTGCGCGCCGAGGTCTCGACCATGATCCTTTACGAGGCGCCGGATCGCGTGCACGCGACGCTCGACGATCTCGCGAAGGCATTCGGTGCCGCGCGTCGCGCATCGCTCGGTCGCGAGCTGACGAAGGTCTACGAGGAGCACGTCCGCGGCTCGCTCGGCGAGCTCGCGACGCGTTACGCCGCGCAGGCGCCGCTCGGCGAGTGCACGCTCGTGGTCGAAGGTGCGACGGCCGCGCCGCCGGTGATCGACATCGAGGCCGAGCTCACGCAGCTGCTCGCCGAGGGTCTCGGTCCGCGCGATGCGGCCGCGCGCCTCGTGATCAAGACCGGCAAGCCGCGCCGCGAGCTCTATCAGCTCGCACTCTCGCTGCGGAGTCGGCGCGAATGATCTCTTTCGACGCCGACGGGCTGCCGCACCTCGACATCGAGCGCACGACGCTGCCGTGCGGGCTCGACGTGATCATCCATCGCGATCCGAGCTCGCCGCAGGTGTGCGCGAGCGTGTGGTACCGGGTCGGCAGCTCCGACGAGCGCGCGGACCTGACCGGGTTCGCTCATCTGTTCGAGCACGTGTTCAAGAACTCGCTGCACGTCCCTGCGCACCACTACGAGATCCTGCGCAAGGCCGGAAGCTCGGATGCGAACGCCTCGACCGGCGCGGATCGCACCGCGTATCACGAGGTCGTGCCGAGCCATCAGCTCGAGCTCGCGTTGTGGCTCGAGTCCGATCGAATGGGCTACTTCGCGCCCGGGATGACCGCGGAGCGGCTCGCGCAGCAGCAACAAGTCGTCGTCGCGGAGCGCCGCCAGCGTTACGAGAATGTGCCGTACGGCGCGGAGCGGTTTCTTCTCGCGGCCGGGCTGTATCCGGCGGGCCACCCGCATCGCTATCTGACGATCGGCCTGACCGAGCACATCGAGGGCGCGACGCTCGACGACGTGCTCGCGTTCTATCGCACGTGGTACGTGCCCGCGAACGCGACGCTCGTGATCGCCGGCGATGTCGACGACCGCGTGCTCGAAGTGATCGAGCGATTCTTCGGCTCGTTCCCGCGCTCGGCTCGCCCCGAGCGGCCCTCCGCGAGCGCGCACGTCACCGCGCCGGTCGTCGCGACCTGCACGGATCGGTTCGCGGCGCTCACCCGGATCCATCGCGCGTGGCTCGGCCCGCCCGCGTTCGCCGCCGACGAGCCCGAGCTCGATCTCGCGACGACCGCGTGGAGCGCGACCGGCACCGGCGCGCTGTGGCGCCGCCTGGTCTACGAGACGCAGCTCGCACAGCGCGTCTCGGCGTGGACGTCGAACACGCGGCTCGGTGGCGAGCTCCACGTTTCGGTCGACCTGCGCACCGGCGCGGACCCCGCGGCCGTGCGCGCGATTCTCGACGAAGAGGTCGCTCGGCCGTGCGATCCCGAAGGGCTCGCCCGCGCCGCGACGCGCCGCGAGGCCGGCGCGATCTGGGGCCTCACCGGCCTGTCGCGCCGCGCGCAGATCCTGCAGCGTTACGCGCTGTACACGAACGAGCCTGATGGCCTCGCTGCCGATCTCGAGCGCTATCGCGAGGTGACCGCCGCGCGCGCGAATGCCGCGGTCGCGCGCTGGGCTCGCCCCGACGGTATGGTCGAGGTCGAGACCCGCCCGCAGTAGAGCGCTAGCGAGCCAGGACCGCGCACCGCGAGCCGAGCCCGATGGTCGCGGTTTCACGACCGCGGTCGAAGAGCTGGGTCTCGTAGCAGGCGCCGTCGCGAAGTGCCGCCACTTTGAAGGTGCGCGTCGAGCTCTCCAGATCGGTCGACCAAGTGGGACGCCACCCATCGAGAAAGCCCGGTGCGTCGCGGTCGACCGAAAGATCGAGCGTGTGGTTCACGACGGACTTGGTAGCAACGCCATGAATCAGCGAGGACGCCCCGTTTGCCGTGACGAGCAACTCGTAGCCGACGGCATCGAGCGCCTCGTGCTGCCACGTCACCGAAGTGCCGAGCTCCGAGGTCGCGTAGCTCGTATCGGGCGGAGGTTGGAGATGGGCGACGAGCTCTGTACCGGCTTCCATCGCGACGTGGTCCCAGTAGTAGGAGTCGGTCGCCCCTTGTTCGACATCGAGATCGAAGAACTGGCGCTCGCCCGGCTCGATCGCGCTATCGGGGAGCAGGAGTGGCGCGTCGCTGGAGCGTGCGTATTGCAGATCCGTGCCGTTGATCGTACGAAGCGTCGACGCCACGTCGACGTGCGAGCCGGGAACCAAGCCCGTGATCGTGCTCGGGACGCGCACGAGCGGGATGCTTTCGGAGGCGAGATCGATCGGAGCTTGCGGATTCGGTCCGACGACGACATCGATATCGCGGCGGATGGCCACGATGTCACCCGTGATCGGAACGGCCACGAGGTCTCGGCGCCCGATCGTGGCGCCGAGGTCATAGCTCCAGTCCGCAGCCAATCCTTCGTTCGCCTCGTTGTAGAGCGAGACCACTCCGGGCTGGATCATCGTCCCGTTGATATGGCCCTCGACCGACTGTTCGCGGATCGTGTTGCACAGCTCGATGTCGCCGCCGCCGGTAGACAGCGTCTGATCTCCATCGCTCGTGTCGGCGAACAGCTCCTCGACATCGAAACCGTGACTGTCGGCGCACACGAACACGAACTGATACTGGCCGACGCTCTCGATCAGGTAGCCGCGCTTCGTCGGCTTCGCGCCGCGCCACGTGCCGTCCGCCTTGTACGCCACGAATGCCGGCGTCCCGTAGGGCACGGCGATCTCGACCGGCTGCTGGTTATCTCCACACGCCGCCACCACCAGGCACGCGACCAGCGCGCGCGTCATATCCCCGCGGTCGGCTCCTTCATGCGCTTCAGATCCTTCTCGATCCCGGGCGTCACGGTCACCTTGTTCTGATCATCGACCCACACGACCTCGAAGTCGTCGAGCTTGTTGTCCTTGATGATCTTCTCGCCCTGCTCGACGCCGTCGATGAACATGACCTTGCTCCACGCATCGGCGGTGAACGCGTCCTTCGCGCGGATCGTCACCGACCTCGACGCGTGTGCAGGCTCACCGGTGCGCGGATCCAGAATATGGTGATAGCGCACGCCGTCCTTCACGAAGCCGCGCTCGTAGTCGCCGCTCGTCGAGAACGAGTGGTCCTTGATCGGGGCGATCGCGAACATCGAGTCCTTCGGGCCGCGCGGATCACGGATGCCGACGACCCACGGATCCTTGCCCTTGCTGCCCGCGACGTACATGTCGCCGCCCGCCTGGACCATGAAGTCGGTGAAGCCGCGCGCCTTTAGCAGCGCGACGCACTTGTCGACCGCGTAGCCCTTCGCGATCCCGCCGAGCGTGATCGCCATGCCCTTGCGCTTCAGGAACACGGTCTTCTTCGTCTTGTCGACGATGACGTCCTTCCAGCCGATCAGCGCGAGCCGCTTCTTCACTTCGGCTTGATCGGGAAGCGAGCCATCCATGTCCTCGTCGAACTTCCACAGGCCGTGGAACGCTTGCACGGTGATGTCGAACACGCCGCCGGAGCGCTTCGAGACATCGAGCGCGCGCGCGATCACCGCGATCGTCTCGTCCGAGACCTTGACCGGCTTGTCACCTGCCGCCGCGTTGATCTTCGACAGGTCCGAGTCCGGCAACCACGTCGTCATCTCTTTATCGAGACGTTTGATCTCGCCGAACATCGCCTCGGCGGCCTTCGCGGCATCGGCTTCGCGGTCGGTCCAGAACCAAACCGACACACTCGTGCCCATCGCCTTGTCGGAGTACGTGAGCTTGCCCGGCGCCGCCGCAGCCGTCGTGAGAGACGCCGCGAGCACCAGAGCGACTAAACCCGCGCGCATCGCTAGTGGCGGAGCATCGAGATGATGCCGAGCACGATCAGAATTCCACCGACCCCGAGCGCGATCAGCACCGCGCCGACCGAAACGGCGAGCGTGCCTTGGGTCTCCTGCTGGATCCCTTTCCACATGCCGAAGCACGCGGGAATGGCGCCCGCAGCGGCGATGATGCCGCCGAGGATAGAACCGTGCGTGATTCCGCCGTTCATCACGGCGGCGATCACGATGCCGACGACGGCGAGGCCGATCGCGGCGAGGGCGGGCGTCTTGGAGTCCGGAACGGGGTCACCCATGACGCAACGCTAGCACGGGCGGCTTAGCTTTCCGTATACATGCGAAGTTGCTCGCGCATCACCTCGTCGTTCAGTGACTTCTGCACGGGCTCGAGGAGGCAATCCGCGAGCACGAGCATCATGTCCTCGACGTTCTTTTCGGCGACCAGCTTGGCCATCAACGTCTTCGCGTCACGGCTGTCATCACCAACGAGCAACTCCCTCACCTTTGCCACCGACAGATCACCCTGGAAGTCGATCATCAAGTTCTGGCGGAGATACTCGATCAGACGATTCACGCCAGCTGGATAACGCACCAGAGCCACAGGATCAACCTTGCGGACACCGTCGAATCGACCGACGATGTAGGCGCGATGCCCCGCGTCCTGCTGACCGGTTTCTGCGCGGTGCCGGGGCCGCGCCGAGCAGGTGTCCAGTTGCGACACGTCATCCGCGCGCTGACGCCGTCGTGCTCTGTCGACCTCCTGGTCGTCCGCGAGGGTGATCAAGGTTACGTCGAGCGCCAGGGCTCGGTCCGCGTGCTCCGCGTGCCGGCGCCCGAGGCCGATCTCAAGGCCCAGATTCAATCGTTCCAGCGCGCGCTGCGCCGCCAGCTCGAGGGCGCCGACTACGATGTCGTCCACTGCCGCGACTCGTGGAGCGGCCTCACGGTGCTCGAGGCCCGCGAGCGGCTCGGCTTCGCGGTGGTCTATGACCTCACGCGCGCGCCGATCGGCGAGAGCGCACTCGATCCCGAGCTCGACGCGCAGTACGCGCGTGACGAAGAGGCGTGCATCCTCGCCGCCGATCTCGTGCTCGCGCCGACCCAGGCTGCGGTCAAGGCGCTGCAGAATCGCGGCAAGCCGGATCGCGTGATGATCGCGCCGCCGGGCGTCGATGTCGATCGGTTCGACTGGGACGATCCGCCGACCGGTGGTCCACCACGCATCGTCTACGCCGGCTCGATCGACGCCGGCCGCGGCGTGCGCGTCCTGATCCGCGCGATGGCCGCGATCGTGCGCGAGGTCGACGCGCGCTTGATCCTCGCGGGCCCGATGGTGTCGCCGCGGTTCGAGGCCGCGCTCGAGGACGGCATTCGCGAGCTCGGGCTCACCGACAAGGTCGATCTCGTCGGCGTCGTCGATCACGACGAGATTCCCGCGCTGCTCGCGACCGCTTCGGTGTGTGTCGTGCCCGCCGCGTCCGATCTCACGCCGAACCCGACGGTCGTGTTCCCGACGAAGCTGCTCGAGTACATGGCGTGCAAGCGGCCGATCGTCGC
Organism: Deltaproteobacteria bacterium; assembly: GCA_040004535.1. GTDB lineage: Bacteria > Myxococcota_A > Polyangia > Haliangiales > Haliangiaceae > JABFXX01. Next base: position 10,097 of record JBDUAS010000081.1, read on the forward strand.
GCCGCGCCGCGAGACCGTGCAGCTCGTCGTCGAGAACGCGCGCGAGGCGCTGCTGTTCGAGCCCGGCGATCCGATCGACCTCGCGCGCAAGGTGCTGCGCGTGCTCGGCGAGCCGATCCTCGCGCAACGGATCGCGACCGCCGCGTACGACCGCGTGCGCAAGGAGTTCACCGCGAGCGCCGCACGCCGCGCGCTTCGCAACGCGTACACCGTGATCGCCGATCGCTTCGGTCAGCTCGTAGACGGCGTCGAGGACTCGCCGAAGGTCGAGATGCTGACCGACGACGACTTCGAGGCGACCGTGTTCGAGGAGGCGCCGATCTCGGTGCCGGCGGTCGACACGGCGCTCAACCGGATCGGCGATCCGCACGCGCTCGAGGACGCGCTCGCCCAGCTCGACAACTCCACCGCGAGCTCGTCGGAGCGGCTCGCACCGCCGCCGCCGCCCGACGACACCCTGGACCGCCAGCCGGTAGCGCCGGCTCGCGCGGACACGCAGGCGTGGACGGTCTCCTCGCTAGTCTCTCCGCCGGCGGCCGCCGCCCTCGCCGCGACTGCATCGTTCGCCGCGCCCGCGCTGCCCGACGACTGGGTCGTCACGAACGTCGCCGGTGCGGTCCGCGCGATCGCGATCCCGCCCCCACCATCACGGCCGACGCCCCACGACGGCAACGTCGAGCTGATCGACGACATCGACACGGGGGCGGTTGCCTCGCGCAAGGAGCACGACGACGGCACGCCCGTCGAGGGCAACGCCCAGGTCATGTCGGTTCCGCTCACCCCCGGCGATGGCCTGTTCGTCGCCGGCGAGATCGACGTGCCGACGCCGCCGCCGGAAAAACGGATCACCGAGCCGCAGTCGGTCGTCGATGCCGAGGAGTTCATCGCCGCGAGCAGCCTGCTCGGCAACGCCGAGGCCTCAGATCCCGACACCGGGAGCCGCACGCCGCCGCTTGAGCGCCGCAATCCGTAGTACCGTCGCGCCGCGTCATGCCCGTCGTGGCACTGGTGAATCTGCTGTTCGGAATCGGCTTCGCGCTGATCGCGCGCGATCGAATCAAAGCAGACGGTCCGTTCGCGTCGCCGGCGTTTCAGCTCGTCGTACTGCACGCCGGTGCCGTCGTCGCGCCGGTCGCGCTGTACTTCTACGCGGTCCACCCGGCGTGGAGCTGGATGTATTTCTTCGATCCCGAGAAGATCAGCGGCATCGCCGTGCTCCCGCTGATGGTCGGCCACGCGGCGCTCGTGATCGGGGCCTGGTATGGCGCGTCGTTCCTGATCCGCAGGGGCCTCCAGGGCGCGCTGTTCTATATCGGCGGCGCGGTCGCGCTCCTGCTGTTGATCTTGATCGTCGCGTGCATTCACCGGCTCGACACCGCGACTGACTTCCTCGGCTTCGAGGACGGCAAGCACGGCGTGCCATTGTTCTCGGTCCGGCTCGGCTGGGCGTTCGTGGTGTCCCTCCTCGCGCTGTTCGGTTCGGCGGTCTACGTCGCGATCGAGCTCGGCCGCGACAGCCGGCGCGTGCAGAGCCGGTGACGATGCAGGTTGAGCTATGATGCCGCCGGTGCGGGTGATCGCCCTCGTCCTGCTCGCGGGCGCGCTGAGCGCCTGCGGCCCGATCGCGTACGTCGGTCAGGTCACGCTGCGTGCCGACGATGCCGTCGAGGCCGCGCGCGCTGCCGAGGCTGACAAGTACAGCCCGTACTGGTGGACGCGCGCGAAGGAATATCTCTACATGGCCCGCGAGGTCGCCGGCCACGCCGACTATCAGGGCGCGAATCACTTCGGCCGGCTCGCCGAGGAGGCCGCGATCAAGGCGAAGGAAGAAGCCGAGATCGCCGCGAAGGATCCGACGAAGCGGCCGATGACGATGACGCCCGAGACGGCGCCGGCAAAGACCGACCCGATCGCACCGGCGAAAGATCCGAAGCCCGATATCGCGCCGGCGAAGGACACGCCGTGAAAGCGCTTCTGTTCGTCGTTCCACTCTGGCTCGTTGCATGCGCCGGCACCGCGGTGCGCGACCAGACGACGGCGACCGAGGGCTTGATCGCGACCGCACGCGATCACGGCGCTCAGAAGTGCGCGCCCGTCGAGCTCGCGATGGCCGAGTCGCACAACGACTACGCCGAGCACGCGCTCGACGAAGGCAACTACTACGACGCGCGGCGCGACGCCGACGTCGCCGCCACGAACGCGCAATCCGCGATCGACAAGTCGCCGAAGGACAAGTGCGTCGGCTACGGCGACCGCGACGGCGACGGGATCAAGGACAACGTCGACAAGTGCCCGGATCAACCCGAGGACAAGGACGGGTTCCAGGACGAGGACGGCTGCCCGGATCTCGACAACGACAACGACGGCATCCCCGACAAGACCGACAAGTGCCCGAACGAGCCGGAGGACAAGGACGGGTTCCAGGACCAGGACGGCTGCCCGGATCTCGACAACGACGGCGACGGCCTCAACGACACCATCGACAAGTGCCCGAACGATCCCGAGGACAAGGACGGGTTCGAGGACGAAGACGGCTGCCCGGATCCCGATAACGACAAGGACGGCTTCCTCGACAAGGACGACAAGTGTCCGAACGAGCCCGGCGTCGCCCCCGATGGCTGCCCGAAGAAGTACACGCTCGTCGTCGTCACCGAGAAGAAGATCGAGCTCAAGCAGACCGTGTTCTTCGACTTCAACAAGGCGAGCATCAAGAGCGTGTCGTTTGCGCTCCTCAACGAGGTCGCCCAGGCGATGACCGACAACCCCAAGATCAAGGTCGAGGTCCAGGGCCACACCGACTCCGTCGGAAATGACGCGTTTAACCTGAAGCTTAGCCAGTCCCGCGCCGAGAGCGTGCGCACCTACCTCATCAAACGCGGCGTCTCGTCGGATCGCATGGTTCCCAAGGGTTACGGCGAGAACGTGCCTATTGCCGATAACAGGACCGAGGCTGGCAGGTCTCAGAACCGCCGTGTCGAGTTCGTCATTACAGAACACTGATTTTCTTGTTATGACAGACGCATGAGGGTGTTCCGTTTCGTCGCGCCCATCGCTGCGCTCCTGCTGTTCGCCGGACCCGTTCACGCGGATCCGAAGGGGGACGTCACCGCGAAGATCAAGGCTGCGATGGAGGCGTACGACTCGTTTGATTACGACGGCGCCAAGAAGCAGCTGACCGCGGCGATCGCGACCGCGAAGAAGTCCAAGCTCGACAAAGACCCGGTCCTGGCGAAGGCCTATCTCGATCTCGGCATCGTCGCGTTCGCGGTTCCGGATGAAGGCGCCGCGAAGGCCGCGTTCGTCGACGCGTGCAAGATCGAGCCGAAGATCCAGATCGACGTCGCGTACAAGTCTCCCGAGCTCGCGAAGCTGCTCGAGATCGCGCGCGGCGAAGCGGGCTCCGGCGGCGGCGCGGGCAACGCACCGATCACGGACGGCGGACCGTCGCTCGATCTCGGTGGCGGTGGCGGCGCGGACTGCGGCAGCGTGAAGGGCCTCGAGCACACGCTGATCGATACGGCGAAGGCCGGCGCGCCCCAGCCGATCGAAGCGATGCTCGGCTCCGACGTCAAGGCGTCGAAGGTCTCCGTGATGTATCGCAAGGAAGGCTCGACCGACTTCACCGAGGTCAAGCTGACCAAGCAGGGCGACTGCAAGTACGTCGGCGCGATCCCCGCGTCGGCGATGAAGGGCTCGCTCGTTCACTACTACGTCGCCGCGTACAACGAGGGTGCGAAGCCGGTCGCGTCGAAGGGCTCGTCGGGCTCGCCGAACATCATCGAGATCAGCGGGGTCGCGGCCAAGGGCGGCGGCGACGACGAGGATCCGATCGGTGGCGGCAAGAAGCCGTCCGGCGGCGGGGCCGGCGGTGGCAGCAGCGAGGACCTCTCGTCGGGCGTCACGGTCACCCCGAAGGGTCCGCAGAAGGTCTACCTCGCCGCGATCGCGGGCAGCGGCCTCGGTTATCTCACCGGCACGACCGAGGGCATGAACACGGTCAAGAATGCCGGCCTCGGGCGCAGCCTCGTCGTGCTCGTCGCAGAGCTCGGCTACTACGTGAACCCGCAGCTGTCGATCGGCGCGGCGTTCCGCATGGGGCTGCCGATCGACGCGAACGTCGACGGTCACGCGACGGGCGCACCGGGTGGCCTGGTCCGCGTCCGCTACGCGCTGTCGCCGACGGGCGAGGGCCTGCGCGTGATGGGCCAGGTCGGTGCCGGCTACCTCCGCAACACGCTCAAGCTCGACGCGACGATGACCACCGGTGGCGATACCGACATCGTCGCCCAGGGTCCGCTGTTGCTCGGTGGCGGCGTCGGCTACATGAAGCGGCTGGGCAACACGGTCGCGTTCGTCGCCGACTTCGACGTGCTCGCCGGCATCGCGGTCGTCAAGAAGGTCGGGCTGTCGCCGATGAACAGCGGCGTCTCGGCCGATGCCCAAATCGGCTTCGCGATCGGGTTCTAGCTGAGCAGCGCGCGCAGCGGGTGCAGCACGATGTGGACCTCGCCCGCGGTGACTTCCGCCGAGCTCGGAGCCGGCGTCAGCACGATCGCGGCCTCGACGACGCGGTCGCCACCTTCGTTCAGGTAGAGCACGCGCTTGAGCGGCCGCCGGGTCGACGCGACGGTCCCGAGATCCTCGAACAGCGACGGGTAGATCTCCGGCAGCGCCGAGTCGCGGAGCTGGAGGCCACCCGCATCGCCAGCGGCGCCGAGAAACTCGAGGAACGCGTGGTTCGCCGCGCGGACGCGACCATCTGGATCGCACGACGCCATCGGGATCGCGACCGAGTTGAAGACCTCGGCGGCGGCCTTCATGCGGTGATCGTGATCGCGGCGCTCGCGCGCAGCGTCGGGCGCGAGGGCACGACGGCGCGCGTTGCTGCCGGATTCCATGCCGAGCATGCCCATCAGCGCGCGCAGCTCGTAGAGGAACGACGGCACGTCGGGGTGGCGCTTCGCGGGATCCTTCGCAGTCGCGCGCGCGATGATCTGGTCGGCGCGCTCGTCGAGCGGCTCGTCGATCAGCTTCGACGGTGCAGGGCACACCGACGTGAGCTGCTTCTTCATCACGTCCTTCGCGTTCGCACCGGTGAACGGCAGCCGGCCGGTCAGCAGCTCGAAGAACACGATGCCCATCGCGTAGATGTCGGACGCCTGCGATGCGGGCTCGCCGTCGATCCGCTCGGGCGCGAGGTACTCGGGCGTGCCGTCGACACCGTCGTCGCGGCCTAGGTCGGCGCGCGACAGGCCGAAGTCGAGCAGCTTGATCAAGCGGCGCTGCGCCGGCGTGCGAACGATGAAGATGTTCTCGGTCTTGATATCGCCGTGGAGGATCTGGCGGCCGTGGATGAAGCGGACGGCGTCGCCGACCTGCCACATCACGTCGCAGGCGACCTTCGGGGTGAGCCGGCCCGAGTGCTTGAGCTTCGCGTGGACGGTCTGGCCTTCGAGCAGCTCCATGACCATGAACAAGCCGTAGTGGCTGTCCTGACCGAAGTCGACGATCGAGCAGATGTTGTCGTGGGTCAGCGCGGAGGCGAGGCGGGCCTCGCGATAGAACAGCTCGCGGATCTTCGGGTTCGTCGCGATCGCGCTCTTGATCAACTTCAGCGCGAACGGTTTACCGAGCGCCGAGTGACGGACCTTGAGCACGCGGCCCATGCCGCCACGACCGACCTGGCCTTCGACCACGTAGCGGCCACCGACCATGTCGCCGGAGCGCGCGCCGCGCTGGCGGCCGACGATCGTGATCGGATCCTCGGTCGGATCCGGCAGGTCGAACATGTCAACGGCGTCATCGCCGAACGCGACCTGCGAGCCGCTTGCGGGGGTGTTGAGAAGGCTCTCTGCGACGAAGCTCTTCGTGGAGAGCACCGAGCGCGTGACGGACGGTAAGAGGGTCTCCCGACCGTCACGCTCCACCGGCTCGCCGTCGTCGAGGTCTATATCCGACGCGGGCATGACCCTCATGCTAACCCAAAATGCGCTATATCGCGCCAATGGACGAGGCGACGTTCGACCACAGCGCGCGTGCGGAGCTCCAGGCGATCGAGGACGCTTTCGCCGACATCGATCCCGACCAGGTCGAGGTCTCCGTGAGTGACGGCGTGTTACGGCTCGATCTTCGGGACGGAACCAGGGTCGTCATCAACAGCCACCGCGCGGCACGGCAGATCTGGATGGCCGCGATTGCCACGGCCTGGCATTTCGATCCGACCGGGACCGGCACCTGGGTCGCGCCGAAGACCGGCGACGAGCTGCGAGCGACGCTCAAAGGGCTGTTGCGTGACCGGATCGGCATCGCGCTGACTCTGTGAGATGATCCAGGTATGGCCGAGTCGCAGATCCTGAGTGTGATCCGGGTGTGGGCTGCTGTGGCGTGGGCGGATGGGATGCTGGCCGAGGCCGAGGCCGAGGGCATGCGCCGGCTGATCCGCAACGCCGAGCTCACTCCGGACGAGCGTTCAGGGGCTACGAAGCTTCTCGATAAGAAGATCGAGCTGCCGGACGTCTACCTCCAGAACCTCAACCCCGAGTCGCGCCGAGGCATCTATCGCGCCGCGTGTCGGATGGCCGTCGTCGACCACGTGTTCGCACACGCCGAGCGCAAGATGCTCGACCGGCTCCAGGGCCTCCTGGGGATCCCCAAAGAGATCGCGGTCGAGATCGAGGCCGACGTCCCCGGGCTCGAGCCCTAGCTCGTTGCGGTAGATTTCAGATGCAGCGCCGCCATTCGTTCCGGCACCTCGCGTGGCGCGGCGGCGTCGCGGCGGCCTCGGACGCGCTGATGTTCACCGGCATCTATCCGCTCGTGCCGCACGCGCTGCGCAAGCTCGGTGGGGGTGGAGGCACGGTGCGCTCGGCGCTCGCGGAGTGGGGCATGGCAGCGTTCGTGTCGGCGACGCGGCCGCTCGGCTTCTTGCCGCTCGCCAGCGGGAAGGGGCCACGGCCGATCATCGTGCTGCACGGGTACGCGATGAACCGCGCGAACTTCACGGTGCTCGCATATCGGCTGCGCAAGGCGGGGCTCGGGCCGGTGTACGGCTTCGAGTACTGGACGCTCGGCCGCGTCGCGGCGGGCGCGCGCCAGCTCGGCTGGTTCGTCGACGAGGTTCGTGCGGCGACGGGGGCCGACAAGGTCGATCTGATCGGCCACTCGATGGGTGGCGTCGTCGCGCGCTACTACGCCGCGCTCGCGGGTGGCCACGCCGTGGTCGATCACGTGATCACGATCGGCTCGCCGCACGCGGGGACCGATGTCGGTGGCTTTGGCATCGGCCATCCGGCGCGCGAGCTCGTGCTCGGCTCGAAGCTGATCCAGCGGATGCAGGCCGCGCCGGTCGCGACGAAGCTCACGACGATCCTCAGCGAGGGCGACGCGCTCGTGCCGGCGAGCCAGCAACCGGAGATTCCCGGTGCGGAGCGGATCGTCTACGCCGATCTGGGGCACGTCTCGATGTTGGGCTCGAAGCGAGTCGCGCACGCCATCATCGAACGGTTACGCTCGCCCGGATGATCCTGGTTACCGGCGCGACGGGGAATATCGGCGGGCCACTCGTCCAGATGCTGCTGGCCAGCAGGCAGGACGTTCGGGTGCTGACGCGCGATCGCGCGCGCGTGAGGACGAGCGGGGTCGAGATCGTCGTCGGTGATCTCGAACAACCGGCGACGCTCGGACCGGCGCTCGCCGGCGTCGACCGCGCATTCTTCGTGTTTCACGCGGGGGCGCAGCTCGCGGAGCGCGCGGCGGAGTTCGCGCAGGCGGCACGTGCGGCGGGTGTGCGTCATGTCGTGGCCGTGTCGAGCGGCACGATCGAAATGAACCCGTTGCCGCTGATCGGCCGCTGGCACCTCGCGCTCGAGGAAGCGTTCGCGAGGCTCGCGACGACGTTCTTGCGGCCCGATAACTTCGCGTCGAATGCGCTGCGCTGGGCGCCGTTCATCAAGCAGGGCTCGATGGTGTTCGCACCGTACGCGGATGGGCAGAGCACGCCGATCGATCCGCATGACATCGCCGCCGTCGCGCACGTCGCCCTGACCACAGCGGGGCACGACGGCAAGACGTACACGCTGTCGGGGCCCGCGGTGATGACGACGCGCGAGCAGGTCGGGGTGATCGCGGCGGAGCTCGGCCGCGAGATCAAGGTCGTCGACGCGGCGCCGGATCAGGCGCGCGCGGGCATGATGAAGAGCGGCATGTCGGAGCAGATGGCGACCGCGATCCTCGAGCTGTTGAACCGCACGCCGCGGCCGACGACGACGGTGCGCGATGTCACCGGCGTGGAGCCGCGCTCGTTCGCGGCGTGGGTCCACGACCACCGCGCCGCGTTCGTGTAACGCCTAGACCGCAAAGAGCGTCGCCATCGTCGCGCGCGCGATCGTGACGTCGACGAGCTCGCCGACCGCGCCGAGGCCAGCGGGCAGGATCACGCTCTTGAACCCGTCGGTGCGGCCGACGAGCTGATTCGGATCGCGCTTGCTCGGCTTGGTGACGAGGACGCGCTCGGCGCGGCCGACGTGCGCCGCGAACACTTCGAGGCTGATCTTCTCTTGGAGCTGGACGATCTCGGAGAGCCGGCGCTGCTTGATCGCGGGCGTGATGTCGTCCGGCAGCTTTTTGGCCGCGAACGTGAGGTCGCGCTCGGAGTACGCGAACATGAACGCCGAGTCGAACCGCAGCTCGCGCATGAGATCGAGCGTGCGCTGGTGATCGTCCTCGGTCTCGCCGGAGAACCCGGTGAGGATGTCGGTCGACAGTGCGATCTGCGGCATCGCGGCGCGCAGGTTCGCGACGATCGTCCGGTAGTCGTCGACGGTGTAACCGCGGCGCATCCGATCGAGCACGACGTCCGAGCCCGATTGCACCGGCAGGTGGACGTACTTGCAGACCTTCGACTCCTCGGCGATCGCCGCGATCACGTCGGAGGTGAAGTCGACGGGATAGGGTGACGTGAACCGGATCCGCTCGATGCCGTCGACCTTCGCGACGGCGCGCAGCAGCTCCGCGAACGTCACGCCTTCGAACGCGTACGAGTTCACGGTCTGGCCGAGCAGCGTGACCTCGCGATAGCCCGCGTCGGCGAGCTCGCGGACCTGACGCAGGACCTCGCGCGGCGGTGCGCCGCGCTCGCGGCCGCGCGTGAACGGCACCACGCAGAACGTGCAGAACTTGTCGCAGCCGCGCTGGATCGTGACGAAGCCCGAGACCCCGTCGCCACCGACCGCGCCCGACAGGCCGTCGTACGTCTCGGCCTTGTCGAGCCTGACGTCGACTTGTGGCGAGCGGGGTTGGCGAGACTCGCGCGCGGCCGCGATGAGCTCCGGCATCCGGCGATACGAATCGGGCCCGGCGATCACGTCGACCGCGGGCGCTTTGTCGGCGAGACCCTCTTTGAGGTGCTCCGCCATGCAGCCGACGATCGCGAGCACGGTGCCGGGCCGCTTCTTCTTGAGCGCGCCGAGCTCGCTCGCGCGGGCGAGCACGCGGTCCTCGGCCTTCTCGCGGACGGCGCACGTGTTGACGAGGATGACGTCCGCTTGATCCGCGGACTCGGTCGTGGTGTAGCCGGCGCCGGCGAGCACGCTGCCGATCAGGTCGCTGTCGGCGACGTTCATCTGGCAGCCGTAGGTCTCGACGTAGACTTTCGGCGCACCCGGGGCCGGCGCGATGCGGATGGGCTCCGCGCGCTTGCCAAGGGGAATCAGCCGATCGGTCATAGGCGGGCTGTCTACCATATCCACCGCCGGTCGAGCTTGTGGATTAACGGGCCAGCGCGTCGGCGCGCAGCTTGTAATCCTCGGCGTACGCGGGCTCGCCCTTCTGGGTCCACGCCCTGGCGAGCTCTGCGCAGCGGTCGGCCTCGAGGCGCGGGCCGAGGTCGCCGCCGTGGCGCATCTGATCGAGCACGGCGATCGCGTCGTCGATGCGGCCGACCGCGAGCAGCGCGCTGCCTCGGGTGTGCTGGAGCGCGGGCACGTCGGGGCGGAGCGCGGTCGCTTCGTCGGCGAGCGCGAGCGCCGCATGCGCGTCCGATCGGGCGAGCGCGATGCACGCGCGATTGTTGAGCCACACGGCTCGCTCCTGGGCGTCGAGCGCGGTGGCGTCCATGCCGGCGAGCAAGCGGGTCGCGGCGTCGTGCTCGCCAGCGGCGACGTGACAGCCGATCCGCGACAGCCGCGCGGCCCGCTCGCGCTCGGCCGACCGTGTCACCGCGGCGATCGTGCGGTAACGGCGAGCCGCAGCGCGATGCTTGCCGGCGAGAAAGGCACCGTGCGCGCTGCGCGGTAACCACAGCCAGACCCACAAGATCGCGACGACGTCGAGGACGACCGCGAGCACGAGCCCGATCTGCGCGAGCAGCGAACCGACCACGATCGGCAAGGCGATCACGAACGCGATCCACGCGAGCACCCTGCCGTAACGCACCGCGGGGAGCATAGCGCACCGCGCGTGGCGAAATCGGGCAACGCGAGGGGCCGGACCGCGGTCATACTGTTGCGATGCGGGCCTGGCGTGTGCTCCTCACGAGTGTGGCGGTGCACGCGGCGGTGATCGCGGTGTGGGCGTGGTGGTGGGATCGCGTCGACCCGGCGGTGGTCGAGGCGGCGGCGCCGGCGAACAATGTCGCGGTGGAGATCGTGCCGGCGAAGCCGCCTCTCGAGATCATGGAGGTGGCGTTCGTCGATGATCAGGCGCCTGCGCAGGCGACCGCCGCAGCGCCGATCGCATCACCGGTTCAGGTCAGCGTGCGGCGCGCCGCGAGCGGTGTCGCGATCGCAGCGGAGACGAGTACGAGTAAAAGTACGAGTACGAGTACGACGAACGGCACGGACTCGGGCACGGGACATCATCACGGGCTCGGCATGCGAGGACCCGAGCTGCATCCGAGTGACGAAGCGATGGGCCATATCGCCGAGCAACCAGGGCATCGAGGCACGACGCCCATTCCGTCGCATCGGCTCGATCACGCGCCGAACGGCCGCGAGGTCATCCACGATGCGGTCACCGAGATCACCGTCGATCGCGATGGCACCGCGCATCTCCACGACAAGCCCGATGTGACGGCGCACATCGACATCAACCCGTTCGCGTGGCGCGAGAACCTCGTCGATGCCGGCAAGGCGCTCGCGATATGGGCCGAGAACCCCGAAGCCGACAAGGAATACGGTCCGACCCAGGACCTCCCGAAGCACCTCCAGGCGCTGCCCGACCAGTGCCAGACGTGGGGCGACGCCAACTGCGCCGACGAGAATGCAAGCGCGAGCGAGAAAGGTGCGCGCAAGCGCGGCATCGGCCAAGGCGTCGCGTTGTTCAGCCTCAGCGGCAACCTCGACATCACGTCGTACTTGATGCGGAAGCTCGGCGTCGGCGACGCGTACGTCGCGCGCAAGCTGAAGGCGCTCGACGACACTCGGCTCGAGCGCGCCGAGAAAGGCGCCGCCTTCAAAGAAGAGCAGCTCGCACATGCTGCACAGCTCATGCAGGCGAACCTCGAGCGGGTCTGGGCGGGCACCCGGAACCCCGACGAGCGCAAGGCGGTCCTGTTCGAGCTCTGGGACGAGTGCGCCGAGGGCGAAGGTCCGACCGGTCAGGCCGGCAACAACGCGCGCGCGATGGTGATCGGGTGGGTCCGCGGGAAGCTTCCGGCGGGCGGCGCGGGCGCGTTCACGCCCGACGAGCTGAAGCTCCTCGACGGACGGCGGACCTCGCACCAGCACTTCGTCCCGTACGAGCCGTAACGTCTACGCGGGTGCACGCGGACGAGCACCGAGGATCACGTTCGGGATCGCGTGGAATCTCGCAACTCTACGGTCTCGCTTGCGGGGCGAGCTGACCCGCCTCGTGAAAAAGGTGAGATCGCGATCAACCTCTACACGGAAGGCCTAAGCCCATGTCGACGCTCTCGACGCTCTCGACGCTCTCGCTCGATGACCTCGCCCTCGTCAATGGGGGTGATGGCTGGGACGACTACAAGAACCGCATCCGCCAGGATGCGAGCGACACGGCGGCGCGCGCTCGCCAGGCGATCCACTACAACGCGGTGAACGGTCACTGGGACGCGGGTCGGTTCTTCGACAACGTCGGCGGCACGTTCTATAACGGCGCGAAGACGGCGATCGACGCGATTCCGGTCCTCGGCCCGGCGATCACGAACCGTCTGTGATCACGGACGCGACGGCTGTCCCTGGCAGTTGCTCTCAAACGCTGCGACTGAACTCGCTACGGTGCTCGCCTCGTTGCGCCGGATGTAGAGTGGTGGTGTGAGGTGGCTTGCCGTCGCGTTGTGGATCACTGGATGCGGGTTCGCGCCGGGCGTGGCGTCGTCGTCCTCGATGGACGGTGGTGGATCTGGAGCGCTTCCTGCCGATGCCGGCCCGCACTTCCGGAAGGTGATCACGCTCGCCGTGAATTCGCCGACCGAGCTGCGCGACTTTCCGGTCAGCATCATCACGCGCGATCCGGATCTCGAGCACGTCGCGCAGCCCGACGCGAGCGACATCGCTTTCACGACGCTCGACGGCGCGCCGCTCGCGTACGAGCTCGTCTCGTTCGACAAGCCGACGGGCGCACTCGAAGCGTGGGTCCGGATTCCGAGCGTGACCGCATCGACCCAGATCGCGCTCGTGTACGGCGGTTCGTCGATCGCGAGCTCGGGCACCGTGTGGTCGCCTTCGATCTACGCGGCGGCGTGGCACTTCGCGGAGACCTCCGGTCCATGGCTGGACAGCGCCGGTGGCCATCGCGTCACGCCGCCGTCGGCGGGCAGCACCGCGGCGATCGTGCCCGGCATCGCTGGTTCCGCGCGGCAGTTCGACGGCATCGACGACGCGACCCAGGCTGACCCTGCCGACACGGGGCTCGATTTCGGGATGAATTCGTTCACCGTGCAGGCGTGGGTCAACGTCACGCAGAGCGCCGATTCGTACGACATGGTGATCGACAAGGGCGGCGACGTCGCGAAGCCCGGCTACTGCTTCACGCTCGGCACCGGCAACTGGTACGCCGAGGTCGGCGATAACAACTACATCGCCGCGACGTTCGGCACCGAGTTTTCGCTGCTCGGCCACTGGACGCACCTGACCGCGGTCATCGATCGCACCTCGAACAACTTGCTCGCCTACACGAACGGCGCGTTCACCTCGTCTTTGCCATTCGGTACGATCGGCTCGGTCGACGGGACGACCCCGCTCGCGATCGGCAGCATGCAGAGCGAGTATCGGTTCGAGGGCATCGTCGACGAGGTCCGCGTCGTGAAGGTCGCGCTCGGCGCGGACTGGATCGCCGCCGAGTGGCGCAACGCGACCATGCGGTCCCAGTTCGTCACGTACGGCAGCCCCGCCCAGTTTTAGTTCTTTTCTTGTGCGGGTCGGCGAACGCGTTCCGCCTTGGAGTGCATGACCCAATGCAGGCCTCGTAGAAACGCGGGGATAGGCGCTGGCCTGATCAGTACGGTGCTTGCCGGCTGCATCTCGACCGTCACGCCACCACCGACGGCCGGCTATGGCACGCCCTACAAAGGTAATGGCCAGCCGATCCTCGTCTCTGACTCGCCCACCGGATGGGAGGCAAAAGAAGGCGGGACCGCGATCACCTCCGAGCAAGCGCTCGAGGCGACCGGCGATCCCGAATATGAAACGCGCCGCCAGATCGCGAAGCACTACAACGACCGCCTCTACGATCAGGGCCGCGCGCACTCGCGCAACGGCACGATCATGGTCGTGATCGGCGTGGCCACGGTGGTCGCGGGCGTGGTGCTGAGCTCGGTGCTCGCGAACAGCTTGCGCACCGAGTCGACGATGGCCGCGACCGCCGACATGGCGGAGACACGCTCGTACGGCACGGGGACGCTCAAGGCCGAAGGCGCGGGCCTCGTGATCGGTGGCGCCGTCGTCGCCGGTGTCGGCTACTACCTCGGGATTCGGCCACCGCCGTATCACGAGTGGAAGACGCCGCCGGAGCTCGATCGCCCGGCCTACGTTCGCCAGCTGACCGAGCCGTACAACGAGAAGGTCTCGAAGCCCGCTACCGCGACCTTGCCGGGCATCACACCGCTCGTCGCCGAGCGCCACCTGCCGCGCTTCCGGGGGAACCCATGATGAAACTCTGCATCGCCGCGCTCTCGCTCAGCGGCTGCTTTTTTTACGAGTCGTATCCGAACGGTCGACCGGCGCCGCACATCCGCAAGATCGAAGAAGCGAAGCTCCTCGATCTCGAGGTCAACCTCGGCGAACAACCAGGGCTGTGTCCCGGTCAACAAGGTCAGCTGTTCGCCGACGCGACCGTGCAGTGGCCGGGCGCGCATCCGGTGCAACGCACGATCGGCAAGGACGTCGACTCGCTCGCGCCGGCTGCGTTCTCGATCGCCGGCTCGCTCGTGCGCGGCGATGCCGACGCACACTTGATCCCCGATCCCGACATCATGAAGTCCGTGCAAGCCGGCTTCATCGTCGACATCACATACACGCCGCATCCGACGTTCAAGTTCCACGAGACGTTCAAGCCCGAGTACAGCTGCTTCTCGACATTCAAGGTGTCGGGCGAAGCAGGCGGAGGCGGCGAGGAAGGTGATAGCGGCAGCTCCGGCTCGAAGGCTAGCGATGGCAAGCCGGGCAAGAACGGCCGCAACGGTGGCAAGGGCGAGACGGCTGGCAAGATCGAAGCGTTCGTGACCGAGGTCTCGACGCCGTTCTATCCAAAGCTGCTGGCGGTGCGCGCGAACGACACGTTCTTCCTCGCGCCGATCGACACGCCGGTGACGTTCTCGGCGACCGGTGGTCGCGGCGGCCGTGGCGGTCACGGTGGTCGCGGTGGCGGTGGAGGCGACCAGGACACGTACAACGAGACGATCACGACCCACGACGGTGGTCACGAGAGCGTCTCGCACGGTAAGGGCGTCGCCGGGAACGGCGGCCCTGGTGGCAACGGTGGCGATGGTGGCGACGGTGGTAACGGCGGCACGATCCACGTCACGTACGACGCCACGTTCCCCGAGCTCGCGGACCTCGTCAAGACCGATGTCTCGGGTGGCGCAGCCGGCGGAGCGGGTCCTGCTGGCCACGGCGGCTCCGCGGGGCGCGGACGCGGCAGCAAGGACTCGCACGACGGCAACGCCGGCGGCGACGGCTCGGAGGGCCGCGAGGGCCGCGAGGGCCAGGTGGGGCGCGCTCAGGTCAGCGCGGGCGCCGTCGCGTCGAAGTTTCACGACCTCGCCGGCATCACGCTGCTCGGCACGGGCGAAGCGGGAAGGAAGCACCGATGAAGACTGCAATCCTGATCGCGCTCCTCGCGAGCGGCTGTCTCCAGGACGAGACCGATACCGGACCGACCGTGACGCTCACGTTGGCGACGGACGCAGGCCACTCGGTGAGTAGCGACGAGTCGGACCCGCAATTCGATCTACAAGGCACGAGCGCGCTCGTGGTGACGCTCGAGCTCGACACGTACGCCGGCGCGAACGACCTCGACACGACCTCGTATCCGGTGACTCGGTTCACCGGCAGCCTGTCGCTCCCAGCGACGAGCTTCACCGAGGCTGACTTCACGAGCGACGGCAACGACGGTGGTCCGACGTTCACCGGCAACGAACCGGTGACGCTTCCGGCGAGCGCGGCCGGCAAGACGATCGCCGTGACGTTGACCGCACAGGACTCGCGCGGCCTCAGCGCGAATCCGATCAGCTTCAGCGTGAGGGTGATCGATAGCGTGCTGTAGCCTTCGCCTCGACGAGGAGGTGGCTGTCCGCGGCGGTGCGGTCGAGCTTGTAGACGTCGCGCAGTGCCGCGATCTTCGCGAGTGACGCCGGCCCGAACGGCGCCTTGCCCTCGAACGCGTGGAGCACGATGCCCTCGAGCAGATCGCCGAACGT
>JBDUAS010000082.1:0-25780 GCA_040004535.1 Deltaproteobacteria bacterium
CAAGCGCGGTCGGTTCGGCTCGTTCCTCGCGTGCACGCGTTACCCCGACTGCAAGACGACCAAGCCGATCTCGCTCGGCGTGAAGTGCCCGAAGCCGGGTTGCGGCGGGTTCATCGCCGAGAAGCGGTCGCGCCGCGGCAAGCCGTTCTACGGCTGCTCGAACTGGGCGAAGAAGCAGTGCGACTTCGTCGCGTGGGACAAGCCCATCCCGCAGCCGTGCCCGACCTGCAACGCGAAGTTCGTCCTCAAGAAGGAGACCAAGCGCGGCATCATGCTCCGCTGCATGGAGTGTGACTGGAAGAGCGAAGGCTCCGACGAGGCCGAGGGCGAGAACGCCGCCTAGCGCGGCGCTCGGCTGACGATGACCGACGTCACGATCGTCGGCGGCGGGATGGCGGGCAGCGAGGCTGCGTGGCAGCTCGCGGAGGCGGGCTTCACGGTCAGCCTCGTCGAGATGAAGCCGGTCGCGATGTCGCCGGCACACCAGAGCCCGTTGTTCGGCGAGCTCGTGTGCTCGAACTCGTTGCGCAGCGACGATCCGGTCGCGCCGGCGGGGTTGTTGAAGGACGAGCTACGGCGGTGCGGCTCGCTCGTGATCGCGTGTGCCGACCAGCATCGCGTGCCGGCAGGGCAGGCGCTCGCGGTCGAGCGGTTCGGGTTCGCGCGCGCGATCACGCGGCGGCTCGCGCTGCATCCGCGGATCCGGATCGAGCGGCGCCGGCTGGACGAGCTGCCCGACCATCCGGTGATCGTGTGCACGGGACCGCTGACCGAAGGCGAGCTCGGCCGCGTGATCATGCGCGAGCTCGGCGGTGACCGGATGTACTTCTACGACGCGATCGCGCCGATCGTCGCGGCCGACTCGATCGACTGGGATCGCGCGTTCCGGCAATCGCGCTGGGATCGCGACGAGGCGTCGCCGGAGCGCAAGCCGCGGACGCCGAAGGATGAACCGTTGCCGGAGATGCCAGTGCGTGCCGCCGGTGGCGACGAGGGCGTCGGCGATTACGTCAACTGCCCGCTGAACAAGCTCGAGTACGAGGCGTTCGTCGCCGCGGTCAACGCGGGCCGCAAGATCCTACCGCGCGACTTCGAAGAGCCGCGCTACTTCGAGAGCTGCATGCCGATCGAGGTGATGGCGGAGCGCGGCCCCGAGACGTTGCGGTTCGGGCCGATGCGGCCGATCGGCCTGCGCGATCCACGGACCGGACATCGCCCGTGGGCCGTCGTCCAGCTGCGGCCCGAGAATCGCTATCGCACCGCGTACAACCTCGTCGGGTTTCAGACGCGGCTCGCGTATCCCGAGCAGCAGAAGATCTTTCAGATGGTGCCCGGCCTCGAGAAGGCGGAGTTCTTGCGGTTCGGCTCGATCCATCGCAACACGTACATCGATGCGCCCGCTCGGCTCGGTCTGCGGTTCGAGCTCAAGACCCGGCCGCACGTGCGGTTCGCGGGCCTGTTGACCGGCGTCGAGGGCTACATCGAGTCGTGCGCGATGGGCCTGCTCGTCGGATGGTTGCTCGCGAGCGAATTGCGCGGCAACCCGATCGAGGCGCCGCCGCCGACCACGATGCTCGGCGGCCTGTATCAGCACGTCACCGCGCCGCGCGACGAGGGCTACAAGTACGGCCCGACGAACGTCAACTACGGCCTGCTGCCGCCGCTCCTCGGCGTGCGCAAGGACAGCCGCAAGCAGCGGATGGCGGAGCGCGCACGTGCCGATCTCGGTGCGTGGCTCGCTCACTCGCGCAGCAACAGCTCGGCCTTCGCGAGCGTGGTCTTGCCGGAGACCAACGTCACCGCGTAGGTCTTGCCGGCGGCAAAACCCGCGGCCTTGGTCGGCTTGAAGTGGCCGATCACGACCTGCCGCTTGGTCGCGAGCTCCATCGTGACGAGCTCGGTAGGCGCAGCAGACCCGGCGCCGGAGCCCGCGGCGGGCTTCGCGCTCGGATCGCTGACGATCAGCGTGACCTTGTCGGCCGGCTTCGCGAGCACGCCGACGAAGTTGACGTCCCACTTCAGTGACTCGTAGTGATGCGACTTGTCGTACGCGATCTTCAAGAACGTGGGCAGCTCGGTGAAGCTGGCCGGCGGTGTATCGGGCGTCAGCACGATCTGGCCGGCGTAAGGCTTCAGGCTCTTGTCGTCGGCCGGCGTTGCCGCGGCGATGCCTGCGACGAGGACCAGGGCGAGCACGAGCCGCATGGGAGAAGCCTACCGCGTGCTACGGTCGCGGCGTGAAGCGATTACTCGGCAAGTACGCGCTCGTCACCGGCGGCTCGAGCGGCATCGGCGCCGCGTGCGCGCGCGCACTCGCCGACGAAGGCGCCGCTGTGCTCGCGTGCAGCCGGCGGTTGCGCGACGGCGGCCCGCACGGCGATGTGGCGGTCCAGGTCCCGGCGTTCGGCGAGGTCGGCCTCGCGCACCTCGACGTCGCCGACGAGGCCGAGGTCCGTGCGCGGATCGACGGGCTGCCCGAGCTCGACCTCCTCGTGTGCTCCGCGGGCGTCGGCACGTTCGGGCCGATCCTCAACGCGTCGGTCGCCGAGCTCCGCGACATGCTCGACTCGCACGTCATCGGCACGTTCACGTGCGTGCGCGAGGCGCTGCGCCGGATGCAGCCACGCCGGCGCGGCCACATCGTGACGATCGGCTCGCATGTCGTCGAGCAGGCATTCACCGAGTGCGCCGGCTACACCGCGGCGAAGATGGGCCAGCTCGGCATCGCGCGCGTGCTCGCCGCCGAGGCGCGCGCGTACAACATCCGCGTCACGTCGCTGCTCGCCGGCGCGACCGACACGCCGATCTGGGACGACCGCCCCGGGTTCGACCGCACGCAGATGATGAAGCCCGAGGATCTCGCGGGCTTCCTGGTCTCGATCGTGGCGCGGCCGGGCATCTCCGTCGAAGAAGTTGTGGTGCGGCCGCCCGCCGGCGCATTGTAAGGCGTGGACTGGGATAGCGCGCTGGCCGCGTTCGAGACGTACCTAGCGATCGAGCGCGCGTACTCGGCGAAGACCGTCGAGGTCTACCTGCGCGATGTCGCCGCGCTGCGCGCACACCTCGCTGGCAAGCGCGGCGGCAAGGGCGACCTGCCGCTCGCGAAGCTGTCGGCGCTCGAGATCCGCAGCCAGCTCGCCGCGCTGTTCGGCACGAACGGCGCCGCCACGATCTCGCGCAAGCTCTCGAGCGTGCGTGCGTTCTGTAGATTCCTGGTCAAGCGCGGCGTGCTCGCCGGCAATCCCGGCGCGGCGATCCGTGGGCCGAAGAAGCCGAAGGGCCTGCCGCGCGCGCTCGTCGTCGACGAGGCAGTCCACCTCGTCGAGGTCCCGCTCAAGATCGGTCGGACGAGCCACCGCACGCTCTCGCTGGAAGAACAGCAGCGCCACGACCTGTTGCGGATCCGCGACGCGGCGCTGATGGATCTGATCTACGCGACCGGGTTGCGCGTCTCCGAAGCGTGCGGGCTCGACATCACCGACCTCGATACGGCGCGCTACCAGACGCCGCTCGTGCTGGTCCGCCACGGCAAGGGCAACAAGTCGCGTGAGGTCCCGCTCGTCGATCAGGCGTACGCGTCGCTGAAGAACTACCTCGCGATCCGCACGGCGCTCGGTGCGACCGGCGCCGCGCTGTTCATCAACGCGCAGGGCGAGCGCCTCACGCCGCGCTCGGTCCAGCGGATGGTCAAGCGCTGGACGATCGCCGGCGGCATCTACGCGGCCGCGACGCCGCACAGTCTGCGCCACTCGTTCGCGACCCACCTCCTCGACGAGGGTGCCGATCTACGCTCGATCCAGGAGCTGCTCGGCCACGCGAGCCTGTCGTCGACGCAGATCTATACGAAGGTGTCGCTCGAGCACTTGATGAAGGTCTACGACGACGCCCACCCCAGAGCGAAGAAGCTCGGGTAGTCACGTACTCGTACCCGTGGCACGTGCACGTGCTCGAAGAGGCCAGGCCGGTCCACGTAGGGGAGGGAATCCGGGACGAGCAGCGCTGCAGCAGAAGCACCCGGACACCGCGCAGTGGGCTCACTTCCTACGCAACCAACCTGTCCGGAGATTCGCGCGAGGCGACGGTCCACCGGGGAGATCAGGCGGGCCGGTTGCTCTCGAACCTGCTCACCCACGAACACAGCGAAGCGGATGCACGCGGCCCCCATCACCTGATCCTCGAGCCGTACGGCTATCGCTGGTATCGGATCGGCGGGCTCGGCTATCTACTCGACCGGTCGATCTGACGGTTCGACGCGCATCGCAATGGACTCGCGCTATGACCGCGGCATGAAGGCGCACGACTATGCGGTCGGTTTGACCTGGGACGGCAACCTGGGCCGCGGCACCGCCGACTATGCAGCGTACTCGCGGCAGTTTCGCGCGGTCGCAGCAGGGAAGGCGGCCGTGATTGGCAGCGCCGATCCGGCGTTTCGCGGCGATCGCAAGCTCGTCAATCCCGAGGAGCTCCTCGTGATGTCGCTGTCGTCGTGTCACATGCTCGCGTATCTCGCGCTCTGTGCACGGAGGAAGATCCGCGTCGTCGAGTATCGCGACCAGGCGACGGGCCGGATGCTGGCCGACAAGGACGGCGGCCGGATGGAGGAGGTCGTCCTCCATCCGCATGTCACGATCGCGGACGAGGCCCAGCTCGAGGTCGCACGCGAGCTCCACGACCAGGCCCACGCGAGTTGCTTCATCGCGAGCTCGGTCAACTTTGCCGTCCGCCACGCCGCGACGGTGGTCGCCGGCACCGCGAGCATGGCGGCGAAGCGCCGCGATCTCGCGGTGAAGCTGCCCGATCGACCGGGCGCGCTCGCCGAGCTCGGCGAGGTCCTCGGGAACGCCGGGGTTAGTCTCGACGGTGGCGGCGGATTCGGCGGCATCGTGCACTTCTTGGTACGTGATGCCGAGGCTGCCACGGCGGCGCTGCGCGGCGCCGAGATCGAGGTCCTCGGCGTGCGCGACGTCCTCGAGCTGCGCCTCGATCAAGCCAGGCCCGGCCAGCTCGGCTCGCTCTCTCGCGCTCTCGGTGATGCGGGCGTCACCATCGAGTGCGTGTACAGCGATCACGATCACCAGCTGATCCTGGTCGTCGACGATCCCGAAGCCGCTTCGCGCGCGATCGCCGCTTGGCAGCAGCCCTAGACATCCACAGGTCGGTCCCATCGACATTGTGCTAAGAACCTTGCGTGCAGCCCGAGATTCACTCGACGACGATCTTGTCGGTTCGCCGCGGCAACCACGTCGTCGTCGCCGGCGACGGTCAGGTCACGCTCGGCAACACCGTCGTGAAGGGCGGGGCCAAGAAGGTCCGCCGCCTCGGCGACGGCCGCGCGATCGGCGGGTTCGCCGGCTCCGCCGCCGACGGCATCGCGCTGTTCGAGCGCCTCGACGAGAAGCTCCAGGCCCAGCGCAGCCCGCTGCGCCGCGCCGCGGTCGACCTCGCGAAGGAGTGGCGCACCGATCGCGCGCTGCGCCGGCTCGAAGCGATGCTCGTCGTTGCCGACGCCGACAACACGTTCATCCTCAGCGGTTCGGGCGACGTGATCGAGCCCGACGACGGCATCTGCGCGATCGGCTCGGGCGGCAGCTACGCGCTCGCCGCGGCCCGCGCGCTGTTGCGGCACACCGAGCTCGGCCCGCGCGCGATCGCCGAGAGTGCGATGGCGATCGCGGCCGACATCTGCATCTACACGAACACGACCCTCACGATCGAGGAGCTCCAGCCGTGAAGGAAGATGCGTCGCTGACGCCCGCGAAGATCGTTGCCGAGCTCGACCGCTACATCGTCGGCCAGGGCGACGCGAAGCGCGCGGTCGCGGTCGCGATGCGCAATCGCTGGCGCCGCCAGCAGGTCAGCGGCGATCTGCGCGACGAGATCGCGCCGAAGAACATCATCATGATCGGGCCGACGGGCGTCGGCAAGACCGAGATCGCCCGTCGCCTCGCACGGCTCGCTCGCGCGCCGTTCTTGAAGGTCGAAGCGTCGAAGTTCACCGAGGTCGGCTACGTCGGCCGCGATGTCGATTCGATCGTGCGTGACCTCGTCGAGGTCTCGGTCAAGCTCGTGCGCGACGAGGAGGCGCAAAAGGTCCGCAGCCGCGCGAAGGACTCGGCCGAGGAGCGCGTGCTCGATCTCCTCCTGCCGCGCGGCCGATCGTTCACCGATCGCCCCGGCGAGCCGGCCACGACGACCGAAACGAGCCCGAGCCGCGAGAAGCTCCGTACGATGCTGCGCGAGGGCAAGCTCGACGATCGCGAGGTCGAGGTCGAGCTCGCCGACGAATCGAATCCGCTGATGTCGGTGCTCGGCGGCCAACCCGGCATCGACGAGAACGCGCTCTCCGGCCTCAAGGACATGCTCGGTTCGTTCGGGCGCAAGACGAAGCGCCAGAAGCTGAAGGTACCGGTCGCGTGGCGCGCGCTGACCGAGCAAGAGGTCGACAAGCTGATCGATCACGAAGCCGCGACGCGCGAGGCCGTGCACCGCGCCGAGAACGCCGGCATCGTGTTCATCGACGAGATCGACAAGATCGCGACGAAGGCCGAGCGCGGCGGCGCGGACGTCTCCCGCGAAGGCGTCCAGCGCGACCTCCTGCCGATCGTCGAGGGTTCGACCGTGACGACCAAGTACGGGCCGGTGAAGACCGACCACGTCCTGTTCATCGCGGCCGGCGCGTTTCACATGGCGAAGCCGAGCGACCTGATCCCCGAGCTCCAGGGCCGGTTTCCGATCCGCGTCGAGCTCACGCCGCTGACCGCGCCCGACTTCGTGCGGATCCTGACCGAGCCGACGAACGCGTTGACCCGCCAGTACGCGGCGCTGCTCGCGACCGACAACATCACGATCGAGTGGACCCCCGAGGCGATCGACGAGCTCGCGAAGATCGCGGCCGACGTCAACCAGCGCACCCACGACATCGGTGCGCGCCGGCTGCACACGGTGCTCGAGCGCTTGCTCGACGACTTGTTGTTCAACGCTCCGGACATCGGCACGCAGACGATTCCGATCACGCCCGCTTACGTGCGCGAGCGACTCGGCGAGCTCGTCGCCGACGAAGATCTCACGCGCTACATCCTGTAGCTCGTACTCGATCGCGAACTGGTGGTACACCCAGTTCGTGCCGACGCAAGCCGACCTGCTCTCGCTCGCTGATCACGTCCTCCTCAAGAATTACCGCCAACAACCGATCGTGCTCGAGCGCGGCCGCGGCTGCGAGGTCTGGGACAAGGCCGGCACGCGCTACCTCGACTTCACCGCGGGCATCGCGGTGTGCGGGCTCGGTCACTCGCACCCGGCCTTCACGGCGCGCGTCGCCGAGCAGCTCGGCAAGCTCGTCCACGTCTCGAACCTCTACTTCAACGAGCAGCAGCTCTACGCCGCGAAGGCGATCATCGATCACTCGTTCGCGAAGCGCGTGTTCTTCTGCAACTCGGGCAGCGAGGCGAACGAGGCCGCGCTCAAGCTCGCCCGGCGCTATCAAGCGGTCGTCGCCGGCCAGCCGCAGCGCACGACGTTCGTGGCGACGATCAACTCGTTCCACGGCCGGTCGTTCGCGACCGTCGCGATCACGGGCCAGGCGAAGTATCGCGAGGGCTTCGGTCCGCTCGTCGGCCCGGTCGAGCACATCCCGTACAACGATCTCGAGGCCGCGGCGCGCGTGCTCGAGCAACGCACCGCGTGCGCGATCATCGTCGAGCCGATCCAGGCCGAGGGCGGTATCATCGTCGCGGCGCCGGGCTACCTCGCCGGGCTGCGCCGGCTGTGCGACGATACCGGCACGCTGCTGATCTTCGACGAGGTCCAGACCGGCGTCGGCCGCACCGGCCGGTGGTTCGGCGCACAGCACGACGGCGTCGAGCCCGACGTGATGACGCTCGCGAAGGGGCTCGGCGGCGGCGTGCCGATCGGCGCGCTCGCGGCGAGCGAGAAGGCCGCGGCAGGTCTCAACTATCACGCCGGCGGCGCGGTTCCCCACGCGTCGACGTTCGGCGGCAACCCACTCGCCTGTGCGGCGGCCGCGGCCGTGTTCGACATCATCGAGACCGAAGGGTTGATCGAGCGCGTCGTCCAGGCCGGCCAATATCTGGAGAAGCGGCTCGGCGAGCTCGTCGCCGAGTTCCCGGGCCACGCGACCGGCGTGCGCGGCCGTGGCCTGCTCCAGGGCCTCGCCGTGAAGAACGGACCGGCGAACGTCACTGCCGCGTGCCGCGCGAAGGGTCTGTTGTGCTCGGTCGCCGGGGCCGAGGTCGTGCGGTTCGCACCGCCGTACATCGTGGCGCGCGAGCAGCTCGACGAAGCCGTCGGCATTCTGCGCAGCGTCTTGGTCGAAGGAATCGGCAAGTGACCGCACCGCGCGGCTTCCTCACGCTCGGCGACATCCCCGCCGATCGCTGGCCCGCGATCTTCGACCGCGCCGACGAGCTGAAGCGCGAGCGGATCCAGTCGACCCTGAAAGGCATCTCGGTCGCGCTCGTGTTCGAGAAGGCCTCGACCCGCACGCGCGTGTCGTTCGAGGTCGGTGTCCACGAGCTCGGCGGTCACGCCGTCGTGCTGACATCACAGGGCTCGCAGATCGCGCGCGGCGAACCGATCGAGGACACCGCGCGCGTGCTGTCCGGTTACTGCCAGATGATCGTGATCCGCACGTTCGGCCAGGATCGCGTCGCGCAGCTCGCGCGTCACGCGTCGGTGCCGGTCGTCAACGGGCTCTCCGATCAGCACCACCCGTGCCAGGTCGCGACCGACCTTTTCACGGTTCGCGAGCACTTCGGCTCGATCGCGGATCAGCGCTACGCGTGGATCGGCGACGGCAACAACATGGCGAATTCGTGGATCGAAGCCGCCGGCTTGTTCGGTCTCGAGCTCGCGCTCGCGTGCCCCGACGGGTTCGCCCCCGATACGCAGCTCGTCGCGGCCGCACGCGATCGTCAGCGGATGTCGGGAAAGGGCTCCATCACGCTGACCGCGGATCCGAAAATCGCCGTCGCCGGCGCGACCGTGATCTCGACGGACGTCTGGGCGTCGATGGGGCAGGAGGACGAGGCCGCGCAGCGCCGCACCGCATTCGCGGGGTTCTGCGTCGACGGTGGCCTCGTCGCGCGCGGAGGTCGCGGGGCGATCGTGCTCCACTGCTTGCCCGCACATCGCGGCGAGGAGATCACGGGCGACGTCCTGGACGGCCCGCAATCGCTCGCGTGGGTCCAGGCAGCGAACCGGCTTCCGATCGGCAAGGCCATCCTCGAAGCCGTGCTGTGAGGCCCTGCTGTGCGCTATAAATACCTGTGAGCGCGGTACCACCCTCGATCGGTGGGCTCGGGTCGACGCAGCTGAAGTTGCGAGCGAGTCCGGGCTTCGACCCGTTGAAGGCGAAGGTCGGACCCGAGGAGTACTTCCTGTTCTCGCGGTTCGATGGCTCGCAGACGCTGCGTGACGTCCTGCTCGAGAGCGGCCTGCCGATCGATCGCGCGATCCAGATCGTGATGAAGCTGCGCGGGCTCGGCGCGCTCCTGCTGCCGACCGAGACCGTGCCGGCGGCCGGATCCCGCCCCGCGCAGGTGGCGGACGCGACCGAGAAGATTCCGAAGCGGCCGTCGCACGACACGACCGAGCGCGTCCCGTTGCGCAGCGCGGCGCCGGGCCGCGGACCCGACGCGACCGAGAAGATTCACGTGCGCACGGCCGCGGGCTCGCAGCCGCCGCAGCTCGACACCACGCTCCCGGAGCCGACCGCCGACGAGCTGATGGCGCTGTCGGAGACGAACATCCTCACCGACGCCCAGCGCCGCCAGATCCTCGCGATGGCGCGCCTGCTCGACAAGCGCGATCCGTGGGCGCTCCTAGGCGTCCTGCAAGGCGCCGACGCGACGACGCTGAAGCGCGCGTACTTCAAGCTCTCGAAGGACATCCACCCCGACCGGTTCTACGGCCGGCCGCTCGGCAGCTTCGCGACGCGGTTAACGACGGTGTTCGAGGCCCTGAACCGTGCGTACGAGCGCCTGACAAACCCCGACAAGTCGGGTGTGTACAATGTCGGCCAGCCGATCGCGGAGACCGCTCAATCGCCCGAGGAGTATGCGGCCGAGCTGTTCGAGCGCGGCTGCGCGCTCGAGGTCACCGGCGACGCGCTCGAGGCCATGAAGCTGTTCTCTGCTGCGATTCGCCTCGACGGGCAGACCAAGTATCTCCGACGGTCCGCGACCTGCGCGCTCGCCGCCGGTCAGCCCCGGACCGCGCTCGAGCACGCGAAGAAAGCCCAGACGCGGTCGCCGAGCGATCCGTCGCTGGCGCGCCTGCTCGCGACCGCGTTCAAGGCGTGCGGCAAGCTCGCCGATGCCGAGGAAGTCCTCGTGATGGCGATGGCGCTCAAGAGCGAGAACGACGCCCTGGGGACGGAGCTCCGCAACGATCTCGCCGAAGTGCGACGTTTGCTTAACGGCTGAATTACAGGCGTTCTACTGGCGAAACCTCCGAAAACGGAGAGAAAATGACCGGTGCATGGCTGCTGAGAAGGTGATCGGCATCGACCTGGGTACGACGAATTCGTGCGTGGCGATTGTCGAAGATGGGACGCCCTCCGTGATCCCCAACCGCGGCGGGTACAAGACCACGCCGTCGATGGTCGCGATCGCGGAGAACGGGAAGCGGTTGGTGGGTCACATCGCCAAACGCCAGGCGATCACGAACGCGGAGAACACGGTCTACGCCGCGAAGCGGTTGATCGGACGCAAGTGGGGCTCGGCCGCGGTGCGGAGCTCGCTCGAGATCATGCCGTACCGGATCGTCGAAGGTCCGCACGACGACGTCCGTATCATGCTGCGCGATCAGGTGTTCAGCGTGCCGGAGGTGTCCGCGTACATCCTCCAGGAGATGAAGCTGATCTCCGAGGAGTACCTCGGCGAAGAAGTCTCGAAGGCGGTCGTCACCGTCCCCGCGTACTTCAACGACGGCCAGCGCCAGGCGACCAAGGACGCCGGCCGGATCGCCGGGCTCGACGTCATCCGGATCATCAACGAGCCGACCGCCGCCGCGCTGGCGTACGGCTTCGGCCGCAACATCGAGCGCAAGGTCGCGGTCTACGACCTCGGCGGCGGCACGTTCGATATCTCGATCCTCGAGATCGGTAACGGCGTGTTCGAGGTCATCTCGACCGCCGGCGATACGTTCCTCGGCGGCGAAGACTTCGACCGTCGCATCATCGACTGGCTCGTGTTCGGATTCGAGAAGCAGCACGGCATCGACCTCCGCAAGGACAAGATGGCGCTGCAGCGCTTGAAGGACGTCGCCGAGAAGGCGAAGTGCGAGCTGTCGTCGGTCAAGGAGACCGAGATCAACCTGCCGTTCATCATCTCGACCGGCCGCAACGAGGCGCTCCACCTCCAGACGATGCTGTCGCGCGACAAGCTCGAAGAGCTGACCAGCGATCTCGTCGAGCGCACGATCGAGATCTGCGCGCGCACGCTCGAAGAAGCGGAGATCGCGAAGAACCAGATCGAGGACGTCGTGCTCGTCGGCGGCATGACCCGTATGCCGCGCGTCCAGCAGGCGTGCGCCGAGTTCTTCGGCCTCGAGCCGTGCAAGGGCGTTCACCCCGACGAGGTCGTCGCGCTCGGCGCCGCGATCCAAGGTGCGGCGCTCACCGACGACAAGAGTGACATCCTCTTGCTCGACGTCACGCCGCACTCGCTCGGCATCATGATCGTCGGTGGTTACTTCCATAAGCTGATCGAGCAGAACGCCACGGTGCCGACGTCCGCGTCGCACACGTTCACCACGGTCAAGGACAACCAGACCTCGGTGAAGATCCTCGTGCTCCAAGGCGAGAGCGATCGCGCCGAGGAGAACGAGTTGCTCGGCGAGTTCGTGCTGACCGGCCTGCGCCGCGCGCAACGCGGCGAGGTCGAGATCGAGGTCCAGTTCCACATCTCGGCCGACGGCATCGTGTCGGTCAAGGCGAAAGACCTCGAGACCGGCCTCGAGCAGTCGATCACCGTGACCGCGACCTCGGGTCTGACCGAGGACGAGATCAAGAAGATGATCGATCAGAACAAGGACTACATGGTCGAGGTGCGCAGCGGCCAGGAGTTCGACAAGGCCCGCCACCAGGCCGAGAAGTCGCTCGAGGAGATCGAGTCGTTGTTCCCGCAGGTCACCGACATCATCGCGGGCTCTGACTTCGGTCAGGACGCGGTCAAGAAGGCCCGTGCCGTCGTCGAGCGAACTCGCCAGTCGATTGCTGCGAAGGACCTTACGGCGCTTTCCGACGCCACCGAGGCCCTCAATCGCACGCTGAACATGTTCCGCGGTGTCGTCTCCAAGACCCGCGGGTAAGCTGACCCTGTGGCACCTGCGGCCGACATCGATCGCCTGATCGAGGAGGGCTTGAACCGCTACGGTACAGGCGACCTCGATGGCGCGTTGCTGATCTGGGAACAGGCGCTCGCGATCGATCCGGATAACGCGCAGGCGAACAGCTACGTCGATTACGTACGGGTCAACTACGACGTCTTGCGGACCGATTCGGGGCTCGGCATTTCGACCGACGGCGCCGCGCCGTTCGGGATCGAGGACGAGCCGGAGTACATCATCGAGATCACGCGTGGCGAACTTCCGCCGCCGGACGCGCCGATGTACATGGAGCCGACCGACGAGGGTTGGTTCATCGAAGAAGAGCAGACCCACGAACTGTTCGCACGCACGCGATCAGGCGGGCGGATCGAGCCGCCACCGCGTACAATTTCTGCAGACTTGGCCCCGAAGCACATCGAGCTCGAAGCCGACGAGCCGCCCGAGCTCGAGCTCGCGCCGCCTGCGCCACAACGTGCGCCATCCGCCGAGGTCAACTTCGACTCGGCCACGAGGGAGTACGGCAGCGACGATCGCAAAGCGACGGAGCAGACGCCCCAGCGCGATACGCCGAACGAGTTTCTCGAGGACACTGGCTCGGGCTCGGGCGCGTTCCGGCTGGAGGCGACGCCAGCGGGCTTCAGTAACGTCGACACCGAGATCCGCAAGCGCGACCTCGGGTTCGTCAAGCCGTCGGTCGTGCCGAGCGGTCTCTCGCCGGCTCCGCTGGAAGTTCGATTGCGCACGCCGAGCGCGCCGCCGCCGGCCGCAGCTCCCGCCGGCGACCTCGAGCTCGGTGGGGCCGGGCGCAGCGAGCCGACGACGAGCGAGCTCGGCAAGACGGCGCGCGGCATCCCGCCGGTGTCGCGCACGCCGGCGCCGTCTCATCCGCCCCCGACGCGGACGCCGACCGAGGACGACTTGATCGCTTCGCTGCCGAGCCCGCGCAGGGTCACGCCGCTGCGCGGCTCGCAACCGCCGCCGATGGATCCCGCGCCGAGGATCCCGACGCGCGAGCTGCCGGATCAGACCCGGCCGCCCGCGGCGACGCCGACCGATCGCGCGGAGACCAAGCAAGGCGACGACGAGGACATCGCGCTGCCGAACGCATCGACCCGCGACCTCGGGCTGCGGCCGCTCGGCTCGGCGATGACGAGCTCGGCGGGTGATAACGACTTCGCCGTCAGTGCGCCGACCAAAGATCTGGGCCTGCGGATGCCCGACGCGGGGCGCGCGAAGCCGGTGACGAAGCGGCCACCATCGGTGTTTCCCGACGAGGATGCGCCGACGCGTCAGAGCGATGCGCGCCAGATCCGCGAAGACCACTCGACCCAGAAGCTCAAGGCGATCAAGAAGGCGTCGCCGACGGGGACGCCGACCGGTGGCTCGAGCGAAGGCACGCGCAAGGACATCGTGCTGCCGTTCGATCCGATCGACGCGCGGACCTCGCAGATCCTGGACGCGATCGAGCCGCCGGGGACTGCGCCCGATGGCGAGACGAAAGAGGACCGCACGCGCCGCCGGATCACCGCGCTGATCGAGCGATCGACCGCGTGGAGCGCCGCCGGTGAGCTCGACAAGGCAGTCGCGGCCGTCGACATGGCATTGTCGGAGGACCCCGATACCGCGCTCGCGCAGAAGCTGGTCCATCGCAACCGCGATGCGATCATGAACATCTTCCAGCTGTTCCTCGGCGACCTCGAGCGCCAGCCGCAGCTCGCGCGGCCGCTCCACGAGCTCGCCACCGCGCCGATCAGCCCGCGCGCTGCGTTCTTGCTGTCACGGATCGACGGCACGCTCTCGATCGACGAGATTCTCGACGTCTCGGGGATGCCGCGGCTCGAAGCGTATCGTCACCTGTGTCAGCTGTTCCTGCGCGGCATCCTGCGTTAGCGTCCCTCCATGTCGGACATTCGCAAGGTGGTGTTGGCCTACTCCGGTGGCCTCGACACTAGCGTGGCGGTGCGCTGGATCATCGAGCGCTACGGTTGCGAGGTCGTGTGCTTCTGCGCCGACGTCGGCCAGGACGAGGACCTCGAGGCAGCGCGCCAGAAGGCGCTCGCCGTCGGTGCGAAGAAGGCGGTCGTTCGCGATCTTCGCAACGAGTTCGTCAAGGACTACGTGTGGCCCGCGCTGCGTGCCGGCGCGCTGTACGAAGGTCAGTATCTCCTCGGCACCTCGCTCGCACGGCCGTGCATCGGTCGCGGCCTGATGGAAGCCGCCGAGGCCGAAGGTGCCGACGCGATCGCGCACGGCTCGACGGGCAAAGGCAACGATCAGGTCCGGTTCGAGCTCGCCGCATATCACTTCCGGCCCGGGATCAAGATCATCGCGCCGTGGCGCGAGTGGGAGTTCAAGGGCCGCAAGGAGCTGATCGAGTATACGAAGACGCACTCGATCCCGATCGAGGCGACGGCCGACAAGCCGTACTCGGTCGACCGCAACCTGCTGCACACGAGCTACGAGGGCGGCGTGCTCGAGGATCCGTGGAAAGAGCCCGACCCGCAGATGTTCCAGCGCACCCGCGATCCGCGCGAGGCGCCGAACGAGCCGCGCGTGATCGAGATCGAGTACGCGAAAGGTGACGCGATCGCGATCGACGGCCACAAGCTGGATCCGGTCACGCTGCTCTCGAAGCTCAACCAGATCGCAGGCGAGCATGGTGTCGGTCGCGTCGACCTCGTCGAGAACCGCTACGTCGGCATGAAGTCGCGCGGCGTCTACGAGACGCCCGGCGGCAGCGTGCTCCACGCGGCGCGCGCGGCGGTCGAGTCGATCACCCTCGATCGCGAGGTCCTGCGGCTGCGCCAGGATCTGATGCCGCGCTACGCGGGGCTCGTCTACAACGGCTTCTGGTTCGCACCCGAGCGCGAGGCACTGCAGCGGCTCGTAGACGATATCGCCGGCGCGATCACCGGTACCGCGCGGCTGCGCCTCTACAAGGGCGCGATCACGGTGCTCGGCCGCAAGGCGCCGCACAGCCTCTACCGCCCCGATATCGTCACGTTCGAAGAGGACTCGGTCTACGACCAGCGCGACGCGCAGGGCTTCATCAAGCTGAACGCGCTGCGGATCCGGATCCGCAGCGAGCTCGGTAAGTGATCGTCACTCGCGTCACGAACGCGATGGCAGCGCGCACCGGCGTGCACTCCGCGCAGCTCCGCGTCGTCGACGGTCCGGATCGCGGGCTCGAGATCGATCTGCCGGCGGCCGGCATCGTGATCGGGACCGAGAAGACCTGCGACGTCATCCTTCAGGATCAGTTCGTGTCGCGCCGGCACTGCTCGATCGCGCCGGCCGCGAACGGATTCCAGATCACGGACCTCGGCTCGCGCAACGGCACGGTGATCGACGGTGTCGCGGTCGGCAAGGTCGTGGCGCCGCCCGGCGTCGCGCTGCGGATCGGCAAGACGCTCGTCCAGTTGATGCCGGCGGACGAGGTCGTCGCGATCCCGCCGTCCACGAACGATCAGTTCGGCGGCCTGTACGGCGGATCGATCGCGATGCGCCACGTGTTCGCGATCCTCGAGCGCGCCGCGAAGTCGAGTGCGCCGGTGTTGTTTCTCGGCGAGAGCGGCACCGGCAAGGAGCTGATGGCGCGCGGCGTTCACGATCACTCGCCACGCAAGAATGGCCCGTTCGTCGTGTTCGATTGCGGTGCGAGCACCGAGACGTTGATCGAGAGCGACCTGTTCGGTCACACCAAGGGCGCGTTCACGGGCGCCGCGACCGAGCGCATCGGTGCGTTCGCCGCGGCCCACGGCGGCACGCTGTTTCTCGACGAGATCGGCGATCTGCCGGTCGGCCTCCAGCCGAAGCTGTTGCGCATGCTCGAGGCCGGCGAGGTCACGCCGCTCGGCGGGCGCAAGAGCGAGAAGTACGACGTCCGCGTCGTCGCGGCCACGCATCGCGATGTCTATGCCGAGGTCGCGCGCGGCGGCTTTCGCGGCGACCTCTATTACCGGCTCGCCGTCGTCGAAGTTCATGTGCCGCCGCTGCGCCAGCGCAAGGACGACCTCGCGCGCTTGATCGCGATGTTCCTGGAGCGCGCAGGGGCAGGGCAGCTCGCGAAGCAAGTAGGCGGCGCGGCGCTCGATCGACTCGAGCACTATCACTGGCCGGGCAACGTGCGCGAGCTTCGTAACGTGATCACGCGCGCGGTCGCCCTCGCCGGTCCCGACGACGATTTTCAATCGCTGCCGTTCGTGCTGCGACCGACCGCGGCCGCACCGGCGAGCGAGGACGTGTCGTTTCGGGCCGATCAACCGTTCCACACCGCGAAGGACGCACTGGTCGCGCGGTTCGAGCGCGAGTACCTCGAGGATCTCGTGAAGCGCGCGGGCGGTAATCTGTCCCAGGCGGCGCGGATCGCGGGCTTGGAGCGCAAATTCTTGTACAAGTTGCTCGAGCGCGCCGGGCTCCGCACGAAGGCCCCTGAAGACAGTCCTGATGAAAGCGCCGAGTAGTGAGATACTGGAGGCGCGATGCGCCTCTGGTTGTTGGTGCTGCTAGGCGGATGCGGGTTTCATCCCGGCGCCAGCGCTGACGGTGGCCACGGCGGCGAGATGTCCGGCTCGGGCGAGGAAGCAGGGCCGGGCGCCGAGGCCGGCGTCGCGCGCGACTGCACGCGCGACTGGTTCGGCACGAACCTCCACTTCACGTCGCGCCACAAGCTCGCGACCCTGGCGACGACGCACACCGAGCGCGATCCGTCGCTGTCGCACAACGAGCTCCAGATCTGGTTCTCGTCGGATCGCGGTGGGCCCGGCTCGCTCGGCGCTGGAGACGTGTGGACCGCGACCCGCACGAAGATCGACGACGACTTCGGCACGCCGGTCGTCGCGACGGATGTGAGCAGTCCGCAGGACGAGGGCAAGTACGCGATCAGCGAGGACGAGCTGTCGTACGCCGTGTCGAGCAATCGCACGGGCAGCAAGGGCGGCTTCGACGTGTGGGTCTCGCACCGCGATAGCGGCGGCCAGAACTTCCCGCCGGCCGACAACATGAAGCTCGCGCCGAGCATCGACGACGGCAGCGATCAGTACGATCCGTGGATCAACGACGACGCGACGCACCTGTACTACGCGCCGAGCGCGGGCGGTCAGAAGATCATGTTCGCGACGCGCTCGAGTGCGAACGCGCAGTTCGGCGTTCCCGCGCCGGTCACCGAGCTCGAGATCGGACCGAGCGCAGATCCGACGCTGTTCGACGCCGAGCGCGTGATCGTGTTCTCGACCATCAACGCTGCGAATGAAGGCGGCGCCGACAATACCGACCTCTGGTATGCGACTCGCGCCGATCCGGCACTACCGTTCTCGGCTCCGCACCACCTCGAGGATCTGGCGACGGACAACTTCGAAAGCGACCCCTGGGTCTCCGCGGACGGCTGCCACATCTACTTCGCGGGCTCGACGAACAGTGACTACGACCTCTACGAAGCCGAAGTGATCTAATCCAGCGAGTCGATCGCCTCGTCGCGCTCGAGCGGCGCCGCATCGCGAGTGACCTCGAGCACGTGCTTGACGAGCACCGGCAGATAATCGGCCAGCGGCGGGCAGCGCAGCGTGGTGCCCGCGAGCGCGTTCGCCGTGTTCGTCTGATCGAAGTGGACGGCGTGATCGAGCATGTCGAGGAACGCGAGCGGACCGCGACCGAGCCGGGCGAGCCCCGGCGTGCGCAACACGGCGCGCGCGAGCGGCCGCGGGATCGAGCCGCGCGGTACCGCCGTGTGCGCGTGCTCGGCGACACCCTCGAACACCGCGCGCGCGGTCAGCGGATTCGGATCGACGAGATGGAACGTCTTGCCCGCTGCACCGGCGCTGCGCGCGACGTGCCACGCTGCATCGATCACGTAGTCGATCGGCACGAGGTGAAGCGGCTGGTCGCCGCGACCGAGCAACGGCAAGCGCAGTCCCGACGCGTTCGTCGCGATCAGCACCATCAAGTAGTAAGGGCCGTCGAGCTTGTCGATGTCGCCGGTCCTCGAATCGCCGACGATCGTGGCCGGCCGGATCACGGTGATCGGCAGCTGGCGCATCGCGTTGCGCACGATCTGCTCGGCCTCGTACTTGGTGCGCTCGTAGCCGTTGTGGAACTTCTGGCCGGCCTCGAGATCCTCCTCGTAGATCGTGCCATGGCGGTTGCCCGAGACCATCGCGGTCGACCAGTGGACGACGCGCTCGAGCCGCGCCGCATCGCGCGCGAGCTCGATCACGGTGCGCGTCCCGCCGACATTGACCCGGCGTGCGGTCGCGTCGTCGATGCCCATGAAGTAGATGCCAGCGAGGTGGTGGATCCACGTCAGCTGTTTCGACAGCGCGCGGTATTCGTGACTCGCGAGCCCGAGATCCATGTCGCAGATGTCGCCGACCAGGACCTCGGCGCGAGCGCCGGCACCGAGCTCCGACAGCAGCGCGGCGGCACCTTGCGCGAACTTGTCGCGGGCGAGCACGAACAGCTTGGTCTCCGGTTCGGAGGCGAGCAGCTTCGCGATCATCCGCTTCGCGGTGAACGCCGGGAAGCCGGTGACGAGCGCGCACTCGCTAGGGTTCTCGCCGCGTGCGCGAGGTGACGAGCTGGCGACCGGTGCCGCGATCCGCCCGTGCTTCGCCTCGATCTCGGTGACTAGCTGGTCGACTTGCGCGCTCAGGTGATCGAGCTGGCCGTCGTTGCGGATCACCCAGGTCGCGACCGCGAGCTTGGCGTCGAGCGGAGCTTGCGCTGCGATCCGCGCACGCGCGTCGGCGAGCGTGAGCGAGTCGCGTGCGACGAGACGCGCTTCTTGGGCCTCGGTGGTGCTCGCGACGACGATCAGGCCGGCGAGCCCCTGGTCCGCGCGGTTCTCGACGAGCAACGCGGCCTCGTAGAACACGACGTGCGCGCCGCTCTCGCTGGCCTCGGCGATCGCGCGCGCACTCGCGGCCGCGATCCGCGGATGCGTGATCTTGCCGAGGTCGGCGCGCGCGGTCGGATCCGCACCCGGACCGAGCGTCATCGCGCCGAGGCGCTTGCGATCGAGCTGGCCCTCCGCCGTGAGGATCGCGGCGCCGAACCGCGCGACGAGCTCCGCGAGCGCCGGCTGGCCGGGCTCGACGACCTTGCGCGCGAGCGCGTCGGCATCGATCACGATCGCGCCCCGCTCGACGAGCAGCTTCGCGACCGTGCTCTTGCCCGACGCGATCCCGCCGGTCAGCCCGATGACGTGAGTCGTCACGTCTCTTCCGTTACCACGCGGACGAGAGGGTGAGGTAGCTTTCGCCCACCGTGCGTTGGCTGGCCCTCCTGTGTTTCGTGACCACGGCGCACGCCGGCCGGCGCGACTGGACCGGTAGCGCCGCGTGCGGAGCTTGTCACCCGAAGGAGCTCACCGCGTGGCAAACCACACCGCACGCGAACACGCGCTCGCGGTTCGAAGGTAAGCCCCAGGCCGCTTGCCTCGCATGTCACGGCACGGGCGACGCGCCCGCAGGCATGGCGATCGAGGTCGCGGTCGGCTGCGAAGCGTGTCACGGTGCGGGCGCCGCGTACGCAGCGGACGACATCATGCGCGACAAGCCCGTCGCGCTCGCGCTCGGCATGGTCGACCTCGCGCAACCCAAGCTCCGCGCCGCGACCTGCGCGACCTGCCACCAGCGCCGCACGAAGGCGACGCCGTTCGATCCGACGGCGAATCCGCACCCGATCCAGGCAAGCCCCAAGTCATGAAAGTCTCCGCCAAGTTCATCACCTCGGCCGCACAGCCGTCCGATTTTCCTCCTCCCGGCAAGCCGGAGCTCGCCGTGGTCGGTCGCTCGAACGTCGGCAAGTCGAGCCTGATCAACGCGCTCGTCAAGCAGGACGGCCTCGCGCGGACGTCGCGCACGCCAGGTCGCACGCGGCTCGTCAACTGGTTCGAGATCGACGACAAGTTCCACCTCGTCGACTTGCCGGGCTACGGCTACGCCGAGGTCAAGAAGGACGTGCGCGAGTCGTGGCGCCCGCTGATCGAGTCGTACCTCGACAAACGTGCCGCGCTCACCGGAGTGCTCCTGTTGATCGACATCCGCCGCGGCGTGCAGGACGAAGAGCTCGACTTCATCCCGTGGCTCGCGGAGCGCGCGATTCCAGTGGTCGTCGCGCTGACCAAGTCCGACAAGCTAGCGAAGCACAAGCGCACGCTCGAGGTGATGAAGGCGAAGAAGGACCTCGGGCTCAAGCGCGACCCGATCGCGGTCTCCGCGCAGAGCGCCGAGGGGATCGACGACATGTGGCGCGCGATGTTGAAGCTCGTTGCGGTGAAATGATCATCTCGGCGGCGACGCCAGCCGACCTCGACGCGATCGACGAGATCGAGCGGCTGTCGTTCCCCGCACCTTGGCCGAAGGAGACGTTCGCCGGCGAGCTGAAGCGCGAGTGGGCTCGGATCGACGTCGGCCGCGTCGACAACACGATCGTCGCGTTCGACAACTACTGGATCGTGACGACCGAGCTCCACGTCCTCGCGATCGCGACCCATCCCGACCTGCGTGGCCGCGGCTACGCTGCGCAGCTGCTCGACCACGCGATCCGCCAGGCGATCGCGACCGGCTGCTCGCTCGCGACCCTCGAGGTCCGGCGCTCGAACGTCGCGGCGATCGCGCTGTACGAGCGCGCCGGGTTCAAGACCGTGCACGTCCGCGCGCGCTACTACCAGGACGATGGCGAGGACGCGCTCGTGATGCTCCGCGGCCTGACCGACCAGCCGCTCTAGAACGAGCCGCCGACCGGAACCGTCGTCGCCGGTGGCGGCCGCGTCGCGTAGTAGATCGTGCCGCCCGCGGCACCCGCGACGATCACGCTGCCGAGCGCCAGCACGTACCAGTGCGCATACCAGGAGCGGCCACCACCGCGCTTGGACAGATTCGCTTCGACGCGGAGCTCGCCGTCCGCCGGCAGTGCGATCTTCGTCGCGAACGGGACGTAGCCGTCCTTCTCGACCCGGATCGTGTACGACGCCGGCGCGTGCAGCTTGAGCGACGGAATCGGCGTCGAACCGCGCTTCTCGCCGCCGATCGTGACGAGCGCCCCAGCCTGGCTCGAGATGATGTCGATCACGCCGAACCGCATGAAGTCGCCGGACGGCAGGATCTTCGCGAGGTAGTAGCCGATCTGATCGTCTTCGGGCGTAGCGCCGTTCGCGAGCGAGTCCGCGATCCGCGCCTTCACCGTGTGCGTCGCGACATCGATCCGCTGCATCGTCAGGATCACGTCGCCGAGCTCGCTGATGCCGACCAGCAGCACCTCTTGCGCGCCGACCTTTGCACCGATCTTCGCGATGCACTCCGCGTCGCCGGTGCAGCGCACGATGGCCTGCTCGAGGTGATCGCCGAACACCGCGCGCGTCTGATCGGGACCGAGCAACTGCAGCGAGGTTTGCTTGCCGAGCGTCGCGACGATCTTGTTCGCGATGCCGGGCAGGGCGCTCGAGCTCGAGCGGTACTCGAGCACGACGACCTTGCGCTTCGGATCCGGATCCGCGTGCGCGATCCCGAGAGCACCGCACAACACCACGACCAGTGCGAGGAGTTTCACCGGGCTCCGAACAACGCGCCGACCGAGATCGGTTGATACATATCCAGCATGGGGGCCTGACCGACGGGTGCCGGATCGCAGTCCCACAGCGGAAAGATCGTGCCGGGAGGAGTTGGGCCCACGTTCGCGACGCACTGCGTGCGCACCCGGTTCGCGATCGAGCTCGACGCCATGTCCATCAGCAGCCAATCAGACGTGACCGGCGCCAGGCACGGTAGGATGACCGTATTGCCGGGCGTCTCGACGAGCGCCGAGATGAAGAAGGTGTTTTTGGTGATCAGCGAGACGTACTGGCCTCCCGGCAACGTCACGAGGTCGAGCGGCTGCATGCCGAGCGTGCGCAAGACCTGCGCGTGCTGGCGCGCCATATCGTCGAGCGACACGATGGTCTCGCGCGGCTCGGGCACGTCGACTTCCGTCGGCGCGCTGCTACCATCGACCGGTATCGAAAGTACGATCAGGTTTGCGCCAGTCGTGACGTAGTCGATGCCGATGGCGCTGCTCGCGGTGCAACTCGCGACCGCGGCCGCGGTGCACGTGACCGTCTTGTTGCTGCTGTCCACGCAGTGGGGTGTCGACGGCTTCGTGCCCGCAGCCCAGACGCGCTCGTTCGCGACCGCTACCACGGCGGCGCGCGGCAGCGTCGCGACGTCGGTGAACTTCAGGTTGTCGACCTTCGAGACCGTTCCGGTGCACGGCAGCGCCGCGAACAGCATCGGTTGATCGGGCGATGCGGCGATCGCCGAGACCGCCTGTCCCGTCGCGACGGGGACCGCAGTCGGGTCCGGCGAGTCGACATCGATCGTCAGCAGCATCGACGTGCCCGTGCACGGGTCGAGCGGACCCGCCGGCGCCGCGATGCGGCCGACAAGGCCGTACGCGGCCATCCGGGCGTCCAGCGTGGGGCCGACCGTGACTTTGTCGACGGACGCGCTGCCCCCGGTCGTCACCGTGCCGCTATCGATGTCGACGATCGAGATGCCGGCCGAGTGCGCGACCGCGATGCGGTGCGAGTTCGGAATTGGCGCCGCGTCCTTGATCATCCCCGGAATCGCGATCGGGCTGCCGGTCACCATGTTCGTGGCGGTGTCGATGACCTGGAGCTGGTTCGTCGACGCGACGACGAGCCGATCGCCGCCGACCGAGATCGCGACTTGCGGTGCCGTGACGCCGGTGAGCTGACCCTGAAACTTCGTGCTGCGCGGATCGAGCGTCGGGTCGAACGAATAGAGCTTCGTCCCGGAGCTCGCGTAGATGAACGGCCGGCGCATCGAGATCGAGACCTTCGTATCTTTGTCGCCCACGATGTCGATCGGGTTTGCCGCCTCGCCGACGCCGACCAGCCGGTTCGAGTCATCGTGGAACAGGACGTCGATCTGGACGTTCTTGGCGATGGGAAGAGTGTCCGCCGAGAACGTCCTACCGGTGAGGAGGCTCGGTCTGCTGACGGTGCCGAAGTCCGGAGAGCTCGCGACCACGGTGACCGACGTCATGCCGGTCGGCGCGAGGTCCGGGTTATCAGGAAGCGAGAGCTGGAGGTCGAGCGAGCCCGACGTCGTACAGGCCGAGGCTGTAGCGATGACGAAGCCAAGGGCAGGGACCCAGATCCTCATCCGCGTCTCGCGAAGCTATCAGACCGACCCCCTGATACACAACCTCTCGAATCATTTCAACTTATCATGAAACAATCAGATCGCCGGTTCACCGAAAGTGATCGTTGTACCTCCACCAACCCGCGTTAGGATGTCATTCCTTGCAGCCCGCGCTCGAGAACGGTCAGACCGGCCCCATGGGTCGCGTCGAAGGGTTGCCCCAGGTGTTCGGGCGCTACCTTTTGGTCCAGCGTCTGTCGCGCGGCGGGATGGGCGAAATCTTCCTCGCGAAGCACGGCCTCGCCGGGTTCGAGAAGCTCGCCGTTATCAAGAAGGTCCTCCCGCACCTCGCGGCCGACGCGCAGTTCATTTCACGCTTCGTCGACGAGGCGCAGGTCGCGATCAAGCTCCAGCACGTCAACATCGCGCAGGTCTTCGAGGTCGGTCGGGTCGGCGACGAGTACTTCCTCGGTCTCGAGTACGTCGAGGGCCGCGATCTTCGCCGCACGCTCGCGCTGCTCGGCCAGCGCAAGAGCCGG
Organism: Deltaproteobacteria bacterium; assembly: GCA_040004535.1. GTDB lineage: Bacteria > Myxococcota_A > Polyangia > Haliangiales > Haliangiaceae > JABFXX01. The sequence goes on from JBDUAS010000082.1 coordinate 24,026, forward strand.
CTGCCCGTCGATCTCGCGCTGTTCGTCGGCCGCGAGGTCGCGAATGGCCTCGCGTACGCGCACCGCCGCACGAGCAACGACGGCGCGTCGCTCAACCTCGTGCACTGCGATATCTCGCCGCCGAACGTGCTCGTGTCGTTCGAGGGCGAGACCAAGGTGATCGATTTCGGCATCGCGAAGAGCGCGATCCGCGGCACCGCGACCGATCCGAAGATGGGCTTCGGCAAGTTCGGCTACATGGCGCCGGAGCAGCTGATCCGCGGCGGCATCGTCGATCACCGCACCGATATCTACGCGGCCGGCGTCGTGCTGTTCGAGCTGCTCACCGGCAAGCGGCTCTACGAAGCCGGCCCCGAGCCCGACTATCGTGCGCTCGCGAAGAAGGTCGCGAAGGGCGAGCACATGTTGCCGTCGGACGTCGACAAGGTGCTCGCACCGTACGACGACCTCGTCGCGACCGCGCTGCGGCCGAAGTCGGAGGACCGTTATCAATCGGCCGCCGAGTTCCGCGATTCGATCCAGCAGTGCCTGGTCAGCGTCAACCCGACGATCTCGACGGACCAGCTCGGCTCGTACATGCGCGACCTGTTCACCGAGGAGATGACGGCGCAACGCGAGCTCCACGAGCGGGTCGCGAAGGCGCACCTCGAGGATTTCCACGACCAGCTCACGACGCAGACCGGCACGACCGTGAGCTTCGCGTTCGCGAACATGCCGCTGCCCGCGCCACCCGATGCTCACGTCGTACCCGCACCGCCGGTGTTGCCGAGGACGCTGACGCCGCAACCGCCGGGCAAGCCGCGCGCGCCCACCGCGCCGACCGACATGCTGCCGCAGCAGCCGGCGCAACCGCCGCCGACGCCGACCGCGGCGATTCCGACCCAGGAGATCGATCTCGCGGACGGCACGGGCGCAGCGGAGCTGTTCCCGGACTCGTACGTCGAGTCGATCCGCCCGAATCACAAGCGTGTCGTCGGGCTCGCGATCGGCGCCGCCGCGTTGGTGATCGGCGTCGTCGTGTTCGCGATGACGCGCATCGGTCACGAGTCGGCCGCCGCAGCGGTCGCGAAGGCCGATCCACCGAAACAGCACGTGACGGTCGAGGCGCTGCCGCCGGAGCGACCCGACAAGGCGCACGAGCCGATCGTCACCGCGATCGGATCGGCCGATGCCAAGACCGACGTCGCGCCGGTGAAGACCGACGTCACGACGACGACGAACCCCGACACGACGGCGACGACTGCCCCGAAGACCAACGCGAAGACCGTGGCCAAGACCGAAGCGAAGACCGAGACGCCGCGGACGAATCACCAGACCCACGTCCAGCAGACCCACAAGCAGACGCACAAGCAAACCGAGATCGTCGCGACGAAGGTCACTTTGACGCGCGACGCCGTCGCTTCGAAGTTCTCTGCCGTCAAGCGCGAGTACGACGGCTACAAGTCCAAGAACGGCGGTCGCCTCGACGGTGATTGGGGCGACCTCGCGATGTTCGTCCAGTATCACCTGAACGATTCGACGCTCGACGAGGTCGCGCACCGGATCGACGCGTTCCGCTCGAAGCTGAAAGAGTAGGGCCGGGCGAAGAGGATATTTCGCGCCGGAAACAACCGCGAAACATCCCCTGGGCTACATCTTCTCCATGAAGAAGGTGGAGGCGATCATCAAGCCCTTCAAGCTCGACGAGGTCAAAGAGCGCCTCGCCGAGATTGGCGTGCACGGCATGACCGTCACCGAGGTCAAAGGCTTCGGGCG
>JBDUAS010000564.1:0-2352 GCA_040004535.1 Deltaproteobacteria bacterium
CTTCGGCACCGCGATGTTGAACCGCGCGCCGAGCTGCTCGGCCGCCTCGACGAAGCTCTTGCCCTCGAGCTCCATCACGAACGTGAACACGTCGCCGTGCTTCTGGCAGCCGAAGCAATGAAAGAAGCCCTTGTCGGGGCTGACGTTGAATGAAGGCGTCTTCTCGCCGTGGAACGGACACAGGCCCTTCCAGTTGCGACCCGCCTTCTTCAACTGAACGTGCTGGCCGATCACCGCGATGATGTCCGCGCGCGCGCGAATCTCGTTGATGATGTCGTCCGCGATCATGAGTCATCACCGGTGCGAGTCCCCCGCGCACCGTGATCAACGGACTCTGACCGATCCGCCGCCCCGATGCTAGTGCCGCTAGTGCGTGGCGTCGACGAGCGCGTAGACGATGAACACGAGCGTGAGCGCGATCCACAGGCCCAGCATCCCTTGGATCGCGCGGGTCGTGCCCACGGCGAGCTTGGAGCCGTGATCCTCTTGGCCTAGATCGTGGCGGTGCTTCTTCACGCCGCCGCGGGTCGGAGTTTCCTCGGTCATGGCTCGTCGCACATGTACCACAAGCCTAGCGACCGGCGTCACGCATCAGGCGCGCGAACGCGGTTCCGGCCGACGTCGCGACCGTCTCGACGGGGCCGAGCGTCGCGCCCGCGGTGAGCGCGACCACGAGCAGGCACATCACCTTGCCCGCGATCGCGATCGGCACGACCGCGAGCTCGCCGCCGGCGCCGAGCGCTTTCAACAACCGCGCGTCGATCGCGCCGAGCTCGCTCGCGAGGCCACGCACCGTCGAGCCGGTCTCGGCCGCGCGCGGCACGAGCCCCGGTTGATCCATCGGCACCGCGAGCTCCGGTTGATCCGCGCCGGTCCGGCAGTAGTGCTTCCAGCCGGTCGCGCTGCCGCCGCGGATCACGAACAACATCCCCGCCTCGGCGGCCGGCGCGAACCGGACGAGCGCGTCGATCACGAGCTCGGCGACCCGATCGCGATCGGGGCTGCGCCGGATCAGGCGCGCCGCGGAAGCGAGCGTATCGGCATCGCGCTCCTCGGCTGCCGCCGGTGCGCCGCTGGCCATCGGTGCGGCCCCCCCCGCGGGCGTGATCGCCACCTTACGGATCGCGATCCGGCCGAGCGCTTTCTTCGGCCGGGTCGAGTCCCGCTTGCGCGGCGCGGTCGCTGGTGCGCCGGCGTTGGCCGTATCGTCGTCGCCGAGCGTGCGCACGTACTGGCGGCGATCGCGCCCGGCGGGCTCGGCGCCGCTCGACGCGCCCGTCGCAGCGCTTTGCGCGGCCTGCTCGATCGCGGCGGCGAGCGCGTCGGTGTCGGCGCGCGAGATCGCGATCCGGCCGGTCTCGGTCGCGACCGGCTCCGACGCTTCTCCGGCCCCGGCCGGCTCGGCTTCTTCACCGCGATCCTCCCACTCGATCGGGATCTCGACCTCGGAGTCCGGCTCGGTCTCGAAGTCGCCGAACACCGGGAACGGTGGAATCGTGCCGCCGCGCGAGCGCAGGTAGCGCGCGTTGCGCTTGATGTTGTAGACGCGCTCGAGCTGGTAGCGCATGCGCTGCTCGGCCGCGACCGAGCACACGAGCGCCTGTGGTCCGACGCCGAGCGCGGCCGAAATCTCCGCGAGCGCATCGGCATCGAGCGGATCCATGCTGGCGAGCGCGATCTGGCCGTCGGCGAGATGGAGCAGGGGGACGACGAGATACTTGTCCGCGAGCTCGGCCGGCAGCTGGTGCTGGAGCTTCGCGTCCGCCTTGTCGAAGTGGTGCGCGAGCGCGGCGGGCATCTTGCGCTGCTTGCCGAGGACGCGCGACAGCTCGTCGAGATCGATGAAGCCAAGCTCGATCAGGTTCGTTCCTAATCGACCGCCCCACACGATCTGTGCGCGCAGCGCCTGCTCGAGCTCTCCAGCGTCGAGACCGCCTGCGTCGACGAGAAGCTCGCCGAGCCGCTTCACTAGGCGACCGTGACGTCCTTGGAGAGGTAGACGTCCTGGACCGCATCGAGCAGCTCGACACCCTCTTTGAACGGCTTCTGGAACGCCTTGCGACCGAGGATGAGCCCCATGCCGCCGGCGCGCTTGTTGATGACGGCGGTCGTGACCGAGTCGCGCAGGTCGTTATCGCCCGACGCGCCGCCCGAGTTGATGAGGCCGATCCGGCCCATGTAACAGTTCGCGAGCTGCCAGCGGGTGAGGTCGATCAAGTTGTCGGTCGTGAGGTCCGAGTAGACCTTCTTGCTGGTCTTGCCGAAGCCCTTCAGCGCGGGGTCGTTGTAGCCGCCGTTCCCCTCGGGGAGCTTCTGCTTGATGATGTCGGCCTGGATCGTCACGCCGAGGTG
>JBDUAS010000565.1:0-2352 GCA_040004535.1 Deltaproteobacteria bacterium
GCACGCATCGCCTCGACGAGCCCGAGGGCATGATGGAGTGGGTCCAGTACCTCCAGGCCGACGAGCCGACGCCGCCGGATCAGCTCGACACGATGGCGCAGCTGTCGACGATGATCGTATTCGACGTCTTGATCGACAACTCCGATCGGTGGTCCGGCAACAACACGAAGTCTTCCGCCGATCACCAGACGTTGTTCTTCATGGACAACACGCTGTCGTTCTCGCAGTTCACTTTCGGGCACGAGGCGAACCTCAACCCCCTGCACCGGATCTCGAAGTTCTCGCGCAAGCTGGTCGCGCGGCTGCGCACGTTGACCTACGCGTCGGTGGCGCACGCGATGGAGAGCAGTGACGATCCACTCGCGCCGTTACTCCGGCCCGAGGAGATTCACGCGCTCCTCGCTCGCCGCGACCACCTGCTCGGGTATATCGATGATCTGCGCGCCGACCTCGGTGACGGCGCGGTGCTCGCCCTGCCATGAATTGTCCTGTCTGTGGAAAGCCGGTCGATCCGCTGCGCGCGCCCGCAGTCGGCGTCCGCGACGGCAAAGTGGTGTCGTATTGCAGCCGCGAGCACGCGCTCGAGGCCGAGACCAAGCCGACCGCGGTGGCCAAGCCGAAGCCGCGCGCCGCGAGTGAGCCGGCGTTCCGGATCCCCGAGGAAGACAAGTTGGGCGGACGCCCGACGCGTAGCAGCGCCGAAGGCGGTGCGAAGGTAGAGACTCAGAAGAAGAAGCGGACGCCCGCGGCGGGCATCGCGATGCACGACGCGACGTACGACAGCGGCCCGGTGATCGAGATCGTGCACGAGCCCGCGTCGGGCGTCGTGACGAGTGCGCCGGATGCGCGCGACACCCGGATCTCCGAGCCGCGGATTGCGCGATCCCAGACGAGCGGAGCGATCCAGATCGCCGATACCGGTCGCGTCGACGACTACGTCTCCGCCGACGACGAGCCGCGCGGCCGCAAGGGTTGGATCGCGGTCGTGATCCTTCTGATGCTCGGCGGCGGTGCGTTCGCGGCGTACGAGCTCGGCTATCTCGATTCGTTGCTGAAGCGCGATTCGCAAGCGGCGATCTCGCACGCGACGCACGAGGCGCCTGCGCCGGTCGTGGTCGCCGATGCGGCACCGTCACCACCGACTCCCGAGATCGCGATCGCGCGCGCGAAGCAGGTGCTGTCGACCATGATGGCGACGAGCTCGCCGCGGATCGTGCGCCATGCTGCGGCGGCACTCGCACGGACGGGCGACCCGGCGGCGGTTGTCGCGCTCCAGGCGGCGCTCGCGTCCGAGACCAAGGATCCGGCGAAGACCAGCGTCACGACCAAGATCGAGTTGCTCTACGATCTCGCACGCGCCGGCGACAAGCACGCCGTCGAGGATCTGGTCAAAGAGCTCTACGATCAGAACCGCGACCACCGGATCGATTCGGCGACGAGACTGCGCCAGCTCGGCGACAAGCGCGCGCCCGACGCACTCGCTCAGTACCTCGACTATCCGCAGTTTCACATCGGCGTCGCGAAGCAGCTCGCGCTGGCGGCGGACCCGCGCGGACTCAAGGTGTTCCAGACCGTGCACACCGATCCGAAGGCGAGCTCGGACGACAAGGCGATCGCGACGATCGCGCTCGGCTACGCGGGGCAGGCGGACGTCATGCCCGAGCTCCACAAGCTGCTCGACGATTCGCACTTCAACGCCGACGCGGCCGCGGCGCTCGTGAACGCGCACGATCAGTCGGCGCGTCCGACCCTGGTCAAGCAGCTCCAGGTCTCCGCACTGCGGGTCCAGGCGGCGCGCTGGTTGCGCCACCTCGATGCCGAGCCCGACTCGGATCTGTTCGCGCCGTTGCTGGGGGAGCTCGCGAATCCACAAGACACCGACGTCGAGGTCGGCGCGGCCGAGACGCTGCTCCTGCTCGCCGGGCCGGTCGAGTGGTCGAAGTACGAGTAACGCTGGGCTTTTTATCGGTGATTGACACCCCGGCGGTGGCAGATCAGACTGCGCCCCTTTGATGTCCACCGCGTCGCAACGCATCTACTTCGTGTCCCTCGGTTGCCCCAAGAACCAGGTCGACACCGAGCTGATGCTCGGCCAGGTCGAAGCGGCCGGCCACGCGCTCGTCGATGCGCCCGAAGCCGCGGACGTGATCGTCGTGAACACGTGCGCGTTCATCGACGCCGCGAAAGAAGAGAGCGTCGACACGATCCTCGAGATGGCCGAATTCAAGAAGGCCGGCACCGCGAAGCTCGTGGTCACGGGCTGTCTCGCGCAGCGCTACTCCGACGATCTCGTGAAGGACATCCCGGAGATCGATCACATCCTCGGATCGTCGGACTTCCAGTCGATCGCGA
>JBDUAS010000566.1:0-2335 GCA_040004535.1 Deltaproteobacteria bacterium
CGGCACGACTTTCGCTACCTATCACTTGGGTGACCACCGGCCAGTCAGTTCCCGAGGACATCGAAGAGCCCACGTCGGCTCGCGTCCAGGAGCTCGCCACCGCAGGTCTCGCACGTACTCGCACCCAGGCCGCCTAAGCAAACCCATGTCTGATCAGGCACACACACTTCGCGTTCTGCGCGGCGGCAAGCAGCCAGAAGCCACTCTTCCGAAGCAGCGGCGCGCGTTCGCCGTGACCGGCGGCAAGGGTGGCATCGGCAAGAGCACGCTCGCCGTCAACCTCGCCGTCGCGTACGCGCAGATGGGCGCCAAGACGCTGATGGTCGACACCGACCTCGGCATGGCTGACCTGAATTTGTTGTTGGGCGTCGCGCCGGAGAAGAGCCTGCTCGATGCACTCGGCGGCGCGGACCTCCAGGACGTGCTCGTGCAAGCGCATGGCATCGAGCTCCTGCCCGCACTCAACGGCTCCTACTTGCTCTCGACGCTCGGCAAGGCCGGCCTCGAGAAGATCATGAGCCTCGTCGAGTCGCTCGCGAATCAGTTCGACACGCTCGTCATCGACGTCGCTGCTGGCATCGGCCAGGTCCAGACGATGTTCGCTGGCTCGGCCTCCGACGCGGTCGTCGTCGTCAACCCAGAGCCGCTCTCGATCGCCGACGCGTACGCGTGCCTGAAGGTGCTCTCGGTCGAGCAAGGCATGAAACACGCATACCTCGTTCCCAACCGCGTGCTGTCGCGCGCGCATGCAGATGAAGTCACCGCGCGGCTGTCCGCACTCGTCAATCGCTTTCTCGATCTCGAGCTGACCGTGTTGCCGCCGATCCCTTCGGATCCGTCGGTGGCCGAAGCGGCGCAGGTCGGTGTTCCTGTCCTGGTGCACGCGCCGGAGTCCCCCGCCGCACGTGCGATTCGTCAACTTGCCAAAGCACTCGGCTCGCTCGCGAGCCAACCGACGACGTGGTGGCGCGCTCGCGCGCAAGGAGTCTCTCGATGAAGGCCTACGCTCAACAACTCAAGTCGAACACCCACGATCGCGACAAGCTCATCACCGAGCACGTCGAGATTGCACGCCGGATCTCGCTGCGTATCGCACGGAGCTGCCCGGATTGGATCTCGCGCGACGACATCGTCGCCGCCGGCATGATCGGCCTCGCCGAAGCCGCCGAACGCTACGACGACACGCGCCAGGAGCCGTTCCTGTCGTTCGCCGAGAAGCGGATCCGCGGCGCCGTCATCGACGAGCTCCGCCGCGGCGACGTGATGCCGCGCCGGATGCGCCGCATGGCCCGCAAGATCGGCGACGTGATCCAGAACCTCGAGGTTCAACACGGTGAAGCGACCGACGACAAGGTCGCCGCGGCGCTCGGCGTCACGCTCGAAGAGTACAAGCAGAACCTCGAGCAGATCGTCCACGTCTCGGTCGGCGCGCTCGAGCTCGACGACGATTCGCTGATGCCCACGGGCGACGAAGCGTCCCCCGAGGTCCAGCTCGCGCAACACCGCGCGAAGGCCAAGGTCCGCGCCGCGCTCGACAAGCTCGAGAAACGCGACCTGTTGATCCTGAACCTCTACTACACCGAGGAGCTGACCTACACCGAGATCGGGGAGGTCATGGGCATCACTCGCTCGCGCGTGTGCCAGCTCCACGGCCGCGCGATCGCTCGCATGCGGTCGATCATCTCCGGCGGCAACATCGACGGGGAGCTCGAGGAGGTCCCGTGAGCTCCGGCATCTACATCGCGACTGCAGGCGCCGTCGCGCAATCGGTGGCGCTGGACGCGACCGCGAATAACATCGCGAACGCGTCGACCGCTGGCTACCAGGGCGAGCGCGTCTCGTTCCGGGAAGCGCTCGGCACCGCGAAGTCTGCCGACACCGCGCTCGTGCAGACGACGACCGCGCATGCCGTCGACGGCACGAACGGCGCGCTGATGCAGACCGACAATCCCCTCGATGTCGCACTCGAAGGCGATGGCGTGTTCGAGGTCAAGACCCCGCAAGGCCAGCGCTTCACCCGCGCCGGCAACTTCCAGCTCAACGCCAGCAATCAGCTCGTCACCCAGGACGGCTTCCAGGTGATGGGCCCGGGCCACCAGCCGATCGCGCTGCCGCCCGACGCCAAGACCATCACGATCTCTGCCGACGGTGACGTCAATGCCGACGGCACCAGCGTCGGCAAGCTCGCGCTGACGCGGTTCGCCCCCTCTCAATTGAAGCGGGAAGGCGGATCGCTGTTCTCCGCGTCTGGCACGCCAAGTGGAGGAGAGCTGCCCAAGGTGCGCAGCGGAGTCCTCGAGAGCTCGAACGTCAACATCGTCCGCGGTGTCGTCGA
>JBDUAS010000311.1:0-7767 GCA_040004535.1 Deltaproteobacteria bacterium
TCGCGCCGGCGGTCGAGGCGCTGATGCGCGACTACTACCTGCACGCGCGCGGCGTCGTCCAGGTCGCCGAACGCCTGCTCGAGACCGCACGCGTGCCGCCGCGCGGGCGCGCGCGAATCCAGGTGATCGACGAGACGCTACAGACGGTCAACGGCGAGCTCGCGGTGAAGGACGCGCAACGGTTCGCCGAGCGGCCCGCGGACATGGTCCAGCTGTTCCGCGTCGCCGTCGCCAGGAAGCTACCGATCCACGGCGACACCAAGGAGCTCGTCGCCGAACAGCTCGCGCGCGATCCGGCGCCGCTCGCGACCGATCCTGCAGCGGCGCGGCTCGTGCGCGACGCGCTCGTCGATCTGCGCGATGCAGGCGTGCCGTCGATGTTCGAGCTCATGCACCAGCTAGGCATCCTCGGTGCGGTGATGCCGGGTTGGGCACCGTGCACCGCGCGCGTCCAGCACGACCTCTATCACGTGTACACGGTCGATCAGCATCAGCTGCTCGCGCTCGCCATGCTGAAGCGGATCGCGCGCGGCGAGCTCGCGGCGGAGCATCCGCTCGCGACCGAAGTGTGGAACACGGTGCGGCCGGCGCCGGTGCTGCTGGCGACGTTGCTCCACGATGTCGGCAAGCCACTCGGCAAGGGCCACGCCGAGAAGGGCGCCGTGATCGCAGCAGAGGTCGCGCGGAAGCTCGGGTTGGACGCGAACGAGATCGAGACGGTCGAGTTCTTGGTCCGCCAGCACCTGACGATGTCGCATCTCTCGCAGCGTCGAGACCTCGCCGATCCGGAAGTGATCGAGCGGTTCGCCGACAAGGTCGGAACCGAGGAGCGGCTCGCCGAGCTCTACTTGCTCACGCTGTGCGATGCGGCGATGACCGCGCCGGATAACCTGTCGGCGTGGAAGGACGACCTCCTGCGCGAGCTGATGGTGCGTACGCGCACGCACTTTCGCGGCGAGGCCGGCAGCGACGAGGGTGCGAGGCACGATGCACGCGCCGAGCTCGACGATCCGGCCGCGCGCACGATCCTCGACGGGATCGATCCTCGGTTGTTCGTCCAGCTCACGCCGCGTCAGGCGGTGCGGCACGCGAAGCTCGCGGCGGTCGCGGCCGCGCGAGAGCCGAGGGTCGGGCTCGAGGTCCATTGCTTCCCGATGAAGGGACATTCCGAGCTAGCGATCGTCGCGCCCGACATGCCGGGCGTGCTCGCTGCGATCGCCGGTGCGTTGACCGCGAATCGCGTCGATGTGCTCGGCGCGATCCTCGGACACACGACGACATCGAGTACGAGCACGATGATCATGGACGTGTTCTTCGTCCGCGATCTGAAAGGCGAGGCGATCTCCGACGACGATCCACGTTGGAAGCGCCTCCTCGACGACCTGGGTGCGCTGCTCGCGGCGCGCCCCGATCCGCGTGCGGTCGCCGATCTGATCGCACGGCGGCGGCCGCCGAGTGGTCTGCCGCCGCGGGTCACGCCCGGCGTCGCGACCGAGATCAAGCTCCACGACGACTCGACCCAGGCCACGATCGTCGAGGTCGCGACGCGCGATCGCGTCGGCGTGCTCTACGCGATCACCCACACGCTCGCCGAGCTCGGGCTCGACATCTCGCTCGCGAAGATCTCGACCGAAGGCGAGAAGGTCGCCGACGTGTTCTACGTGATGCGTGGCGGCCAGCGGATCACCGACGCGACCGAGCGCGACGCGTTGATCGCGCGCCTTCGCGCCGCGGTCGACCAGGATGCGGTGCCGCGATGAGCGCGATCGATCTGCCACCCGGCATCGGTCTGCGCGGCACCGCGCTCGCGATGTATCGCGCTCCTCGCGGTGCGCGCTGGCTCGCGCGGATCTCGGTGATCGCGGTCATCGTCCTCGGCGGCATCACGTGGGGGTTCGTGTCGCGCCATCCGTATCACCGCCACTCGTCGACCCAGGTCGTGTTGCCGGTCGCATTCGCGATGTTCGCGTTGCTCGGTTTCATCGTTCGCTCCGCGAGGCTCGAGGTCACGCGCGACGGCGTGCGCTGGGGCTGGGAGTCGTTCAACTTCACGCAGGACGCGTCGCGGCTGAAGACCGCGCACGTCTGGAAGGACGGCGTCACGCTCGAACGAAACGGCGGCGGCACGTGGTTCCTCGGTGCGCGCGATTGGGATCGCTTCGATGCGATGGTCCGCCAGCTTCGCCGGGTCGAGCTGCCGTTCGAAGACCACGCGACGAAAGCACCGCTGCGCGCGCGGATGCAGAGCTACGGGCGTTTTCTCGACGGCTTGCTGGTAGGCTCGATAGTCGCGGCGCTCGGCGTCGCACTATGGGCCGCGTAGTGGGAGAATCGGACGAGCATCCTCTGTTCGAGCAGACGCGGCGCGCGCTCGATGGCCTGCGCGACATCGCGTCGATTCCGGATCTCGCGATCCGGAGCGAGAGCGTGTGGGCGCGCCAGCCCCGCGAGGTCGGCCTCGACGGCGATGACCTCGCCGCGCGGACCGCGCTGATCGACGCGTTGCACGGCACGCCCGTCCTCGTGAAGCGTGCACCCGGTGGCCCGCCGATCCGGATCCGGCGAGGGTCGGCCGTGCGCGTGCGCGGGAGGCGAGACGACGGTTCCGTGGTCGAGCACGCGCTCGTCGTCCACCGTGACGAGGATGCCGCGGCCGAGCGCGACGCACTTCACCGGAGTGACCATGCACGCGCCGAGCTCGCGACCCGAGAGGTCGCGCTCGAGCGCGCGGCCGCGGCGGTTCCGGGTTTCGTGCGAACGCGGCCCACCGGCTGGCGCGTCTCGTTGTGGCCGATCTGGTGGCTGCTGACGTGGCTGCGCCGTCGCGAGCTCGCGCAGCGCGCCGGCGCCGCCGAGGCGGTCGAGCTGGCGCGCGATGCAGCGCGGGTGGTCGACGGCGAGCTCGCCGACCTGAGCCAGCACACCGAGCGCGACGCGGCCGCGTATGCCGGCGCCGTTCGTGCGCTGGCCGCGGCGGGCGATGTCGTCGAGCTGGAGCTCGAGGTCACGAGCGATCGGCTCGATGCCGGCGTCGACCTTTGCGAGCTCGGGGCGACGGGGGCCAGCTTCGACGCGGTGGTGATCGTCGCGGGTGGGTCGATCCGAGCGCCGGGTGGGGAACCGATCGGCGGCTACGACGCGCTCGTCGGGCTCGGCGCGTTCGCATCCGCGGCGCGGGCGATGAAGCTCGCGCGCCGCGCGTGCAAGACGATCGCGCTCGCGGTCGCGACGCTCGACAAGGAGCTCGCGCATGCCGAGAGCTCGTTCGACGCGCGGATCAGGGCGATCGAGGCCCACCGGATCGCGGATGCGTCGGCGTTCATCGCCGAACGACTCGCGCTGGTTCGCCCGCAGATCGTCACCAGCGTCAACGCGGTGATCGAGCACGCATCGGTGCACCTCGGCGCGGAGCTCGCCGCGCTCGGCGAAGACTGGATCAGTGGCATCGTCGGCTGCACCACGAACGACGCCTTGAAGGAGACCATCGCGCGGATCGAGACCACCGCAGCGGCGACGCTCCAGCGGATCGCCGACGAGACCCGCACGCTCGTCGTCGGTGGCGGAGGCGGCAGCGCGCACGACCTCTACCCGATGCTGATCGCACCGCTGGTCGAACGGGGCCTCCCCGACGCCGGGTCGGCGCGGCGGCAGGCACCGGTGCTTCCGGCGCTCGAGGTGCTACCGCGGCTGTCGAGCACGCCGATCGCGAAGCTCTCCGGCCAGTGGCTCGGCGGGTTGTTCCGCTCGTTCGACACCCGGCGCACCGAGGTCCGCGAGAAGGCGCACGTCCAGATCGAACAGCTGCGCGAGCTCGCGACGGCGGAGCTACTCGATGTCGAGCCTCGGCTTCATGCGGCGATCGAGCAGGCGCTCGCGCCGCAGCTCGTCGCCGCGTGCGACCGCCAGGCAGCTGCGGTCGGTGCCGCTCTCGACGCCGAGTATGCAGCGATCGCCAGGGAACGGCTCCAGCTCGCGGCCGTGATCGAGCAACGCGCTCGAGCACACGCGATCCTGGTCGACCTGCGCGGCGAGCTCGCCGCGCTCGAAGCGAGGCAGCCTACGTGCGCCGCGGCGAGCGCCGCGGTTCCTGATCTCGTGTGATCAGGTCGCGCGGAGCTGCGCCCACAGCTCCGCGCCGGTGAAGTCGCGCTTGCCGCCGGCCTCGGCCGAGCGAACGAGCTCGACGAGCTTCGCGTTGATCGGCGAGGCGCGGCCGTACTGGTGCGCGACCGCCACGATCTCGCCCTGCAAGAAGTCGATCTCGGTCGCTCGGCCGTGGCGAAAGTCGTCCTGCATCGACGACCGCGCCTGCGGATCGACCGACGCGACGCGGGTCGCGATCCGGCGAAACGCCCAGTCCGGCATCGGCAGGATCCGCGCGACCCAGCGCGGCGGCAACGCGAGCAGCTTCGCGACCGGTTGCTTCGCCATCGCGAGCACGTCGAGCGCCTCGCGCTGGGCGGCCGCGAGGCAGCGCCGGAAGTCCCGATCCGAAAGCTCCTCGAACAGCGGCTTGCCCGACAGCGCGTTGATCGCGTTGTTGAGGTTCATCACGAGCTTGCCCCACTGCACCGCAGGCATGTCAGCGCGCGCCTCGAGCGCGAGCTCGGCGCGCTTGGCTGCGATCAGGAACGGCTCGACTGCGGGGTGCGCCTCGACCAAGATCTCGCCGGACGTGCCTCGGTGGTAGCGACCAGGCCCGACCCACGCGACGTTGTAGCCGACCATGCCGGCCAGCACGATGCGGCCGGGTAGGGCGGCGCGCAGGACCTCGGCGTTGTGGACGCCGTTCTGCAGGCTGACGATGATCGCCTCGCTCTGGATCTCGGCGAGCTCCGCACCCGCCGCGGCGGTCGCCGCACTCTTCACGGTGACCAGCACGACGTCGGCATCTCGCGCCGTGCTCGGCTCGGTCGCGAGCGCCGGCTTCGATGTCCAGGATTTGTCGCCGAGCTCGGTGACCGTGAGCCCATCGCGCAGCTCGTCGATCACGCGCGGTCGACCGATCAGCGTGACGTCGACGCCGCCAGCGGCGAGCCGGCCGCCGACCCAGCAACCGATCGCACCCGCACCGAGCACCGCGACCCTCACGAGCTCGCCCGATCGATCACGGCCGCAGCATACGCTCAGATACCGGGCGCGATGAAGAGGGCGTAGCCGACGAACACCGTGAAGTAATTCGCGTGGTCGAGATCCTCGCCGACGCCGAACACGACGCCCTCGTTACTGGCACCGTGCTCGGGATGCTTCGCGTCGAACCGCTCTTCGAGTGGCACGTAGCCGCCGAGCTCGAACGTCGGCACGACGCTCGCCTCGTCGGCGCCCGATACGATCGCCTTCCACAAGCCCACCCGCCCGGTCAGAAAGCACGGCTTCGCGATTCGGATGCCGCCGAGCGCGCTCGCACCGGCGGTCCAGCGGCTGCCTCCACTCGCGACGTCGACGCGCGTGTCGATGCCGATCGAGAGCAAGTTCTCGCTCGTGCTCGTGCCGCCACCGCCCATCGCGAGCCGGCCGGTGACCGAGCCGCCTTTCGGCTCGAGCGTCGGCTGGGTGAACACACCCGCATCACCGGCGAGCACACACCCGCCGGCGGAGATCAGAGAACCGAGCAGCAACACGAGCCCGGCGCTTCGGACCATTCGAGAATGCTAGCAGTTAGGCAAAGCTCCTATCGAACCGAGACGCCGCCCTCGGCGCGCCAGCCACCTTCGACCCAGACCCGGCGATCGCCGTTACGTTGCCACCGGCCCTCGACGTAGCGTTGATGCTGCCGCGCGGACTCGTAGTGGCCCTCGTGCCAGCGCCATTGGCCGCCATCGCGATGCCAGTTGCCGTGGACGTAGATATATCCTGGGCGAGCCGTCACGACTTCTTCGCGCGGGGCCGGCGGATCGCTGGACACGACGTACGCTTCTCCGGCGCAACCCGGAAGGACCGCCACGCACCCGAGGAGCGCGGCGGCAAGGGCGATCGATTTCAGCATGCGATCACGCGGAGCAAGCGCTGCGCCGCGCTAACTCGCCGTCGTCATTCGACTGTCGTTCGCGTGCTCGAGCACGCAGCGCACACCCGATGCAGAACCGCTACGGCTTCGTGCCGTTCGTGATCCACAACAAGAACAACTTGTAGTTCGTGTCGTTGACGTCGAGGAACGTCGCGTTCGGATGGTTCTGCGGTGGCGTGATCTCGTAGAGCGGTTTCGTGAGGAACAACGACGTGGCAGGCGTGGCCAGGTTGATCACCCCGGCGGCCGCCTTGATCGCGGCGAGCGTCGCGGTCGGCGTGCCGTCGTACGGCAGCACCGCTGCGGGGCCGTTCGCGGTGTGGCAGTTCGCGCAGCCCAGACCGCCCTTCGCCGCGGTCTGCAAGCGCGGGTAGATGTCGGTCGCGAACAGCGGATCCGTGATCGGGGGGGTCGCGGTCGCGCCGCCCGAGAGTCCGCCGTTGAGCGCGAGTGTCGCGCCGCCGGCATCGACGATGATCGTCGTCGAGTTGATCTTAGGATTCCCCATGCCGTCGGTGAACGTGGTGTTCAGCGTGAACGTGCCGGCAGGGACGTTGAGGAACGCGACGCGGACGCGCGGCGGCGTGCCGTACGCGGTCGACGTGGTGACCGCGGTATCGAGATCGCCGACCGCGCCGAAGAAGAACGGGCCGGAGATGCCGGGCACCGGGGCGTTCGCGCTGTCGACCAGCGTGAACGCGGTGAGCGGGAGGCCCGCATAGGGATCGCCGTTGTTCTTCTGGACCTCCGCCGCGATGATGGTGCCGGTGGTCTGAGCGACGCCGACCGACGTGAACTGGCGCGCGACATCCGCGCTCGCGGCGGCGTAGAGGTTCTGGGTGACCGGCTGATCCGTGACGGTGATGGCCGCGCTCCGGGTCGTCCGGTAGTTGCCGCGCGACGTGGTCGCGAACAGCTTCGAGCCGACCGGGATGGTCAGCGTGTACGAGCCATCGGCGCCGCTGGTCGCCGCGGCGGCCGGGGTCAGGCCGTCGGTCGTGACCGCGGTGGCCGCGAGGGCGGTCCCGGTGAAGTAGTCCATGACCATGCCGGATACGACCTGTTCGGTGACCGCGCTTCCGCTGCCTCCACCGTCGTCGCCTCCTCCACCACCTCCGCCTCCGCCATCGGGGTTGTTCCCGTTCGGCGGTGCTTTACCGACGCAGGCGGTGAAGCAGCCGATCGACAGCACCAAACCAATTCGAAGCCAGGCGTTACGCATGGGTTACCCGTCGGCGGGAACATCAACATCGGTGCCAGGGTAAGAACGGTGAAAACAGAGCGTTGCGCATGTTGTTAATGGGGTTGGACTCCCCATGGGTGGGGCCCGTCTACTCGATTGCCGGCCGAGATCGCCAGTTGCGGCGGTCAGACCCCTCTACTAAGGTGCGCCATGATCGAGGACAAGCTTCGCGAGGCTCTGACCTTCGACGACGTCCTGCTCGTGCCCGCCTTCAGCGAGGTCATCCCGCGCGACGTCGACGTCACCACCCGACTGACTCCCGCGATCCCGCTGCGGATGCCGCTCGTCAGCTCCGCGATGGACACCGTGACCGAGTCCGCGACCGCGATCCGCATGGCGCGCGAAGGCGGCATGGGGTTCATCCACAAGAACCTGACGATCGAAGAGCAAGCGCGCGAGGTCAGCCGCGTGAAGAAGGCGCAGTCCGGCATCGTCGTCGATCCGCTGACGATCTCGCCGACTCGCACGCTCGAAGAGGCGCTCGGGATCATGCGCCAGTATCGGATCAGCGGCCTGC
>JBDUAS010000567.1:0-2332 GCA_040004535.1 Deltaproteobacteria bacterium
CGACCGGCGCGCAGAACTTCGTGCTCGCCGACGATCAAGGTCACATCGCCTACGACCCGCACGCGCTCGTGCCGGTCCGCAACTTCGCCGATGCCCGGGTGACGGCGCCGGCGAACCTCAAGCCACCGTGGTTCCCGCTTCCCGGGGACGGCAGCGCCGAGTGGGGTGACGGCATCGCCGATTGCGCGAGTGCCACTGCGACGCCACTGCCGGCCGCATGCTGGATCCCCGACGATCAGCTGCCGCAAGGTAAAGATCCGGCGAAGGGCTACTACTTCACCGCGAACGCCGATCCGATCGGCGTCAGCGACGACAACAACCCGCTCGCGCACCCGCCGTACCTCAGCTTCGACTGGGACGACTCGACGGGCTTCCGCGCGACGCGGATCCAGGAGCGGATCGAAGCGGCGCTCGCGGCGAGCGGCAACGTCTCGCTCGACGACATGATGTCGATCCAGTCCGACCACGTGTCGCGCCCCGGCAAGTTCTTCGCGACGTACATCGCATCGATGCCGACGACGGGCGACTCCGCGGACCTCACCGCTGCGAAGGCGATCCTCGCGACCTGGCTCGCCGACGGCGCCGACTGCCCGACCGGGCTCACCGGCACCGACCCGCACCTGTCGGGTGTCGATACCAGTGGCACCGTGCCGGCCGACTCCGCCGGCTGCTTCCTGTTCCACGCGTTCTTGCGCGACGTCGTGACGAACGTGTTCACCGATGATCTCGCGGTCGCCCGTCAGGGCGTCAGCCAGCTCCAGGCGATCAAGGCGCTGATGTACATGCTGTCGAACGACGAGACCGGGACGCTTCCGAACCCGGCCAATTCGTTCTGCTCGAACGTCTCGGGATCCGGAGCCGTGACCGCGAGCCGCAAGTGCTCGCAGCAGGTCGCGATCGCGCTCACCCAGGCGTACGACGACATCACCTCGAAGTACCAGACCACGAACAACTGGCTGTGGGGCCGCGTCCACACGATGACGCCGGTGCCGCTGCTCGCGCTGATCACCACGAACTACGAGCCGGGGCCGTACGCGCGCCCGGGTGGCGCGTTCACCGTCGACGTCGGCACGCCGTCGACCTCGGCGAGCGGGCTGGCGTTCCCGTTCGGTTCGAGCGGCAACGTCCGTCACATCTCGCTGATGGATCCCGCGAAGCCGGTCGTCAAGATGCAGCTTCCCGGGCCAGAGCGTGACGTGCCGGTGCTGTTCGGCGGCCCCGATCTGCTCCTGCAGTGGGTCAAGAATCAGTACTTCGACTATGCGACGAGCAGCCAGATCGATGCTGTCGTCGTGTCCACCCAGACCTTCACGGCGCACTAAGTGGGGACCAAGATGCTTCGCACTACCTTACTCCTGACCTTGGTCACGCCGCTGGCGCTGCTAGCCGCGTGCACACCCGACGTCGCTCACGACGCGCCCACCAACTTCGCGACCGCGGTGTTCGATCCGACGACGTCGCAGATTCCGCTGCCGAACGACCTCGCGTTCACGAACCCGCTCAACACCGTGTGCGGCGATCCGACCGACACGACGTCGGTGCCGGCGAAGTGTGCGCAAGCCGAGCTCCTCGGCTCGTTCAACGGCAAGTTCCCGAGCGATCAGGGCGTCGCGATCACGATCGACTTCACGCAGACGACGTTCGACGACAAGGGCCAGGCCACGAACACGGCGCCCGATCTCGATCTGACCTCGTTCACCCCCGACAAGTTCTTCGTCTACGGCATCTCGGGCGGCGCCCAGGGTGAAGCGGCGCTCGAGCCGCTGACCGCGGCGTCGTACGTCAAGGGCATGACGAAGGGCACGCTGACGATCCACCACAAGGGCTTCGCTCCGTGGGCCGGCGGCACGTACGTCGTCGCCGTGCGCGGCGGTCCGGACGGCGTCAAGACCAAGGACGGCTCGCCGATCTACGCGTCGCAGGTGTTCAGCCTGATCGAGCAGGGTCAGGACATGACCGACCCGAAGAACCTCGGGCTGCTGAAGGCGCAGTACGGGACCCAGCAGGCGCTCGTGCTCGGCGCGCAGCTCAACCAGGTCATCAACCTCTACAAGGGCACGCTGTTCCCGGTCGCGGACATGAAGTTCCCGCACCAGCAGCTCGCGATCGGCCTGACGTTCTCGACCCAGGCCGAGGTCACGAACGTCTCGATCGATCCGGACCGCAGCCTCGTGCCGCTTCCGATCGATCTGTTGCGCGATCCGGTGACGGGTCACCTCACCGATCAGGCCGCGTGCGCGTTCCTCAGCTCGGCCGTCGACTCGACGACCGGCAAGTGCACGAGCGCGGCGGCGGGTGGCTTCCTCGCGCTCGATGGGTTCTCCACGACCGG
>JBDUAS010000083.1:0-25515 GCA_040004535.1 Deltaproteobacteria bacterium
AACTAAGTCGTGCCCAGGGACGGAGTTGAACCGCCGACACGCGGATTTTCAGTCCGCTGCTCTACCAGCTGAGCTACCTGGGCCGGTGAGGGCGTGCACTCTACATATCCCGATCTAGGTTGGCAACCTCGTGGGGCCACGGCGTCACAGAAGGCAGATCGCAAGCATTCCGGTTAGCTAGAACCATGCGGAATTTCGGGGGTTTGCTAGGCCGTTTTCGCGAAGCGATGGCACAATACCGACGGAGGGATGGCACCCCACGACTCCACGGATCCGGGCGTGCGCGCCTCCCTCTTCGGCGATGACGAGTCCGACGGCTCGGAGTTGATCGGCACGGTGGTCGACAGCCGTTATCGGCTGGACGCCATGTTGGGACGCGGCGGAATGGGTCTCGTGTTTCGCGCTACCCACATCGGACTGCGCCGCCAGGTCGCCGTCAAGATCCTCCATCCGTCGCTCGCGGCTTCGCCCGACGTGCGCTCGCGGTTCGAGCGCGAAGCACTCGCAGTCGGCAAGGTCGATCACCCGAACTGCGTCGCGACGTATGACGTCGGTCGCCTGACCGACGGCTCGTTGTATCTCGCGATGGAGCTCCTCGAAGGTCGCTCGCTCGCCGACGTGCTCGAGCAAGAAGGCCAGCTCGCGCCGGGCCGCGCGCTTCACATCCTCGCGCACATCCTCCGCGGGCTCGCGGGCATCCACAACGCGGGGCTCATCCATCGCGACATCAAGCCCGAGAACATCTTCCTGATCCGGCTCGGCGAGGACATGGACTTCGCGAAGATCCTCGACTTCGGCATCGCGAAGCCGATGACCGGCGAGCTCAGCGACGACGGCGTGCGGCTCACGCAAGCCGGCATGGCGTTCGGTACGCCGATCTACATGGCACCCGAGCAGGCGCTCGGCAACAAGATGGACGGCCGGGCGGATATCTACGCGGCCGCCGTGATGGGCTACGAGATGCTCGCCGGCCAGCCGCCGTTCTACTCGGACGACAAGCTCGAGGTCATGTCGATGCACACCGCGAAGGCGGTGCCGGCGATGCGCACGCGGTTGATCAAGGGCGGCCGTCCCGTGCCGTCGTCGATCGAGCGCTTGATCGTGAAGGGCCTGACGAAGAAGCCCGCCGACCGCTACGTGTCGGCCGAGGTGTTCCTCGCCGCGGTCGAGAACGCACTGTCGACGCCCGACGGCGGCGTCACCGACGTCAGCTTCGAACGCCCGGACGACACCGGGAGCCAGCCGCTCGTCGACGATCTCGGCGCAGTCGACATCCAGAACGAGATCGGCGACGCGATCGACGAGGTGCTCGACGCGACGCCCGCGAAGGCGACGCCGGTCGCGCGCGCCGCGGCCGACACCGGTGCGCGCGCGGCGACGAAGATGGGCGCGGGAGTCGAGCCCGCATCGCCGCGCGTCGAGCCGAGCAAGCTCGCAGCCGCGGCGGCGAACACCAGCACGGCGCTCAAGGGCGGCGTGGGCGGCGTCGGCATCGGCCTGCCGTTCACCGGACCGAGCGGCGAGCCGATCTTCGGGCTCACGCCGGAGCAACGCCTCGCGCAGGTCCCGAAGAAGAAGCGGCGGTGGCCGTGGATCGCGGGCATCTTCCTGCTCGCGCTCGCGGCCGGCGTCACGTTCGCGATCATGACCCGGCACAACTCCGAGCCGACGACGCCGGGCACGACGGACCCGGCGACCGATCCGAACACGACCGCGGGGCAGGCAGCCGATGCGCTCGAGCACGGCGACGCGAAGCACGCGATCGAGATCATCGACAAAGATCCGGCCGCGAAGAGCGATCCGAACGCACAGCTCCTCCTGGGCCACGCACACGCCGCGCGCCACGAGAGCGGGCCGAGCCTGGCCGCCTACAACCGCGCGCTCCAGCTCCTGCCGAGCCTCGCCTCCAACGCGACATTCATCGCGAACCTCCACGCAATGGCCGCCGACAAGAACCCGGATGTCGTGACGAACGCGTTCGACGTCTGGCTGGGCCGCACCGACGACCTCGAAGCGCGCGACGCGGTCATCAAGGCCGCGGTCAGCCAGGATCTCAACCGCCGCCACGCGGTGCGCCCCGTGATCGATCGCTACAAGCTCGCCGACTCGGTCGACTGGCTCACGGCCTATAGCCTCGATCTCGAGCAGGAGGCCACGTGCGGCAAGCGGCGCGAGGCGGTCATGCACCTGCGCGCGCTCAACACGCCGAAGGCGGTCGGTGCACTCGAGCGCGCGGTCGTGAAGAAGCAGAAGTATCGCAACAGCTGCTTGCTCGACGACGCGAACGCCGCGATCGGCGCACTGAAGGCGCTCGGCTCTGGCGCATGACCATGATCGGCCTCGACCTGCCGGATATCCCGCGCTGGGTCGAAGCGCACGGCATCGCCGCGGATCCAGACGGTTGGCGCGCACCCGTCGGTGGCGGCTACGCACTCGGGCACGATGCGGCGAAGTTGATCGTGCTCGCGGGCGAGATCGATCCGGCCGACGCCGCGCGGTTCCGCGTGGGATATCCGCACCACACGTATCTGTTCTCGCGCGATGACCTGCGCTCGGCGTTCGGGCGGAGCGCGCGCGCGATCCTGCACTCGCTCCCAGACCCCACCGCCCTCCCCGACCTCGAAGGCGCGGTCCTGTTCACCGGCGAGCCGCCGGATGCCGAGCTCGCGTGGGCCGCATCGCGCGGGCCGATCTGGTGCGCGTATGTCGATCGCGTCGAGGCGGCGTTCGCGTACGCGCCGTGGCGCAGCGGGAAGCTGTTCGATGTCTCGGTCGACGTCTTGCCCACCGCGCGCCAGCTCGGGCTCGGCACGCTCGTCGCCGCCGCGATGATCCGCGACGAGCGATCGCATGGCCGCGAACCGGTGTGGGGCGCGGATGAAGGCAACATCGGGTCACTGCGGCTCGCGAAGCGGCTCGGGTTCACGCCGGTCGACGAGCTGTGGGTCGCGCCGCCCGGGGCTGCCGGCGACCCATGAAAGCGCTGCTCGTCGTCGCGGCGCTGGCAACCACGGCCAATGCGCAGCCCGAGAGCTCGACGCTCGTCGAGGTCGGCATCGCGATGGCACCCATCGACTACGTCGCCGGCGTCGCGCTGCACGAAGGCAGTCACGCGCTCGGCGCGAAGCTGGTCGGCGCGACCGTCGACGAGCTTCACGTGTTTCCGCCGGGTACCGATCCGCACGCGAAGGTGTTCCGGTTCGGCTGGACCTACGTCCACGATCTCCACACCACGGGCGATCGGGTCACGTTCCTGATCGCACCGAAGGTCACCGACACCGTGTTGCTCGGGGGCTACGCCGCACTCGTCCTCGCCGGAGGCTGGCCCGACAACAAGTACGGTCAGCTCGCGCTCACCGTCGCCGCGACCGGGCTGTGGATCGACTTCGCGAAGGACGTCGTGTTGTTCTCACCCCAGAACGACGTGACGAAGGTTCTGAACCTGTGGTGCATGACCGGCTGGCGCGGGATCTCCGCGCGTCTCGTGTACGCCGCGATGGACGTCGGCCTGGGATACATCGTTCTACGCGGCTACGAACGCCTGTTCGATCGCAACGATCCGCCGGGCATGGCGGCGACACCTTTGATCCTCCCGCTGACGCGATTGGCGTTCTGAGGCACACGCGTGAATTCAGCGACATCGAGACTCGCGCGTTGCGCAGTCACTTGCGCGGGCTGGGTGCGGAGGTCGTGATCGTCGGCGCCCATCAAGCCTGGCGTTTGTGCCCCGCCGACGAGGTGCTTGCAGTCGGCGAGCCGGCCGGCAGATCCCCGCCTCGGTACGCGCGAGCTTCGCGACCGGCGGCGCCGGCACGACCGGCCGCGCCGCACGCGATCAGAAGGACGAGCAGCGCTCGCATCCCGATCGAACGCGCGCGCTGGCCCGGCTAATCCAGCGGATCGGCCTATTCCACCCCGTACTTCTTGAGCTTGTCGTACAGCGTCCGCTCCCCGATCCCGAGCATCTCGGCCGCCTTGCGGCGATTACCGCCGACTGCCTTCAGCGCCTCGAGGATCGCGTCGTGCTCGAGCTCGGCGAGCGGCCGGATGCCACCGCCACCTGCCCCGCCCCTCGGCGCGATTGCCGGCTCGTCGAGCCAGATATGACTCGCATCGATCGGCTGGCCATCCGCCAGGATCGCTGCGCGCTCGAGCGCGTTCGCGAGCTCGCGCACGTTGCCGCGCCACGCCGAAGCGAGCAGCCGCGCCTCGGCCGCCGACGTGAGCACCGGTGCGCGCTGCTTGAGATCGCGGCCGATCCGGGTGAGCAACGTCTTCGCGATCGGGATCAAGTCGCTCTTGCGGTCGCGCAGCGGCGGCAGCTTGATCGGGAACACGGCGAGGCGGTGATACAGATCCTCGCGGAACGTGCCGGCTGCGATCATCGCGTGGAGATCGCGGTTCGTCGCCGCGACCCAGCGAACGTCGACCTCGAGCGTGCGGCTGCCACCGACGCGCTCGAACCGGCGCTCCTGGAGGACGCGCAACAGCTTCGCCTGGAGCTCGGCTTTGAGCTCGCCGACCTCGTCGAGGAAGAACGTACCGCCGTCGGCGAGCTCGAGCCGGCCGCGCTTGCGCTCGGTCGCGCCGGTGAATGCGCCCTTCTCGTGGCCAAACAGCTCGCTCTCGAGCAGCGTCTCCGACAACGCGGCGCAGTTGATCGCCATGAACGGCTTGGTCGCGCGCGGTGACTGCTCGTGGATCGCGCGCGCCGCGACCTCCTTGCCGGTGCCGCTCTCGCCGAGCAGCAACACCGTCGCCGCGGTCTTCGCGACCTTGTCGATCGCACCGACGACGGGCTTCATCGCCGGATCGCCATAGGTCAGCGGTGGTCCCGCGGCGACGCCGTGCTCCGCACCGTCGACGCGATCCTTGAGCCCTCGCCGCTCGACCGCGCGCGAGACGAGCAGCCGGAGCTCGTCGGGCCCCGACAGCGGCTTCTGCAAGAACTCGAACGCGCCGAGCTTCATCGCCTCGACGGCGTTGTCGACGTTGCCGTGCGCCGTCATCACGATGACCTCGACCTCGGGTTGTTCCGCGCGGATCTTGCGGAGCAATGCCATGCCGTCCATCCCCGGCATCTTCAAGTCCGTGATCAACAGATCGAACCCGCGCTCTTCGAGCAGCTTCGCGGCAGCTCGCCCGTCGGGCGCCTGAACGCAGACGTGCTCGTCGAGCTCGAGCGCATCGCTCACGAATTCGCGGATACCGGGTTCGTCGTCGGCAACAAGGATGCGGGACATCAGGCCTCTGGAAGTACGATGCGGAATCGCGCGCCGCCGCCGGGCGCGTCGTCGACTGCGATCGTACCGCGATGGAGCTCGACCAGGCGCTTGGCGATGGCGAGACCGAGCCCGGTACCTCGCGTCTTGCCGGTATGAAACGGCTCGAAGATCATGTCGCGGTCGCCCGCCGGCACGCCCGGGCCGTGATCGATAATCTCGTAGACCAGACGGTCGCCCTCGACCGCGACCACGACGCGGACTGGCGGACCGGCCGCGACCGCGTTGTCGATCAAGTTGACGAGCACCTCGCGGATCCGTGGACCGTCGAGCTGGAAGTTGCGCACCGCGCCGGCCTCGACGACGACCTCGCCCTGGACGGCGCTCGCCGCATCTCGCGCGAGGATCGCGGGATCGTACGCACTGCGCTCGATCGTGCCGGTGCGCACGAACGCGAGCAGGTCCTGGATCAGCTTCTCGAGCCGCACCGCCTCGTCGACGACCCGCTCGGCCTTCGCTCGCGGTTTTTCGCCGGCCGGCAGCGAGCTCGCGAGCAGCTGCGCATTGCCCTTGAGCGATGCGAGCGGGTTCTTGATCTCGTGCGCGAGCACCGCGGACATTTCGCCGAGGCTCGCCAACCGGCGCTCTCGCTCGCGCGCGCGATCCTCGGCTAGCCTGCGCAGCTCGCGCCGGACCAGCGCGATCGCGACGCCGAAAAGTACGACCGCAGCGATCACACCGATCAAGATCGATCGATTCGCGGCGGCGCGCAGCTCGTCGGCCTGCGATGGCTCGAGCTCGATCACGAGCCACATGCCGCGGCTGTCTCGCCCAGAACCGCGACGAAATCCGTACGGCGCTTCGACGCGCAAGCGCTCGTCGACGTGCGCGACGACCTCGCGGCCCGCACGCGGGCGATCGCCGCGGGTGGCCCGCGCGCGGCCTACGAAGGTCCCACGCGGCGTGCCCGCCTCCGCGATCACGTTCGCGTGACTGTCGACGAGGCCGACGTAGCGCACGCCCTCGTCGCGATGCGATGCGACGATCGTAGCGAGATTCGAGGAAGTGGGTGGTCCATCGAGATCCGCGAGGTCGGCGCGCACGTCCAATTCCTCTGCGATCGCCTGACCGTCACCGACGGTCGCGAACGCATCGTTGACCGAGTGGCGCGTCGCGAGCACGGTCGCGACGAGAGCCGCCGCCACCAGCGCGAGTGCGATGGCGAGCGGCGGCAGGCGGCGGAGCGTCATGACGCGTCAGGGTAACTTACTCGCCACCGTTCGGGCCGAATCCGCCACGCGCACCCTCGCCGCGATGACGGAACCCATTCGCTCTGCCGGCACGTCCATGGCGCATGCCGTGGTGCTGCTTCATCGCCTTGAACTCGTCGAGCGAGAGCTGGCCATCACCGTTGGTATCGGCCTTCTTGAACGCTTCTTGCGTTCGCTCGTTCTTCATCACGGCGCGCTCCGACTGATCGAGCTTGCCGTCCTTGTTCAGATCGTACTTCGCCAGCATCTCGGCTTTCTTGGCCTCGTGCTTCGCCCTCATGTCGGCGCGGAGCTGCGCCTTCTCGGCGTCGTCGAGCTTGCCGTCTTGGTTGGTGTCGTACTTCTGCATGACGCCGGCCTTATCCGGGCCGCCACCAAAACCTTGCGCGGCCGCCAGGCCGACGCCGCCGACGAGGATCGAACCACAGAGCGCGAGTGCCACTTTCAACTTGGTCAACATGGGACCTCCTTTGGTCTCTGAGGCTCCTATTGCGGTCGCCGTGCCACGCTTAACCCGCTGCTTTGACATCGAGATCTGGTTAAAAGCGCTGCGGGTTCCGCAGTCGTCCTGCAGAATCCGCTGCGTGCTGTTTCATCTGACGACGCGTGAGTCGTGGCGACACGCCATCGCCACCGGCGAATACACGACACCCGGTGCATTCATCCATCTGTCCACCGAAGCGCAGTGGCCGATCACGCGCGCTCGCTTCTTCTCGAATGCGACGGACATCGTCCTCCTCGTGATCGATCCGGATCGCGTCGAGGCCGAGATTCGCTACGAGCTCGCCGACGGCGATCTATTTCCACACCTGTACGGCCCTTTAGGGATCGGGGCAGTCGTGGAAGTGCGCGAGCTGTAGGCCGAGCGCGTGCGCACGGTCGAAAATATTTGAGGAGCAAGGACCGTCACAGCGGCATCGCGTTACTGTCCGCGCGAGCAAAAGGAGAATCGATGCGATCAACTAGCCTGTTGTCGTTCGTGCTAGCGAGTGCCGCGTTCGTCGGTGTCGCGTACGCACAGCCCGACGTTCGGGATCACAGGGCGCCGCCGCCCGCGCCCCAACGCGACCACGATCATGATCATGATCATGATCGGCGTCCTCCGCCGGTGGCGAACGGTCCAACCGAGGCGCCGCCTTCGCCGCGCGAGGAGCATCAAGCCGCACGTGCCGGCTTCGTGTGGATCGTCGGCAAGTGGGAGTGGAAGGGAAAGTGGGAATGGACCGCGGGTCACTGGGAGCGCGAGCGCGCCGGAAAGCAGTGGCACACGGGCCATTGGGATCACAGTGGAACGTCGTGGGTGTGGACCGAGGGTAGCTGGGTCGATGGCGGCACCATGGTGCCACCACCGCCGCCGAACCCGACCGGCGCACCGCCGCCGCCAAACGATCACCACCCGCACCAAGCACCGCCGCCGCCGCGCACCGAGAGTGCATCCGTCAAGGCCGGCTTCGTGTGGATCCCGGGCCGCTGGGATTGGAAGAACGATCAGTGGGCGTGGCTCGATGGTCACTGGGAGCGCGAGCGCGCCGGTAGGAGGTGGCGTCCCGCTCAGTGGCAGAACCAGAGCAACGCGTGGGTCCTCGTCGACGGTGATTGGATCGACGCGAGCGCGCCCGAGAACACGGGCATCGTGCCGCCGCCGATCGGCGATCACCCGGGCGACCACGATATGGGCCACCACGAGCACCACGAGTGGAAGCTCGATCGTCCGACGGTCGGTAGCTATTGGCCATCGAAGGGCAAGGTCGGCACGCGCGTCGTGATCCGTGGCCGCAACTTCACGCCCGACACCAAGGTGATGTGGGGGCCAGATGAAGTCCGCGCGGCACGCGTCAGCGACGACCGGATCGAGTTCCAGGTCCCGCCGAACGCGACGTCCGCGACGATCTTGTTGAAGGCTCACGGCCGTGACTTGATCGTCGGCAACTACGAGGTCGCGAACTACGACGCCGAATCTGAGGAGAAGCGGATCGCGGCCGAGCGGCAAGCCGCCGCGCAAGCCGCGTGGTCCGCGCAGCAGGCGAAGTACGCGCACGACGAGGCGGCACGGCGGTCCGCATTCGACCAGCGCTGGCACGAGATGGACGAGAACCGCGAGCAGCGCCGCGAGCAACGGATCGAGGAGATCCGCGCGAAGTGGCAGGCCGCATTCCTCGCCGATCCGGACACCCAGGACGAGCTCACGCTGCACGCGCAGCGCGTCGCCGATCTGACGCGCGCGAAAGATGTCGCGAGTGTCTCCAACAACCAGAAGCTCGGCATCCGGATCGATGTCGCGCTTGCCAAGGAAACCGACCGTCACGAGCAACGCATGGCTGCGCTCCACACGGCGTTCTCGTCGCGAGGAGGTCATCCGTGAAGACTCTTATGACGATCGTATTCGCCGTCGCGCTCGCCGCTTGCGGCTCGAAGAAGGACAAAGAAGCACCGCCGCCTCCGCCGCCCCCGGCGACCGGTAGTGGCAGCGCCATGATGGGCAGCGGCAGCGCCGCGATGACCGGCAGCGGCAGCGCAGCAGGCAGTGCCGCTGCGGTCGATGTTCCGACGGAGATGGACTTCGAGAACCAAGCGAAGTCCGATATCACCGACAAGAACGTCGACACCCAGGTCAAGAAGATCGAAGACGAGCTCGGCAAGTAAGTCGTAGTCGTAACCGTCGCGGCTCGGAGCTTCGGCTCCGGGCCGTTACTTGTTTCGGGTCGCGATCACGGTGCGCAGCCAGCTCGCGATCCGCGGTGAATCGATCTGAGCCGCATTGACGAAGCGAACGTGCTTGCCGTCGCTCGAACCGTAGAGCACGCCGTGGGGATCGTCGACCTCGACGCCGGCCGCTGCCATCCCGAACCGCACGTCGTGCTTTTGCGCGGATGTAGGTCAGCATCTGATCGTCGAGCGTCCACATCGGCATGCCCCTGCCCGATCGTCACCGTCGAACACTGACGGTTCTGGACGAAGCGGTACAGTTACGGGGAGACCTTGTACGAAATGTTTCCGGTCATGCACACGTCGACGTCCGCGACCCAGTCGTTCGCGGGCGGAGTGCCCTGCAGCGCGATCGTCACGATCAGCGAACCGGTCTTGATGTAGTCCTGCACGGGCACGGTCGCGGCGTTGTCGACGTCGAGCGCAGCCGCCGAGGTGCCGCAGCCTTCGCAGTCGAACACCGAGACGGTCGGCAGCGTCGAATTCGGATCACCGCTCGCGATCGAGAGGTCCGCCGTCTGGACGAAAGAGAAGTCGCTGACGCCGCTGACCGCACGCACTTCGGCGTGGGTGAACGTGAGCTGCGCGTCGGCGTCGGCGAGGTCTTTCGCGCCCTGGAGCTGATCGAACGTGAACGATTGATCGATCGACGTCTGGCCGACGGGGACGCCCGGAATCGTGACGCCGCGATAGGTCAAGCAGACCTCTTGGACCTGCGCTTGAACGTCGAGTAGCGGACACGCGGGAAGCACGAGCAGGCTGGCAACCAGATACAGACGCATGAAGCTCCTAGTGAACGTAGAAGATGAAACCGAGGTTCGCGGACACGCCCCACAGCGTGATCTCGGGATCCGTCGTCGTGACGCTGACCATCGAATTCGCGGTCTCGGTCGCGGCGACCTGGTCGAGGTTGTGGACCGTGCCGGTCACGCGGCTGACGCCGGCGTGCAGGAAGAACGTGAAGTACTTCTTGCCGAGCTCGATGCCGATCCGCGCGTTCGCGAAGTCGTAACCGACCTTGTCGAGGAGCGGCGAGCTCAGGGTCGAGTCGCCGGAGATCTTCTGGACGATGCCATTCGCATCGCGCTCGAAGAACCGACCGTAGCCGACCGAGAGGATCGGAGTCGCCCACGTCCCGAAAGGGATCCAGGTGACGCTGCCGCGTACGCCCGGGCTGACGACGTTGTGTGCCATGCCGCCCTCGAGGCGGAGTGCGCGAAGGGGACGCACGACGAGGGAGGCGGTGCCGCCATCGGGGACACCGACATCGGTCATCACGCCGATCGTGCCGGTCTCCGCCGTCCACGATTCGGGCGCGTGCGCGACGAGCGAAGGTTGCGCAGACGCGGTCGCCGCCATCCCCAACACCAACATCGCGATCGCGTTGCGCACGAGAGGTGAATCGTCGGTCGCCTCGGAATATCGAGCGGCGTTACCCCATGCCGCACCCAGATCTCGATCGCGATGTGCGCGCCGGCGTACGTGCAGCTAGGCGCGCAGGGCCGCGCGTGGATCGCCGGCCCGAGCAGCGGGGTCATGCCCGCGGCGAGCGTCAGCACCGCGGCGCGCTCGTGGCGACGCATCAGGCCGCGCGGGATGTTGACCGCGAGCTCATCGGCTTTCGCGCTCGGGTAGCTGATCGTGAAGCTCGCGTGCAGCGCGAACAAACCGATGATCACCGTCCGACACGCGCGCGCATCGAGCAATCGTCACGCCCGCACACGCTGGACGTGCGTTCGCTGTTCAGAACCTCGACACCTGCCCTTCCGGGCGGTGTCTGTCCGATCGAGCGTGCGACGCGTTCTCGAGCGCGACCTCTGCGGTCGTCAGGTGCCCCTTCACCTGCCCCCATTCGTTCGCGCGCTTCACCGCATCGGCGTTGACGGCCTGGAACTGGCCTCGCTCGTGGATCCTCTGCATCTCCTCGACCGTCAGCGCGCCCTGGATCATCGTGACTTCGTCCTGGGTGAGGCCGGACTCCACGATCCACGCGTAGAGCGGGCCGTCGTGAACATCGGCGAGCCGAACGTCGTTGTGCGTCCGCGCGACCGCATCCACGAGCTCGGCGTGGCCCGATCGGAAGATCAGCTCGGCCATCGGGCAACGTACTCCGCGCGCGTCGCGGAACACGCTCAGCGGGTAGCCCTCCGCATCCTGCGGGAACTGCCCCGCCTCGACGTACTCGTGCAACCACGCGAGCATCTGGATGCGGCGTGCCGCGAGATCGGAAGTCACCGGAGAGTGAGGCGTGGCCGGCGAGTGACACGCAGCGAGAATCAGCGAGACCAGAATGATGTGCTTCATGCACGTCACGATGGCGCGAGCTCGCCGCGCGTCACGTAAGGCCTCTGTCAGGCCTCGCGCGCTACTGGAGAACGACGATCGCTTCGGTCCACTGCGCGATGTGATTGCCCTCGGCGAGCGCTTGGAACGGCAGGCGGATTGCCGGACCCGTCGCATCTTGCCCCGCAGCCGCGCGGTCCGGATAGAACGGCGCGAGCCACAGCTGCGGTTTTTGCGCGCCCGACGAGCGCACGCCGAACGGGCGCTGCGATGCGACCGTGAACCAGATCACCGGCTCGCTGCCGGTCATCGTCGGCTCGCTGGTGATAAACGGCGTCCACTTCGGCCACGAGTCGTAGCTGCCCGCGACCTCGGCCGTGGTCAGCCGGATCGGTGTGGCGAGCGAGCCGTCGGCCTTCGTCACCCAGATCTCGGCGTTGGTGTTGTTGTAGCTCGTGCCGCCGGTCGCCTGGTTGTAGATGATCCAGTTGTTGTCCGGCGAGAACGACGGGTAGTACTGATACGCGCCGGCCGGCGGCGCGCCGAGCACGCGCGGCGCCGCGACGGTCTTGCCGACCTTGTCGTAGTCGAACACGACGATCTGGCCGGCCGAGGTCCAGACTTCAGAGCCGCCGAGGACCTGCGTCGCGACGATCTGATCGCCGCTCGCCGCGACGTCGGGATGCGAGATCCGCGTCGTCGTGAACAGCGGCGTGGTCACCTGCGTCGCCAGGACGGTACGATACAAGCCGCTATCCGTCGTCGTGAACATCTCGCTGTTGTCGGGATGGATCGCGGAGAAGTTCCATTCCTGCGAGTTTGCCGGCAGCTTGCGCGAGAGCGACGCGACGTCGAGCGCGTTGCCGTAGTTCAGGTTGCTGCCCTCCTGGCGATACGCGACCACGGTGCCGTCACGCGACACGGCGTGACAGCCGACGCAACCGCTCTGCCCGACCTGGGGATAGAACTGCTCCGCGGGTACGGCCGGCTTGCTCATGTCGAAGCGCATGATCGCGGCCTTCGTCGTGTTCCAGTAATAGACGCCGCCTTTCACCTGCTCGGCCGCGACGCGTACCGTCTCCTTGCCCTCGATGAACGTCGCCGGCGAAGTCGTCTTCAGACCGCGTACGCGGACCTCGAGATCGAGGCCGGTCGAGCCTTGCGACAGCTGTTGCCAGCGATCGTCGGCGAGCGTCGTCCAGGTGGCGGCGCCGAGCGAGGTGACGTACGTCTTCAACGTGACGAACGCACCCGAGAGCTGGACCTCGTAGACATCCTTCGTCGCGTCGCGCCAGTGGACATCCATCTCGCCGATGTTCGGCGGGATCAACGCGCCGGCCGGCGGATATGCGAGCGCGATCGATCCTGCCGTGTCGAGGGTCGCGTTGTCGAACAACGTCCCCGTCGACGGATCCGCATTGCCGGCCACCGTGTCGGTCACGTAGACGGTGAAGTCGCCCGTCGCGTTCAACGTATCGACGGTCGCGTTCACCGTGCCGGGACCCGCCATCTGTCCCGACGGCGTCAGCGTCGCGGTGGTGACCGCACCGAGCTCGCCAGGGGCGACCACGAACGCAGCTTGATCGGTGACGTCCGTGCGCGAGCCGTCGGTATCGTCGACGCGAAACGCGTGAACGGCCGAGGTGTCGGCGACGCCCGAGCTCCAGTGCAGCATCGGCGTGTCGACGACGACTTCGAGATGAACCGCGTCGCTGCCAGATCCCATCATGTCGTCGTCGCCACCGTGGTGAGTGGCACAACCGACGAGCGCGAACCCGAGCGCAAACCAACACGCGTGCTTGGACATGAGAGCCCATCGTGTCACCAGCGCGTGTTTGTCGTCAGATTGCGCTCGGGTAGCGCGACCACACGCTCGATGTAGGTCGCGGTAGGGAGCGAGTGCCCGGAGTCGGAGAGCGCGTCGCTGGGTGTGCCATGTCGGCGTCGGCCATGCACGATCAAGGGCACACCGTGGATCACGCTCGCGATCGGACGAACCTCGGTGCGCCTACGTGAGCGAATATCCGGTGACGTGCGACCGAACCTTCGACGCGCCGACGATGAGCGATCGTAGAGTCGACGCCGTCCATCGGTTCGAGGTGCACGACCGCGAGCTGGATCGCGCGACCGATCAGCTCGGCGCGGGTGAAGCCGACGAGTGCTTCGCCGAGCTGGTTGACGTCCTCGATCATTCCGTTCGACGTGATCCGGAACACGGCATCGGGGATGGCGGCCAGCAGAGGTTCGAGCTCGCGCGGGGGAATTCTCCGCTGCGGCACCGCGTGAGACAGCTGGTCAGAGACATGATCCCTTGCAATTGCCTCGATCTGCACGGTGGCCTCCCCTTGGTGATCCCAACTCCTCGACCACTACCAGGGTGCTAGATCCCATCGGCATCCGCTATGCGGGCTATTACGTAATTCGCATCGCACGAGTTACGGCGTGCGCGGTGCAGTACGAAGCCACTTGCACCCGCCCGCAGCATGTCGACACCGTCCCCCACCAAGCGTTCCAGTCACAGGGCCGAAAATCGGACCTTGAACGTCGTGCCCCTACCGAGCGCGCTCGCCACCGTGATCGTCCCCAGCTGGCGCGTGACGAGCTGGCTGACCAGCGCGAGCCCGATGCCAAGGCCGCGGTGCGACCGCGTAGCCGAGCGATCCTGCTGCGAGAACGGCTCGAACACGCGCGGCAGGAACTCGGCTGCAATGCCGCTGCCGTTGTCACTCACCGCGAGCTCGACGATCCGGTTCGCCACGGCGAGCGAGACCTCGATCATGCCTCCCTCGCCCGTGAACGCGAGCGCGTTCGAGATCAGCTGTACCGTGATCTGCTGCAACCGGTGCGCGTCCCCCGCGATCCGGCACTCTTCGTCCAAGTGCGCGACCAGCTCGACGCCCCGCGAGTCGGCTTGGTTGCGCAACATCGCGACCGCACCCAGCACCGGCACGGCCGGGGCAAGCGGCACGAGCTCGACCTTGAGCTCGCCGGCGTGCGAGAGCGCCAGCTCGAGCAGGTCGTCGACCATCCGTGCTTCGAGTCGCGCGGCCTCCGCGATCGTCTCGAGCGCGGACGTCCGCCGTGGATCATCGACCGCGAGACCGCGGAGAACGTCGACCCACAACAAGATCGCGCTCAGCGGCGTGCGCAACTCGTCGGAGAGTGCCGCAAAGAACGCGTCGCGCTCGAGCTCGGCCGTGCGGCGAGCATGCTCGAGTTGCTTGCGTGCGGTGATATCCGCGAGCCCGAGCAGGAGGAACCGGCGGCCGTCGCTCGGAACGATCGGGCTCGCATCGAGCGCGTACGATTGGAACGTGGGCGACGCGCCGCGATGCTCGATTTCGAGACCCGCGATGGCGACCTCGCTCGCGATCACGCCGCGCAAACGATCGGCGAGCCCGTCGCTGCGCCACTCACCAAGCTCCAACAGCTTGCGCGCGGTCGGATCGCCGGCGCCGTCGAACGCCGTGACGAACGCGGGATTCGCGAGCCGGACTTTCAGCGCATCGTCGACGACGACCAGCGGGCTCGGCACGGTCCGCACCACCGAGCCGGCGAAATCGCGCGCGGCTCGAGCGAGGTCGGCGCTGCGGCGCAGCTCGGTGATATCGACGAACGTGATCACCGCTCCGTCGATCCGCCGATCCGCCGTGCGATACGGGCGGACCTGCATGCGATAGCAAGTGCCGCCTTCCGCGCGAACTTCGCTGTCATGAATCGCGAGCGCTTCGATCGCGGCCTCGATCGCTTGCGCGAGCTCGGGCACGGGCAGTGCGGGCTGAAGGTCCGCGATCGGGCGGCCGACGTCGGTCTGGAGCAGCTTGAGCACCGCACGCGCGCTGGGCGTGAACCGGCGAATCCGGCGCTGCGTGTCGACGATGATGATCGCGATATCGACGCTGTCGAGCACGTTGATCAAGTCGTCATTGGTCTCGCGCAACTGAACGTTGCCGCGCTGGAGCTCGTCGTTGACGGTCTCGAGCTCCTCGTTCGCCGACTGGAGCTCTTCCTTCGCGGTCTGGAGCTCCTCGTTCGTCGACTGCAGCTCTTCGTTCGTGGATTGCAGCTCTTCGTTGACGATTCCGAGCTCCTCGCTCGCGGCAACGTGCTGCGCGCTGATCGAGCTGACGTACTCCTTCGTCGCTTCCAGCTCCTGGCGCAAGCGCGAGGTCTCGCCGTGGTCCTTCGACCTGCCTCGAGCCGGGCCCGGGGGGACCGCGACGCGCAGCGAGCTGTCCTCGAACACGATCGCGTAGTGCCGCTCCTGCTCGGCCTCCGTGCGGACCGGAACGACCTCGATGTCGATCCGGCGCGCGCGCCCTCGGTCCCCCATCCGGATCCCCACCTTGCGGACGGGCTCACCGGTACGCTGCGCGCGTTGCAGCGCGTGGCGGAGGTGCACAGCTAGCTCCTCGCGCGCCATCCGAAGAATGTTGACCTGCGGTTGTCCCGGAGGGTGTTCGATATAGGGGCCGGTGCGCCCGCGGAACTGGACGATATCGAGCTGGTCGTCGACGACGATGCACGCGGGCGCGTAGCGCGACAGCAACAAGTGATCGACGTCTCGCTGCAGGATCATACGTGTGCGCGCCGGATCGTCGATGCGTCTGGTCGATAGCCGCCCGAGCTGGAGTGCGCCTGGGAAGGTAATCAACGCGCGTGCCGCCGGCTTGCGCGCGAAGATTCGCGCGTCCGCATCGAGCGTGGAGAACAGCGTCTCGAAGCCGGCGATGGTCTCGGCCCGGCCGAGGATCAACAGGCCGGGTTGGTTGAGCGCGTAGTGCAGGGTCGGAACGACGCGGTGCTGGAGCGGTGGGCCGAGGTAGATCAGCACGTTGCGGCAGCTCACTAGGTCGAGCTTGGAAAACGGAGGATCGGTGACGAGGTCGTGGCGCACGAACACGCAGCGCTCGCGTATGTCGTGGCGGATCCGATAACCGTGCTCGTCGCGTTGAAAGAACCGCGCGAGCCGTTTGACGCCCACGCACTTCGAGATCGTTGCCGGATAACGGCCGCGCCGAGCGATCTCGATCGCATTCTCGCTGAGATCGGTTCCGAACAACTGGATCGGTCGTTGCTCTCCGAGCTGCTCGATCAACAACATCGCGATCGAGTAGACCTCCTCGCCCGTCGAGCATCCCGGCACCCACACCCGCACCGGTAGTTCTCGCGGGCGGTTCGCCACGAGCTCCGCGACGCGGGTGGCGGCGACGTCGAGCACCGTGTCGTCGCGGAAGAACTCGGTGACGTGGATCAGCAGATCCTCGTACAGCGTCCGGACCTCGTCGGGGTGAGCGGTCAGAAAGCTCGCGTACTCGTCGAGTGACGCGAACTTCCTACGCGCGAGCAGACGTGACAGGCGGCGCTCGATCGTAGAGCGTTTGTAGCTCGTGAAGTCGATGCCACTCGCCTCGCGCAACAGCTCGAGCATGCGCACGGTGTCTTGCGACCGGTCGACGGCGACTTCCGTGCGCGGCGCGTCGGTGAGCGTCGCGGCGAGTCGCGCGCCAATCTCCGCGGGCGCGAGCACGAGCTCCGGGACGTGGTCTGCCAGCGCGCTGCGCGGCATCTCGTCGAACTGCGCGGTCGAGGGATCCTGGACGATCGTCATGCCGCCCGCTTCGCGGATCGCTCTCAGGCCGGCGGTGCCGTCGTTCGCGGTACCGGAAAGCACGACGCCGATCGCGCGAGCCCCGAGCGCCGACGCGAGTGACGCGAACAGCCCATCGATCGGTTGCCGTGGCCGCACGCCGCCGCTCGCGACGCGCAACACGAGCGAGCCGCGGACGAGTGAGGCCGAAGTTCGCGGAGGCACGACGACGACTGTATTGGGCGCGACGCGATGGCCGTCGACGGCATCGATCACCCGTAGCTTGGTAGAAGCAGCGAGCAGTCCGGCGAGCTTGCCGATCTGCGAGGGCGGCAGGTGCTGTAGCACCACGAGCGCGAGTCCCGTATCGTCAGGTAGTGCGGCGAGTAGCTGGCGCACCGCTTCGAGCCCACCCGCGGAGGCGCCGATTCCGACGACGCGCTGGGCTTTCGAATCACCGCGTCGCGCCCTCGCCATGGCGCAACCTAGCACACGGCGCCAAGAGCTACGCGACGCGCTCCAGCTCCGACAGCACGAACGCGAAGAACGTCATCGCAAGAGCGAAGTCCTCCGCACGTCGTCGCGCACGAGCTGGAGCACGACCGTCACTACCGATCGCGCGTTCGATCCGTGTGCGAGATGTTTCGGCGTCGGATCGTCGCTCGCATGTCTCATGCGATCTCGTGACAGAGAGCGCAGCCAGATCGAGTCGATGGCGGGAGACCACGTAGTCAAGTCGAACGCGGGAGCTCGACGGCGAACACGCAACCCTTGCCCGGAAGATCCGTGACACCGATCGTGCCGCCCAGCGCCTCGACACCGCGCAGGCAGATCGCGAGTCCCAGGCCGAGTCCGCTGCGATCCGCCGAGTGCTGCACGAACGGCTCGAACAGCGTCTGTGCCACGCCCGACGCCAGGCCGCCGCACTGATCTTCGACTTCGATCCGCACGAACGCCGGAGACGTCGTCGCCCGCAACGTGATCGTGCTGTGCGGACGCGAGTACTTGCACGCGTTCTGGATCAGGTTCGCGATGACCGCCGCGAGGATCTCTCGGTCTGCCTTCACGACCGCGCCACCGGCGCCGTTCAGCACCGTCAGATGATGTCCGCGCGACTTCGTGAGCAGGATCGCGGACACCTCGATCTCTTCGATCAGATCGGCGACCGCGATCGGCGCAGGCAGCGCGATGCCGATGTTCAAGCGCACGTCGGCGAGCGTGCGGTCGATCAAGTGATGCAGCCCGAGCAGGCTGCGCTCGAGCACCGCGCCGGTGCTCCCGACGATTCCCACGCTGCCGTCCTTCAAGGCGTCGAACGCGAGGATCGCCGTGCCGAGGAGATTGCGGAGCTCGTGTGCGAGCATCCCGAGCTCGATCGTCGCGTGCTGAGCGTCGCCGGAACCGGGCGAGATCCTCTCGCTGTCTCGGGCGCGCGAATACCCGCTGACGGCGTCGGCGATCGCATTGTCCAAGCACCGGTTGAGCGCTTGAAACTCCACCGTCGGGATCGTCAGCCCATGCTCGATCGCGATCTCGGTGATGGTCTGGCATGTATCCCCATAATCCTGCACGACCTCCGCGACGGTGAAGCCTTTGCGCAACATGGTGGCGCCATGCTCCGCGGCCCCTGAAGATAGCGGTGCCCTGCCGAGCTTCGAGCCCAGACTGTCAGCGAGCTGATCCAGGAATAGCGGGATTCCCTGCCCGAGCTCGAGCTCCGCCGCGCGGGGAGCGACACGAGCGGCGACCCTCGAGCCGCAACGCTCTATGATCTCGCTGCGATGAGTGGAGACAAGGTCGCCGAGCATAGTGGTGGCGCTCCGCTCGACGAGCGGGAGTCCACGATCCAGGGATACCACGCGGCCGTCGATCCGAATATGAGGTCAACTACGTACGCGGAACGTCGAGACGCCACCGCGCGCCGGGCTCTCACGCTCGCCGTGACCGTGACGAGGACCGGTATGCGACGCGTCTAGCGCAGGTGACCTGCGCCGCCACCTGGCACGGACCGCGCAAAGCTCGCGCGCGAAAGCAGGACGGCGATGCATATTCTCTGGGTCTTGATCATCGGTCTCGTGGTTGGTGCGCTGGCGAAGCTGGTGATGCCCGGAAAGGACCCGGGGGGTATCTTCATCACGATGGCGATCGGCATCGCCGGTTCCCTCATCGCGGATTTCGTAGGACGCGCCGCGGGTTGGTACACGCCGGAAGAGAATGCCGGGCTGATCGCGTCGATCCTTGGCGCGCTCGTACTGCTCGCGGCTTATCGCGTGGTGGTTCACCGCCGTGTGGAGTCCTGAAAGGCCGCTCCAAACCATCTGGAGGCGGCTGTAATCATCAAACCGTCGGCTCCGAGGTGGAAGCGGTATCTACTGGAGAGGGCCGACGCAGCTCGCGATGTCGAAGAAGATGAACGCGAGCGCCTTCTCTTGCGGCGTCATCGGCGCGAGGTTGCCCATCGTATCCACTGCGCAGCCGCCGGGGTACGCGACCGCAGGATCGGACGTCGAGCCCGACGCCACGTGCATGTCGCTGAACACGACCTTGCCGCAGCGATCCTCGGGCATCGCGGTGACCGGCGTCGTGAACTGCATGTCCTGCACGCTCGAGAATCCGCCGGTGCCCTGGACGGCCGGATCGATCCAGACCATGCGATCCGACGTCGCGGTGACGTTGGTCAGCATCGTGTAGCGCGCCTCGGAGACCGGAATCTGGCCGTGCGTCGTCGACGCGCCGACGTTGTCGAGCCACGTCGCGAACGACATCCCGCGCGGCACCGTCTGATCGATCGTCGCGATCGAGTCGTCCTGGAGCTCGTCGTTGCCGAGGTTCCAGTCGGCAAGCGCTTCCCAGTCGGTCAGGCCATGCGCCGTGTCGTGGTCGAGTCCCTCGCCACCGATCCAGATGTTGTGCCAGTGGCTCATGAAGATGCGGCCGCCTTCACCAGCGTAGTCGTGGATCGCCTGCATCGCGGTCTGCGGCTTCGACGCCGCGTACTGGCCTCCTTCGCACGACAGCATCACGATGTCGTACTTCTCGAGGTTCGGCTTCGCACCCCAGAGCGTCTGCGCGTCGCCGAACGTCGCGCTCGCGCCACCGGGCCACGTCGCCGCGAACGCCTTCGCGCCCTGGCCCTTGTTGTTCGTGGTGCCGTTGTTCGTGAACAGCTGGACGTGACCACCGCCGGTGTCGTTCGTGATCTCCTTGGGATCAATGCCGAGCTTGTACGGCAGGCACTCGAGCGCGTCGAACTTGCCCGTCGTCACCGCGATGAAGGGCATGTCGACCTTCGGGTTGCCGTGCGAATCGAGCGCGGTCATTGGCGTCGCATCGGTGCGGCTCTTCGGGAACGTCGTGTCGACGCTCGTCATCTGATGGTCGGTGCACGCAGTGACCACCGGCAGTACGATCTCGCGCCGCCATTTTCCGCTCTGGATCACGAGCGGCACGTCCGCGGTCGCGGGTACGTGGTCGAGCGAGAAGTGGCCGGCCTCGTCGGTGGTGGTCTGCGTGATCGCGCCGCCCGGCAACTCGGCGCTGCACTTGTCGCACGTGACGCCCGTCGTCAGCGCGCCCGGATCGGTCGCGGGGACATAGACGTTGACGCCGAACAGGGGAAGCGTTCCATTCGGCGCGTAGACCGTGCCGGAGATCGTGGTGTCGGGCATCCCTTGGCCGACGCAGTCGACGACGAAGCACGACAGGCCCGCGGCACAGGCATCGGGCGGCGGCGGCACCACGGCGGCGTCGGCGGTTCCGGCGTCAGGCGCGTGCTTGTGGTTGGGCCCGCAGCTCGCGAATAGGATAATGAAGGCGACTCGCCGGAACATAAGGGGCGCACCCTAATGGGAGTGCCCGGCCGCTGCAAGATGTTCGTGCGATCGGGGGACTCGAACCCTGCGAAGACGATGCCCGTAACCCAAGAGTCGCGTGGCCTTGCAGTCGTCTTCGGGGGTTAGCCCCGTTGTGGGTTCGTCGTCGTCTGCCTTGATCCGGGTGGATCTGGTGCGTCGTGTTCAGCGCGTGATAACGCGCG
Organism: Deltaproteobacteria bacterium; assembly: GCA_040004535.1. Taxonomy (GTDB): domain Bacteria; phylum Myxococcota_A; class Polyangia; order Haliangiales; family Haliangiaceae; genus JABFXX01. The sequence goes on from JBDUAS010000083.1 coordinate 21,109, forward strand.
ACCGCTTGGGGATAGAGGACGCTCGGATCACTCGACCCAGGAACCGCGGGCGCGGGCGTGCCGCACACGAACACGGCGAGGGGGACGAGCGACGCGAGCCGCACGTGGGACATGAACGTTCCATCTCCTTCGGACGGCCCCTGTTTCTATGCCTGGTCCAGCGCCTTGCGGACGCTGACCAGAAAAGCATCGACGTCGAAGGGCTTGGCGATCAATGTCGCGCCCTCGGGCAGCCGGTGACCCGCACGGGACGTGTCGCTGTAGCCGCTGCAGAACAGGGTTGGAAGTCCGGGCCGGATCTTCTGGATCCGCGCGTAGACTTCAGGACCGTTGAAATCGGGCATCACGACATCGAGAACGGCCAGGTTGATCTCAGCGTGCTCGTGACACAGCTTGATCGCAGCCGCACCACCGGCCGCCGCCAGAACCCGGTAGCCCTCGCGCTCGAGTAGCCGCACGAGCACGTTGCGCACGAGGACCTCGTCTTCAGCGACGAGCACGGTCTCGCCCCCGCGATCCCTGACAGCGCTCGGGTTCGCCCCGTGACGTGGATCGCGAGCCACGACCGGCAGATAGAGCTTGAACGTGGTCCCTCGTGCCAGTTCCGACGAGACGAGCAAGTGGCCGGCGTGTTGCTGGACGATGCCGTAGGCGACCGCCAGCCCCAGGCCGGTGCCTTCCCCGAATGGCTTGGTGGTGAAGAATGGCTCGAAGATGCGCGCCTGCACGGCCGCAGACATCCCGACTCCATCGTCGCTGATCGCGACGAGGACATAACGACCCGGCCCCGGCGGATGAGCGTTGGTCGTGGTGGCATCGATCAGCACGTTCTCGGTCTTGAGGGTCAGGTGGCCTCCGGCCGGCATCGCATCTCGCGCGTTGAGGCAGAGGTTCATGACGACCTGCTCGAGCTGAAACCGGTCGCCCTCGACCTGGGCGAGCTGGTGGCCCGCGACGAGCGTGACGTCGATGCTCTCGGGCATGACACGGCGTAGCAGCTGGGTGACCTCACGCGTGAGCAGGTTCAAGTCGACGCTCGCCACCGCCAGCGGCTGACGTCGACCGAACGTCAGGAGCTGTTTGGTCAGCTCGGCCGCACGCGCACCAGCCGCCGAAATATCGTCCAGGAAGCTCCGCATCGCGGCGTCGGGGTTGGTGGCCAGGGCGAAGTGAACGTTGCCGAGGATCGCCTGCATCAGGTTGTTGAAGTCGTGCGCGACGCCGCCGGCCAGTTGTCCAACCGCCTCCATCTTCTGCGAGTGACGCAGCTGTTCTTCCAGCGCACGCGTCTCCGTGATGTCGCGCGCGACCGCGACGATGCGCTTCGAGATCGGGTCCGGGCGTGAAGTCCACTGCAGCCACCGAGTGCTGCCGTCCTTGCACACGTACCGGTTCTCGAACGCGGTCAGTGGCTGCACCAGCGCTTCGGCAAACGCCGCGGTGCTCTCGTGGGTGTCGACCGGGTCGACGAACTCGATGAACATCATGTTGATGAGCTCGGCCTCGGCGTAGCCCAGCGTCCGCGTGAAGGCCGGATTGACCCGAATGAAGCGCCCCGAATGGTCGACGACGCACATGAGGTCCGCGGACAGCTCGAAGATGCTGTCGCGCTCCATCGCTGCCGTGGTGCGCGCCGTGACGTCGCTCGCGAAGACGACGAACCCCGTGATCTGGTTGCCGTCCCGGACCGGGCCCACGCGGGACTCCCACCACATCACCTGGCCGTCGCTGAGGTGGTAACTGTTCTCGTACCGTCCCGGTTCGCCCGTCAGCACCTTCGCGAAGCACATCTTCATCGCGGCGTGCTCTCCCTCGGGAACATAGTTGTAGATCGACGTTCCGAGGACGCCTTCGACCGTCAGTCCTGGCGCTGTACGGTTGATGAACAGGATCCGCGCTTCCCGGTCCAGCAGCATGATCGAGTCGGTGCTGTGGGACGCGATCGCTTCGAACAACGGCTCGATCGCCGCTCTCTTTGAACCATCCACATCGTCAACATAGCCCAGTCAACCAGCACAGAGCTGGGTTGGGTCGCGAGCGGGTGCGAACGTCGTCGGCTCGTTCGGGAGACCGAGCGAGCCGAGCACGGTGCGTGCGATCGCGGAGTCGGCAACGCACGCCACGATGCTGCGACGGCCGCCACACGGGCAGCGGAGCACGTCGTCGGCGAACACGCGGCGTAGCAGGTCCGCCCACGGCAGACTACGCCGGAAGCGCGAGCTTCGGAGTCGCGACCGTGCACGCCGCCGGGAAGACGACCGACCTGGCTCCGTTCGTCGGCTCGTGGACGCCGGCCGGCGAGCTGCGCTGGGTGAAGGCCGCGCACGACAACGCGGACTCGAAGACCTGGGGCGTCGCTGTCGACGGCTTCGCATGCGCCGCGGATCTCCGGATCGACGTCGCCCACCGTTTTGATCACTGGAATCCGGATCCGGACCTGAAACCCAGAATGGCGATACCGCGAGCCAGCCATGTGAACACCGGCACCCCGGTCCCCAAATATGGTGGGCTCGCGGTCGATGGCCCACCACGAGCTTCATCGCGCCGGGCGCGCTCGAACTACTCGCTCTCCCATGCCGCGAGCTTTGCCCGCACGCGATCGACGTCGGCCATGCGCGCCATCCCCTCGCCGCCGGAGGTCGCGCCCGACGCGTAATAGCGATACGCCTCGACGACGAGCCGCATCATCGCGATCGCCTCGGCGTGCTGCCCTGCGTGGCGCGCGCGCTTGGCGCCGGCCTCGGCGTAGCCGACCGCATCGAAGAGCTTGTTGTAATCGCTCGCCCGCAGCTTCTCGAGCTGCGCCGCCGCATCGGCCCAACGCTCGGCGCGAACGAGCCGCTCGACCTCGACGACGTCGTCGGCCAGCGGCTCGCCGCACTCGTTCTTCGCGAGAAAGCCCGCCGGGATCTCGAGCTCGCACGCGCGCATCCACGCCTCCTCGCGCTCGCGCTCGCCGGACACCGGCTCGATCGCGGCCGCGCGCAGCTGCTGCTCGATCCAGGTGATGCCTTCGTCGTACGGTCCGCGTCGCGCGCCGCCGCGCTTGTCGTCTTCGCGTCGAGCCGCGCGCATCGACCCGAGCGCGTTGCGAAACCAGCCGTGGCGCGCCTGGTACGCGGCGATCCGCTCGTGGCAGAAGGCGCGATCGAAGTCGTCCTCGCATTGGAGCGCACTCGCGAGCTGCTCGTACATCTCGTCGCCGCGGTGTGCGAGCTCGAGCGCCTTGCCGAGGTTCACGCGCGCCACGCCCCAGCGCCAGCGCCAGTTGACGGCCTGCCGGAGATGCTCGATCGCGCGGTCGAGCGTCTCGGGGCGTTCCATCAGCTTCCAGCCGAGCCAGTTGTGTGCACCAACCGTGCGCTTCCACTCGTGCGTGCTGGCCGCGGCGCGCTCGGCCTCGGCGATCGCGTCGGCATCGCGCCCGGCGGCGACGAGCGCGTCACACAGATTCGAGAGCGGCACGGGATCATCGGGCGCGACGTCCATCGCCGCTCGGTAGTGCGTGATCGCCTCGTCGAGGTCGGCCGCCGTACGCGACGGCAGGTGCTGGAGGATCCAGCCCGCGTAGTTGCGAGCGTTCGGATATTTCGGATCGGCGCCGAGCGCGAGCCTGATCGCCTCCAGCGCTGCTGCGTGATCGCCCGCCGCGAACGCGGCACGGCTTCGCTCGTACGCCTCGGCGGCCGGCGACGGCGGTGGCTCGGGCGGCGGCGGCGCCGACGCGGGCGTGAACAGCGCATCGAACGCGGCCAGCGCGCTCAGCATGTCGTCGGGGTTCGGGTGGCCGTCCCACTCGCGGGTCGCGTGCGCGGCGACCATGCTCTCGGTCGGCCACGGCCCATGCGACGCGATCAGCGCTTCGACGCTCGGCACGAACACGTAGCGGAGCCACTGCTCGAATGCGAGCGTGTGCATGCCGAACGGGCCGGCGTCGACGAGCTTGTCATCGCTCGGCCGTTCGACGTCCCAGGCTCCCGTGGCCTTCAGCGTCGCCACGACCGTGTCCAGCCGTGCGCGCACGTCCTCCGGATCGATCGGCTTCACGCGCGCATCGTCCGAAGCTTCGCGCCGAGGGTCAAGCGGTTGCCCGCGAGCCCGGCGGCCGAAGAGAAAGCGGTAAAACGAGCGCCACCCGTGGCCCCCAACCCGTACGCCAAGCTCGAGCGATGTACCTTCCCGACGTCAGGTCGTCCGCGTTACGTGGGACTTCCTGAAGTCGTGCGCGTAGCCGGAGCGAACGTGCTCGAGCCAGATGCCAGAGTCCTCGCGATGCTCGGTGCGCGTGGCAAAAATTTGACGAAAACGCCGACCACCGAAACCGGATCCGTAATTATCACCGCCGCTTGAGTAGTGCGATCGGGGGGACTCGAACCCCCACACGGTTAAGTACTGGCACCTGAGACC
>JBDUAS010000568.1:0-2326 GCA_040004535.1 Deltaproteobacteria bacterium
GCTCGCTGTTCTCCGCGTTGAAGCTCGAGAAGATCGCGATGTTCCTCGTGCTCGGGATCGTGATCCTCGTCGCGTCGTTCTCGATCGTCGGCAACCTGATCATGGTCGTCGTCGAGAAGCAGCGCGAGATCGCCTTGCTCAAGACACTCGGTGCCAGCGACCCCGGCATCATGCAATTGTTCGCGATCCAGGGTCTGTTGATCGGCCTGGTCGGCACTGTCCTCGGCGTCGGTACGGGCCTGATCGCTTGCTACATCGGCAAACGGATCGGCGTGCCGCTCAACCCCGACGTCTATTACATCGATCGCTTGCCGGTGAACGTCGACCCGATGTCGGTCGGGCTCACGTTCTCCGCCGGCGTCGTGATCTCGATCCTCGCGACGTTCTATCCAGCGCTGCTCGGTGCGCGCGTGCGCCCCGCGACTGGAATGCGTCACTAGCGCCGAGGTGTGTGAAGGTGCGGCTACGGTCTGAACCACCGGCCGCACGATTTCACCTGCTTGCGCATGGCACGGTTCTCGCTCGACCGCGGGTATGCGCGCGCTCTTGGTTGCGGCTCTCGTCACGGTCACCGGTACGGCGGCAAACGCTGGCACCTATATCGGGCTCGGCGTCGGCACCGGCGCGAGCGTGAGCGACTCGGTCAACAACAGCTACAAGGCCGACGGCCGGAGTGCCGGTGTCGCCCTCGGTTACCGGTTCGGCGCCTTCTCGATCGAAGGCATGTACAGCGGCTTCGGCTACGAGATCGCGAACGGTCCGGGCACGGGACTTATTGACTCGCGCTCGATCCAGATCGCAGGCAAGTACAACTACGCGCTGGCGGATCACTTCGAGCTGTTCGGCCGGCTCGGCCTGTTGCGAACCGACCTCACCGCGCGCGACACCGGCGTCGACAATCAGGGGGACGGCTACACGTTCTCGGTCGGCGTCGAGTACCGGATCGATCTCGCGCTGACCGGCATGGGCCTGTTCATGGACTGGACGCGCAACCAGGCGACGTTCACGACGGATAGCGGCGTCCAGTTGGATCAATCTGCCTCGATGTGGACGCTCGGCGCGAACCTGTCGTTTTAGCCGTGATCTTCGGCTGATTCTTCGGTTTGGCGGGTGATCTGCGAGCAACCTTTTCGCGCTCTGCATAGGTCTCATCGCGCGTTGACACCTGCGAACGCGATAAGTAAGGTCTCGCGCTCGTTAGAGATTCCTGTGCCCAACGACGCGCCCGAGACCACTAGCCGTGCGTCAGACACGACCGACAAGACCGGCGCGACCGTGTCCGTGCGGAACCTGTCGAAGGTCTACGAGCACGGTGGCGTCTCGCTTCAAGTGCTGACCGGCGTCGACCTCGAGCTCCACGCGGGCGAGATGGTCGCGGTCGTCGGTGCCTCCGGCGTCGGCAAGTCGACGCTGCTCCAGATCCTCGGCACGCTCGATCTGCCGACCTCCGGCACGATCACGTTCAACGGCGAAGAGCTGACGAAGATGAACCCGACGCGACTCGCGGAGTTCCGCAATCGCTCGATCGGGTTCGTGTTCCAGTTCCATCACCTGCTGCCCGAGTTCAGCGCGCTCGAGAACGTCATGATGCCGGCGCTGATCCAGGGTGCGCCCGTTGGTAAGGCGCGGACCCGCGCGCGCGACATGCTCGGCAGGGTCGGGCTCAGCCACCGGCTCACGCACCGCCCGAGCGAGCTCTCGGGTGGCGAGCAACAGCGCGTCGCGCTCGCTCGCGCGATGGTGTTGTCGCCCGCGTTGCTGCTCGCCGACGAGCCGACCGGCAACCTCGATCGCGCGACGGGCGAGGCGATCCACCAGCTGTTCCTCGAGCTCAACCGCGAGCATGGCTCGACGCTGCTCGTCGTCACTCACAACACCGAGCTCGCGAACTTGATGCCGCGCCGGATGCGCATGGTCGACGGTGGTCGGCTGGTCTCCGAGCACGAGGGCGATGCGTACCGCACGCCCGCGAAGGGTCCCTCGGCCGGTGAAGCGGCGATCGCCGAGGCAGCGAACCCGATCGACGTCGCGAAAGACGAAGTGTCGTGAAGCGGATCGTCGTTGTTCTGATCGTCGCCCTCGGCGTGCGCGCCTGGGCTCAACCGACGCCGCCGCCGACTCCTGCTCCCACGCCGGCACCGGCACCGGCGCCTCCCGCGCCCACGCCTGCCGACGACACGAGTGGGGATGCCTCGGGCTCCGGCTCGGGCGCAACGGCTTCGACCGGTGCCGCCGGTGGCGTTCAGTGGCAGGGCCGTGCGATCGAGCGGATCCAGTTCCGCGGCAACCGCAAGGTCGAGGACGACGCGATCCGCGTCCAGCTGCT
>JBDUAS010000312.1:0-7733 GCA_040004535.1 Deltaproteobacteria bacterium
GCACAGCAGCGAGCCCAGGATCATGTACGGGTAGCGCTCGGCCTTGACCTCGCGCGTCGCCGACTCGGCCGCGGCGCGCACGATCGGCCGGACGTGGCTGTCGATGATCGCATCCAGATCGATCGCCGCGGTGCCGGCCGGGATGTAGGCACCCTCGGTGACGAGCGCGATCTTGCGCAGCGTCGCACCGTCGAGCTTCGAGATCACGGGCTTGCCGTCATGCATCAACGTCGTCTTCGCGCCGGTCTTCGGATCGGTCAGCGTGATCTGGCTACCGGTCTCGCTGCCGAGCCCGACCGCGACGATCTTCACGCCGGCATCGCGCGCGGCCTTCGCCGCATCTTCCGAGTACGGATCCTGATCGTCGCCATCGGTGATCAGCACGATCAACCGCGCGCCTTGGCCCGGCGGGAAGCCGCGCAGCGCGACCTTGATCGCCTCGCCGACCCGCGTCCCGCCGCGGCCAGCGCTGCGCGTGTCGACGCTGTTGAGCACCGTGTTGAAGAACGAATGATCCGGCGTGAGCGGGCACACCGGCGCCGCGCGGCCCGCGAACACGACGAGCCCGACGCGCTGGCCTTCGAGCCGCGAGACGAGCTGCGCGATCTCGTTCTTCGCGCGCGCCAACCGATTCGGCGTCGCGTCCTCGGCGAGCATCGACCGAGATACATCGAGCACGAACATCACGTCCGCCGACGGCGCGCCGGTCGTCACGCGCTCGGTCTCGCCGTGCGCGAGCGGCCGCATCAGCGCGGCGACGCCAAACCCGAGACAACCTAGCACCAGCAACAGGCGAACCAGGGTGCGCTCGGTCGATGACTTCGCGGTCAACCGCCGCTGCATGATCGGCGACAGGAACCCCGACAGCGCTTCGCGCGAGCGTAGCTCGAGGAACGCGAGCCCGCCGACGATCGCGAACGCGGCCCACAACAAGTGGATCAGCTCTTTATGGCGCCAATCGAGGTCGATCACGGCAACCTCCGCAGCCAGGTTCCGCGCAGCACGTTCGCGAGCACGACGAGGCCGAGCGCGATCGCGACGAACCACGGATAGAACTGGCGATACTCGGTGAACCGATCCTCCTCGAGCTTCGTCCGCTCGAGCTGATCGATCTGCTTGTAGATCTGCGCGAGCCCCTTGCCGTCCTCGGCGCGGAAGTACTGGCCATGGGTCTTGTCGGCGATCTTGTGGAGCAAGGCGTCGTCGAACTGGATGTTCACGCGCCGCAACACGCCGTCGATGCAGATCGGCGCGCGGTCCTTGGTGCCCGCCCCGATCGTGTAGACCTTGACGCCGGCCTTCACCGCATCGTCGATCGCGGTGTCCTCGTCGATGTCGTGAACGTTCGAGTCACCGTCGGTGAGCAGCACGACGATCTTGCTGCGGGTCTTGAAGTCCATCGCGCGCTGGACCGCGAGCTCGAGGCCGGCGCCGATCGCGGTGCCGTCTTCGTCCTCGGGCGCGAAGTCGAGCTGGCGCGCAGCGGTGACGAGGTTCGCGTGGTCGAGCGTGAGCGGGCTGCGTGTGTCGGCGTAGCGCGCGAACGCGACCAGACCGATCGCGTCGTCGGGACGGCCTTCGAGCCCGCCGCCGCCAGAGACGAAGTGCTCGAACACGCGCTTGACCGCACCGAGCCGGGTCGGATCCGTTGCCGCGTCGTAGTTGCACGTCGCCGGGTGCTTCGAATCCGCGAGATCCTGGGCGCGCATCGAGCCCGAGATATCGACGGCCATCACGATGCCGATGCCCTCGTCGTGAACGCGCGAGCTCTGGTCGCCCTTGCGCGGACCGCTCAGCGCGATCGCGAATGCGACGACCGCGAGTGCGACGAGCGCGTCGGGCAACCACGCGAGCTCGGTGCGCCAGGTCGTCCCGCCGGCGGGCAGCGCGCGCAGCGACGAGAACACGACGCGACCGGCGCTCCGCGTCGACCACCAGAACGCGGGCAACGCGAGGAGCGCGATCAGCAGGAACCACGGGTGTGGAATCTCCGCGCCGAGGAACACCATCGCGATCACGCGGCCACCTCCTCGCGCGCACGGGTGTCCTCGACGAACGCGCGCGCGGCCTTGAGCGACGCGAGCGACTCGTCGGTATCGGGCCGGTAGCCGGCGAACTTGACGCGGTCGCAGCGCTCGAGAAACGCGGAGAGCAGCGCGCGGTGGTCGGTGGAGAGGCCTTCGTTGCGCGCGGCGACCTGCAAGAACTCTTCCGTGGTCAGCTCGGGCGCCCGGATCTCGTAGCGCCGCTCGAGGTAGCTGCGCACGATCGCGGACAGCTCGACGAACCACGCATCGACCGTCGTCGCTTCCGGTGCGCCACCGACCTCCATGGCCTCGAGCTTCGCAACCGCTTCCTCGTAGGCCGAGCGCCGTGCCGCGACCTTCGCGCGCGCACGCGTCGCGCGGAACAGCAAGATGCCGCCGGCGCCGAGCACCATCGCGAGGCTCGCCGCGAGGATGATAACCATCCACGGCGTGCCGCCGACATCGGGATCGAGCTTGCCGACCGCGGCCTTGAGCGGCGCGCCGATCGCTTCAGTCTTGACCGGCGCGACGTCGAGTGGAATCTCCTCGGTCAGGATCTCCTGCGTCTTGCCCGCGGCGCTGCCCGCGTGATCGGCGCGCGCGTCGACCATCTCGAGCCGCAGTGGCGGGATGCGTTGCTTGCCGCTCGCGGGGGCGTCGAGCGTGTAGAGCTGCTCGAGGTGCTGGCTGCCGTCGGCATTGCGCTTCGCATCGCGCGAGAACTCGGCGACGTGGAACCGGCCGAGCCGGGCGTCACCGGCTTCTTGAAACGGTGCATCGACGGTGGCGCCCGCGGCGGCCTCGATATCGAGGCGGACGTAGATCGGATCGCCGAGGTTCGGCTTCGCCGGCCACACCCGTTCGGTGACCTTGACGGGCCCACTCTCGACGGGCTTCGTGATCGCGTCCTTCGGCGGCTCGATCGGCGCGGCGCTTTGATCGGCCGCATGATGGCTGCACGACACCGCGAGCAGGATCAGCAAACGCTTCGTCATTGCGATCATCTGCGCAGCCTCCGCTCGCGCTCGCGGAAGTACTTCAACAGTGGATCGACCATCGAGCCGGACGCATCGAGCACGACGAGATCCATCCCGGTCGCGCGCAGCTGGTTCTCGAGCTCTTGCTTGCGCTTCGTCGCGCGCGCACCGAGCTCGCTGCGAAACGTCGCCGAGCGCGTATCGACGAGCCGCGTCCGTCCAGACTCGGCATCCTCGAGCGTCACCAACCCGGCGGGCGGCATCTCGGCCTCGCGCGGATCGGTGATCAGCGCGGCGACGACGTCGTGCTTGCGGTTCGCGTGACGCAGGACTTGGAGGTAGCCCTCGTCGAGAAAGTCCGAGATCAAGAAGATCACCGCGCGGCGCGGCAACACCTGGCGACACATCTCGAGCGCGGCGGCGATGCTCGTCCCGCGACGCTCCGGCGATTCGGCACGCGAGTCCTGGAACCGCTTCCACCACTTCCGCATGAACCGCGGCAGCTCGAACAACCCGGGTCGCGGCGCCGGACCGTCGAGCGAACCGGTGCCGCGCGCGAGCACCTCGCGCACGATCCGCAGTGCGTGCTTGCCACCCTTGCGCGGCGGGATGTAGAGGTCCGCGCCGCGATGAAACGCGAGCAGGCCGACCTTGTCGCCGTTCTCGACCGCGGATAGCGCGAGCAATGCGGACAGCTCCACCGCGGCTTCGAGCTTGCTGCGCCGGCCCGAGCCGAACTCTTGGGACGCCGAAACGTCGACGAGCAACATCACGGTGAGCTCGCGCTCCTCGACGAACCGCTTGATGTGCGGCTCTCCGGTGCGCGCGGTCACATTCCAGTCGATCGCGCGGATGTCGTCGCCGGGCACGTACGGACGGACCTCGTCGAACTCCATGCCGCGGCCCTTGAACACCGATAGATACGCGCCAGCCATCACGTCGGACACTTGCCGACCGGTGACGAACTGGATGCGCTTGACGGCCTGCGCGATCTCGGCTGGCAACATGACGACTGCCTACGGGACGGGGATGTTCTCGAGGATCTGCGCGATCACGTGATCGGTGGTCTTGCCCTGGGCCTCGGCCTCGTAGCTGACGAGCAGGCGGTGGCGAAGCACGTCGTGCGCGATCGTCTTGACGTCGTGCGGCGACAGATAATCGCGGCCCGACAACAACGCCTGCGCCTTGCCGACCTTGATCAGCGAGATCGACGCGCGTGGCGACGCACCGTTATCGATCAGCGGCGCGAGCTGTGCGAAGCCGGCGGCCTTCGGATCGCGCGTCGCGGCGACGATGTCGACCGCGTAGCGCTTGACCTTGTCGTCGACGAAGATGTGGCGCGCGATATCGCGAGCCGCGAGGATCTCGTCGCACGTCATGACCTTGCTGGCGGTCGGCTCGGCGGAGCTGCCCGCCATCCGATCGAGGATCTTGATCTCGTCGTCCTTGGTCGGATAGCCGACCTTGACCTTCAGCATGAAGCGATCGAGCTGCGCTTCGGGTAGCGGATACGTGCCCTCTTGCTCGATCGGGTTCTGGGTCGCGAGCACCAGGAACGGTTCGGCGAGCGACAGCGTCTGATCACCGAGCGTGACCTGACGCTCCTGCATCGCCTCGAGTAGCGCCGACTGGACCTTCGCCGGTGCGCGATTGATCTCGTCGGCGAGGATGAAGTTGCCGAACACCGGCCCCTTCTTGATCGAGTACGTGCCCTCGCGCGGGTTGTAGATCTGGGTGCCGATCACGTCGCCCGGCAACATGTCGGGCGTGAACTGGATCCGCGAGAACGTGCCATCGAGCGCGCTCGCGAGCGTGCGGATGACGAGCGTCTTCGCGAGGCCCGGTACACCCTCGAGCAGCACGTGACCGCCGGCGATCAAGCCGAGCATGAGTCTGTGCAGCATCTCGTCCTGACCGACCAGGACTTTGCCAACCTCGGCTTTGAGAGCAGTGAAGCGACCTTGGAGCTTTGAAACGTCTTCGGGGAGGCTCGACATGACCTGTACAGGGTGGAGAAAAGCGCCCTTCTGCGCGGTCTGTCAACCAAACGTGCTCGCGATGCATTCCGCGCTTGACGGATCGCGTCGCGATTTTCTAGAGTAGCCCCAGAAGGTGATCGTGAGTCTTACCAACCCGGTTCAGTACGCCCCGATTTCGATGAAGCAGCGCTGCTTCGTCGAAGGCGGCGTCGCCCGCGGTGGTGAGACCTGAGTCTAACGACACGCTGATCAGGATTCCCCTCCCGCCGCGGGCTCCCAGGTTTCTCACCTCGGAGCCCTTCTCGTTTTCGGCAAACGACGAAGGCCTCCGACTCTCGGAGCTCTCGTCATGTTGCTACCTAGTCCCGGTTCTTCTTTAACGTGGGTCGAACGCCCTGGCCGAGCGCTGCTCCGCCTCGCGTGGCCGATCACGATCTCGATGGTCTCGTTCTCGACGATGACCCTCGCCTCCACCGCGTTCGTCGCGCACCTCGGTGCCGACCAGCTCGCCGGTGTCGGTCTCGCCGGCATCGTCGGCTTCGCACTCGTCTGCTTCGCGATTGGCCTGTTGCGCGGCGCGAAGACGCTCGTGTCGCAAGCGATCGGCGCGAATCGTCATGATCGGATCCCTTCGTTGCTTGGCGCCGCGGTCGCGCTCGCGCTCGGCTTCGGCACGATCGCGGTCGTCGCCGGTCAGCTCGTCGCGCCGTTGCTCGTCCACCTGACTGGCTCTCCGCAGGCGGGCGTGTTCGCCGCGCAGTACCTCGCGATCCGTTCGCTCGGTACGCCGCTCGCGATCCTCTACGCGGCGCTGCGCGAGGCGCGCTATGGCGAAGGCGACTCCAAGTCGCCGATGCGCGCGTCGCTCGCGGGCAACGCGGTCAACATCGGTCTCGATGCGACGCTGATCCTCGGCCTCCACTGGGGCGTGCGCGGCGCCGCGATCGCCGCGATCTGCGGTAACGCGACCGAGCTCGCTCTGCTAGCGATCCCGATGCGGGCGCAGCTGCGCGCGATGAAGCTGACGCGCGTCGCGCTACGCGACACGTGGGCGCAAGGCGTGCCGAACGGACTCCAGTTCGTGATGGAGGTCGGCGCGTTCTTGATCCTGTCGTTGCTCGTCGCGCGGATGCCGGCGGTCGATGCAGCTGCGCACCAGATGGTGTTGCAGCTGATCAACGTGTCGTTCTTGCCGGCGCACGCGCTGGCGGAAGCGGCGGCGGTGCTCGTCGGCCAAGCCGTGGGTGCCGGTCAGAGCCAGCTCGTGCCGCGCGTCGCGCGTCGCGCGTTGTCGCTCGGCGCGGCGTACAGCGGGTTGTGCGGCGTCCTGTTCGCCGTGCTCGGCGGCGTGTTCGCGCACGCCCTCGCCGGCAGTGACGCGGCACTCGGTGCGCGCGCGACGACGCTCGTCCATGTGAGCTTGGTCTTCCTCGTCGCGGATGCCGCGAACGTGATCGCCCGCGGCGTGCTGCGCGGTGCGAGCGACGTCCGCTACGCCGCGATCGTCGGGATCATCACGTCGTGGTTGACGACGCCGCCGCTCGCGTATCTGTTCGGGGTCGTGATGGGCTACGGCGTCGTCGGTGGCTGGATCGGCCTCGCCTTCGAGATCATCGTGGGCGCGACCCTGTTCTGGCACCGGGTCTGGCGCGGCGGCTGGCAGCCCGCAGCGGCGGCGGCCCGACGCAACATGGCCGGGACCGCCGTGTAGGGGACGTGAGCCAGACCACGTTCCCCACGCCTCACGGGATGTTCGTTGCTGTCATCCGGACCCGCAGTGACAATTCATTCGTGACGAGAATCAGCGTTCTTGGTCTCGCACTCGCCGGCTGTGCCATGGCCGGGAGAGCCGACCAAAAGATCGTCACGACGGACGGCGGCACCGAGTTTCACGACGCGCCACCTCAACACGCCGACACTGCGAACACGGGTTCGGGCAGCGGCAGTGGCTCGGGCAGCGGCTCGGGCAGCGGTTCCTGTACGGTGCAGCAGACCGAGCTGCTCCTGAACCCGGCGTTCGATTCGGCGCCAGAAGGCGTCAACTGGGTCGAGCAGCCGACCCAGGCCGGCGACCTCCTGATCACGACCCAGGACGGAATCACCGAGCAGTCACCGACGGAGAAGGCGTGGCTCGGCGGCATCGTCAGCACGTCCGATGTCCTCTATCAGGACGTCGCGGTGCCGGCCTCGACGACCGCGCTGGTGCTGACCGGCTACTACGAGGTTCGGACCTCCGAGACCGGTGGCACGATCTACGACCGCGGGACCGTCACGCTGACCCAGACCGGCGGCACGGTGATCGAGTCGGTGCTCGCGCTCGACAACGCCCACCCGACCACGGCATGGACCGCAATTAACCATACGTTCACGACGGTTCCAGCGGGTCAGACCGTTCGGATGAGGTTCACGGGCACGAACGACACCCTGAACACGACCTCGTTCTACTTCGACACCTTGTCGCTCGAGGCGACCGTGTGTCAGTAAGCCGAGCGAATCTCGTTGAAACGATGAGGCCGATTAACGATATTGCGACCGTGCGCTACGTGCTGTTCGCGGTCGCTTCCATGGGCACTCTCGTCGGGTGTGCGAAGGGTGGCGTGGGCCTCGGGCCGAGCGACGGCAACCAGGTCGTGATCGATGGTCAGGAGTTCCTCGACGGGCCCGACCTCCAGCGGCCCGACGCGCACGTGTTCAACGACGCGCACGTGTTCAACGACGCGCACGTGTTCAACGACGCGCACGTGTTCAAC
>JBDUAS010000313.1:0-7710 GCA_040004535.1 Deltaproteobacteria bacterium
CACGAGAGCTCGCTCGACGGCTTCTATCACCTGTGCCGCACGATCTGCGTGAAGGACATCGCGCTCTACGATGCCTACGACGAGGCATTCCTCGCGTACTTCAAGGACGTCCACGTCAGCTCGCTCGAGCTGACGAAGCAGCTCCAGGAATGGATGCTGGATCCCAAATTTCTCGAGCAGCTCACCGCCGAGCAACGCGAGATGCTGGGCGACCTCGACCTCGAGGGGCTGCGCAAGAAGTTCGAGGAGCGGCTCAAGCAGCAGAAGGAGCGCCACGACGGCGGCAATCGCTGGATCGGAACGGGGGGAACCTCGCCGTTCGGCACGAACGGCCGCAACCCGACCGGGATGCGCGTCGGGGGTGGCGGCGGGCGCTCCGCGATGGCGGTCGCCGGCGAGCGGCTGTTCAAGGAGTATCGCAAGGACATCGTGCTCGACGTCCGTCAGATCGACGTCGCGCTGCGCAACCTGCGCAGGCTCGGTCGCGAGGGCGCGATCGAAGAGCTCGACATGGACGAGACGATCGAGCAGACCGGCCGTAACGCCGGCGAGCTCGAGATCGTGTTCCGCCCGCCGCGCCGCAACCGCGTGAAGGTGATGCTGCTGATGGATGTCGGTGGCTCGATGGATCCGCACGCCGAGCTGCTGTCGCGGATGTTCACGGCGGCGTCGCGCACCGGCCGGTTCGCGAAGTTTCGCAGCTACTACTTTCACAACTGCGTCTACAACTCGGTCTACGAGGACGCGGCGTTCCGCAAGCCGGTGCAAGTCGCGGACTTGCTCGCGACGAGCGATCGCGACGAGAAGCTCGTCGTCCTCGGCGACGCGTTGATGCACCCGGCCGAGCTGCTCGATCCGGGCGGTTCGATGTACCTCTACTCGCAGACCCGCGCCTCGGGTATCGAGTGGCTGCGCCGGCTCGGTCATCACTTTCGATCGAGCGCGTGGCTCAACCCCGAGCCCGAGCGATTCTGGACGGGCACGACGATCGAAGTGATCGCGTCGGCGATCCCGATGTGGCCGCTCACGCTCGACGGGCTCAACCACGCGGTGAAGTACCTCGTGCGCGGTGGCGAGAAGCCGCGCGTCGGTGACCCCTCGAAGTGGGTCAAGGGAATGAGCGGCTACTAGCGTTCGGAACGCTGTGCCGCCGGCGCCTGCGCCCGCCACAAGTTCTGCGCCGTCGTCACGAGTGCGATGTGCGAGAACGCCTGCGGAAAGTTGCCGACCAGGCACCGCGCGCGGACGTCGTACTCCTCGGCGAGCAGGCCGAGGTCGTTGCGCAGCGCGAGCAGGCGCTCGAACAACGCACGACCTTCCTCGCGCCGGCCGGTCATGATCAGCGCGTCCGCGAGCCAGAAGCTGCAGGCGAGGAATGCACCTTCGCCGTGACCGAGCCCGGTCTCGGTGAGCGAGGGATCGTGACGCATCACGAGGCCGTCGACGACGAGCCGCTGCTCGATCGCGCGGATCGTGCCGAGGATCCGCGGATCATCGGGAGGCAAGAAACCGGTGGTCGGCACGAGCAGCAAGCTGCCGTCGAGCCGCTTCGTGCCGTACGACTCGACGAACGAGCCGAGCTCCGGGTCGAAGCCGCGCTCGCAGATCTGCGCGTGGATCTGCGCCGCGACTTGCTCCCAGCGCTCGACCGGGCCCTCGAAGCCGTTCTCGCGCACCATCTTGATGCCGCGATCGAACGCGACCCACGCCATCACCTTCGAGTACGTGTAGTGGCGCGGTTCGTCGCGGCTCTCCCAGATCCCGCGATCGGGCTGTTGCCAGATCGTTTCGAGATGCGCGAGGAACGCGATCTGCACTTGCCAGGCCTCACGGCTGTCGGGGACGCCGCCGCGATGCGCTTGATAGAACGCGTCCATGACCTCGCCGTAGACATCGATCTGGAGCTGGCCGTGGGCGGCGTTGCCGATCCGCACGGGCTGGCTGTTCGCGTAGCCGGGCAGGTGGTCGAGCTCGTGCTCCCACAGCGCGCGCTCGCCGGCGATGCCGTACATGATCTGGACCTGATCGGGCGAGCCGGCGACCGCGCGCAGCAGCCAGTCGCGCCACGCCGCGGCCTCCTCGAAGTAGCCGCCGTTCATCAGCGCGAGCAGCGACAGCGTCGCGTCGCGCAGCCAGCAGAACCGGTAGTCCCAGTTGCGCTTGCCGCCGAGCGTCTCGGGCAAGCTCGTCGTCGGCGCGGCGACGATGCCGCCGGTCGGTGCATAGGTCAGCGCCTTCAGCACGAGCAGCGAGCGCAGGATCGTCGCCTTCTCGCCGACGTCGACGAGCCGCGCGCGGCCCGCCCAGTCGGCCCAGAACCTCTCGGTGCCGGCGAGCGCCGCGAACGGATCGCACGGGCCCGGCGCTTCGAGGTGCGAGGGGCGGTACGACATCGTGAACGGAATCGCGTCGCCCGCGTTGACCGTGAAGTCGCCCGCGGTGCGGCGGTCGACGCCTTCGATCGAGATCGGCGTACGCAACACCAGCTGATCGGGCCCGGCGATCGCGCGTAGCGCGCCGTCGGGCAAGCGGTGCACCCACGGCACGATCCCACCATAGTCGAACCGGATCACGACCTCCGTGCGCATCTGCACGGTGCCGCGCTCGCCGTAGACGATGCGGACGATGTTCGAGGCGCCGTCGCGCGGCGGCATGAAGTCGACGACGATCACCGAGCCGGTCGGAGTCTCGAACCGGGTCTCGAGGATCAACGAGTCACCGCGGTACTGCCGACTGGTCGCCATGATCGGCTGCGGCGACGCGGGTGCGATGCACCATCGCCCGTGCTCCGATGTCCCGAGCAGCGCGGCGAAGCACGCCCCTGAATCGAACCGCGGCCAGCACAGCCAGTCGATCGAGCCGTCACGGCCGACGAGGGCCGCGGTCTCGCAGTCGCCGATCATTCCGTAGTCCTCGAGGCGAAGCGGCATATGCCCGATCGTTGCAACACCGGCACCAGCACCGCAACGTGCGCTGGCGCCCAGCGACAAAGTGGGCCAGTTCCCGCGAAGCGACTACGGGTTCGACTTCTTCGACCAGTCGGGCTCGGGCTCGCCGCTGCCCGTCGCGGGCTTCTCGACCGGCGGCGGCGTCGCCGAGCCAGTGCCCGTTCCACTCGTGCCACCGCTCGGCGTCGCGCTACCCGCGCCCGAGCCGCTCTCCGGCGTCACGGCCGACGCCGACCCCGAACCGCTGCCGGCCTGGACGTGCGTCGTGTTGCTGCCGTTGTTGTTGTTGTTCACGACCACCGGCGCGACCACCATCTTCATCTCGACCGACGTCGTCATCTTGTCGTCGGAGTCCTGCATCGTGCTGGGGTCGAGCACGTGGTCGGCCATACGATAGCCGGCGAGCCGGACCTGGATGTGGACCTGCTTGCGCGCGCCTTGCGCGGTGCTGAGCTCGACATCCGCGGGCGTGCGCTTGCTGGTCGCGACGCCGTCGACGTAGATCATGCCGCCCGGCGGCGTGCTCGCGACCGACACGATGCGCGGCTTCGCGACGAGCTTCGCGGTGACCTTGTCCTGGCCGCCCTTCACGTCGAGCGTGGCCGCGGCATAGCCGGGCGCCTCGACCTTGACCTTGTAGGCCTTGTCTTTCTCGAGCTTGGCCTTGAACGGTGCGGGACCGGTCTGATCGCCGTCGACGACCGTGACGGTCGACTTCGCGACGTTCGACGCGATTTCGGTGTCGACCGTCGGGGCCGTCACCGCCTCGGTCGCGCTGCCGTTCGAGCCGGTCATCGCGACCGCGCTGCCCGCACTGCCGATGTCGGGCGTCGCGCTGCCACTACCGAGCGCGCTGCCGCTGCCCGGGTTCGTGACGGGATTTTGATTCGCGACTTCCTCGGCGACGTGGTCGCGCAGCACGAAGTACCAGAACGCGGCCGCGGCGACCGCGATCGTGAACACGATGCCGATCACGATCGGTGCGCTCGAAGGCCGATGGGGCGCGGGCTCGGTCGGCTCCGCCGCGGCACCGCTGCGCTGCGACGGCAATCGTTCGGTTGGCTCGTAGCGACCGCCGGTTTGCGCCTTCGCCGGCTCGAGGCCGAGGCGCGTCTTCGCGCCGTCGATGGGCGGCTGCACGCTCGATGACGAGTTACGCCCCGGTGCTTGTTCGCCGCGCGGCGAGGGCGAGGTATCGAGGAGCTTGCCGGTGCGGCCGGTGTTGCCGGACTCGGGCGGGCTCGGCAGCCCGGGCGCGGAGTCGCGCTCGAGCTCCGCGATGTTCTTCGGCGGGCCGGAGTCGCGCGTGCGACGCGCGGCGAGCTCGTCGCTCGCGGCAGCGACCGCTGCAGGAGTCCCCGCGGCGGGCACCACGATTTCGGCAGCCGCGGTCTGCGCGACGAGCTCGTCGAGCGCGCGGACCTTCGTCGCTTCTTCGAACGCCTCGGCGCCGAACTCGTCAGCATCCGAGTGGAACGGCATCGGCTTGGGCAGCGGCGTCTCTTGCGAGTCGGCGCGCGACCGTCCGGATTTCTGGCCGAGCAGGGCCTCCTGGACCGGCGCCGGGGCGACGCGGGTCGGGGTATCCGTGAACATGGGTGGCTTCGACGATTCCGCCTGGGTGCGCTGCGGCGCCTGCTTCGCCTTTTCGGCGAGGATCTTCTCGAGGACGCCCTGGCTGCCTTCGGCGAGCCGGTCGAACCGGACGCCCATGCCAGGCGCGATCGCCGGCCGGCTCGGATCGTTTTCGCGCGTCCACACGACGGTGCCTTCACCTGCGATCAGCGGCGACGCATCGCGCAGCTGGAACTCGAACTTCATCTGCGTGCCGACGGCGAGCGGCTCCTTCGTGCGAATGAAGATGCCGCCCTGGCTGACGTCGACCGCGTAGCGCTCGATGAATTGCTCCAGCGTCTCGCTCTTGAATTTGATCTTGAGCGTGACCGGCGTTCGTTTCCCCTGACGGGTGTTTGGATCGGCCAAGGCGTTCTCCCGAAGCGTCGATCAGGGCTCCCCATGGCTACCCCTAAATCGTCGATTCGCCTCGATTCTATGGTGCCTGCCCGACCGATGCAACGCGCGAGGCGAAGTAGTAAGGTG
Source organism: Deltaproteobacteria bacterium (assembly GCA_040004535.1). Lineage (GTDB taxonomy): Bacteria > Myxococcota_A > Polyangia > Haliangiales > Haliangiaceae > JABFXX01. The sequence goes on from JBDUAS010000313.1 coordinate 5,049, forward strand.
CCGCGCGATGTCGACCCCGCAACCGAAGGGCCTGAAGCGCGTGCTTGTCGCAAACCGCGGTGAGATCGCGGTTCGGGTGATGCGGACGTGTCGCGAACGCGGGCTCGAGACGGTCGCGGTGTACAGCGATGTGGACCGGCTCGCGCCGCACGTCCAGGTCGCGGATTTCGCTGTGGCGATTGGCGCGGCGCCCGCGTCCCAGAGCTATTTGGTGATCGAGAAGATCATCGACGCGTGCCGGCGCAGCGGCGCCGACGCGGTTCACCCCGGTTACGGCTTCCTTTCGGAAAACGAGGATTTCGCAGACGCTTGCACCGCCGCGGGCATCACCTTCATCGGCCCCTCGGCGGAGGCGATGCGCAAGATGGGGAGCAAGACCGAGGCACGTAAGACCGTGTCGGCGGCCGGTACGCCGGTCGTCCCTGGTGATAACGGCCCCGCCGGCAACGGCTTCCCCGACGCGCAGAGCGCACTCACGTCGGCCGCGAAGATCGGCTTCCCCGTCCTGATCAAGGCCGCGGCCGGTGGCGGCGGCAAGGGCATGCGCCTGGTCAACGGCGAGGCCGAGTTCGTCGCCGCGTTCGATGGCGCGCGCCGCGAAGCGACGTCCGCGTTCGGCGACGGCACCGTCTATATCGAGAAGGCGATCATCCGGCCGCGCCACATCGAGATCCAGGTGTTCGGCGACACCCACGGCAACCTCGTGCATCTCGGTGAGCGCGATTGTTCGATCCAGCGCCGCCACCAGAAGGTGATCGAAGAAGCGCCGTCGCCGGTCATCACACCCGAGGTCCGCGCGAAGATGGGAGCGGCCGCGGTCGCCGCTGCGCGCGCGGTCAACTACGTCGGTGCCGGCACCTGCGAGTTCCTGCTCGACCAGACCAGCGGCGGCTTCTACTTCCTCGAGATGAACACCCGGCTCCAAGTCGAGCACCCGGTGACCGAGATGATCTACGGGCTCGACCTCGTGAGCTGGCAGCTCGACGTCGCCGAGGGCAAGCCGCTGCCGCTCACCCAGCAAGAGCTCGATGCGCGCCGCCGAGGTCACGCCGTCGAGTGCCGGATCTACGCCGAGGATCCGGTGAAGTTCTTGCCGTCCCCCGGCAAGATCACGCACCTCCGCGTGCCCGATGGTCCGTACGTGCGCAACGACTCTGGTTGCTACGAAGGCGCCGAAATCCCCGTCCACTACGATCCGATGATCTCGAAGCTCGTCGTGTGGGGCGAGGATCGCCGCACCGCGATCGCGCGGATGCGCCGCGCGCTCGACGAGTATCAGGTTCGCGGCATCGAGACGAACCTCGCGTTCCATCGCCGCTGCTTCCGCCACTCCGCGTTCATCGAGGGCGACTACGACACCGGCTTCATCGCGCGCAACGCCGCCGAGCTTCAGCCGCGCGCCGAAGGTGGCGAGCTCGACGCCGCGATCATCGCGGCCGCGCTCGACTCCTTACAAAAACCGGCAACCTCGTCGCAGTCCGGCAACGGTGTGGCTCGTGCCGCGCATTCAGCGGCGCCCTCGTCGGAAATCTCCGGCTGGAGACGGGGACTTTAGATCGCACGGAAGCGACTTCGCAGAGCGTCACTACTCTGCTGCTCATGGTTCGAACGCTGTTGACGAATGCGCCGACCCAGGCCGATCGCGCGATCCTCGGCCAGTTTCTGGCGTGCGTCAAAGACGGCAAGAACTAGGCGTAGTTACGCGGCACGCAACCGCGGGCAGGGCGTGTCGATAACGACCGCATGGCAAAGGACCTGTGGACGCACAAGGGCAGCAAGTTCGTGATCGGGACGCTGCACGGCGATAAGATCGAGATCACCGCGCAGTACAACCCGAAAGAGCTCGCTCGGCAGGCCGCCGCTTCATGGAGCGCTCATCCGAACACCGCGGCCCGTCACTCGAAGACGTCCGAGAACCATCTCTGGATGGAGTTCGGCAACAGCGAGCCGCGCACCGCGACCGTCGAGCTGACGTTCGACGGCTACGAAGAGGGAGAGCCGATCACGAAACACGTCGAGGATCTCGAGCGCCTGACGTTGCCGGTCGACATGAATTCGAAAATCGTGTCGAAGCGTCGTCCGCAGCTATGCGTCGCCGTGTGGGGCAACCAAACCATGCGCTGTGTGGTGACGGCGGTCGCGACGAAGCTGACCATGTTCGCTACGGATGGCAGCCCGCTTCGGGCGACGTGCACCGTCACGCTGAAGGAGGTCGATGTCGTGGCGATGATGGCGGCAGATCGCGACGGTACCAACGTCGACGCGTATCAAAGCGGATACGCGTCCGACAGTAGAACCTCGCGGCAGATGCCGTATCCGCCGGAAGATTCGAAGCCCACGCGCGTTCCGCCGCCGAATCGTTCGGAGAGCTCGCCTCCGGCTACAGCAAAGCCCGCGCCTGCGAACACGGTCGGCACGCCGAGCGCGAAGATCAATCCCGCGGCGCTCGAGGGCGCTCAGTCCGGCACCGGCCCGCTGTTCGCCGATCAAGCGCCTGCGGCTGCACCTGCGTCAACGCAGGCACCCGCGAACACGGTCGGCACGCCGAGCGCGCAGGTCGATCCGAACGCGATGGATGGCGAAGGCGACCATGTGTTCGTGGGCGACCAGCCGGCGCCGCAGACCGGCACGCCGAGCGCGCAGGTCGATCCGAACGCGATGG
>JBDUAS010000569.1:0-2312 GCA_040004535.1 Deltaproteobacteria bacterium
CGAACACGATCGCGCACTCCTGGGTCTCGACCTTGCGCGAGCCGAGCGTCGCGACCGTGCGGCGCGTCGCTTCGCGACCGACCTGCTCTGCCCCGTCGAGCTTCGCGAGGTAGCGATCGGCGGTCCACCAGTAGCCGTTGCGCTTCTTGGGGTTCGCCGCGTCCGTCATGTCGTCGCACAGCGGCTCGACGACGAGCGACGCGTAGCTGCCGCGATAGCCGCCCGAGAACCCACCGCTCGTCGCGAACGCCGTCGCGCCGAGCACGCGCGCCCACGTCGCGCCTTCGGAGTTCGTGACGCGCGCGTCGGCTTTGCGTGCGGCCGCTTCGCCTGCGATCGCTTGCTTCAACGCCCACGCGGCATCGACCTCGGCGACGGCGGGGTCGTAGAGATCGAGCTCCGGATAGCTCTTCGCGAGCAACGCCGGATCCGGGGGCAGCGCGTACTCGTCGACCTCGGCGAGCTCCGCCAGCGCGACCGATTCCGCGCACAGCGCCTCGAGAGCTTCGCGGCGGAGGTCACTCGTATACGTGACGGCGCGCTTGCCGCCCTTCAACACGCGAAGGCCAAGCCCGCGCGAGCCGGCCTCCTGCACGAGCTCCGCCTGGCCGAGCCGGACCTTCGCGGTCAGCTCGGTGCCGTCGCGGACCAACACCTCGGCGTCGTCGGCGCCTGCCCGCTTCGCGAGCTCGACCGCTTGCTGCGCGATGTCCCGCAGCTCCTTGACCGTCGCTTCCGTGATCTGCGCACCACTCATGCCTGCGTGCCTCCAACCGTGATCGATGCGATGCGAACCGTCGGCGTGCCGACGTTGACCGGCACGGACTGACCGTCCTTGCCACAGGTCCAGATGCCGTCCGAGAGCTGGTAGTCGCTGCCGAGCATGTCGACGCGGCGGAGCACGTCGGGTCCGTTGCCGATCAGGTTCACACCCTTCAGCGGCGCGGTCAGCTTGCCGTCCTCGATCAAGTAGCTCTCCGACAGCGAGAACACGAAATCGCCGTTCGAGATGTTGACCTGACCGCCGGAGAATCGCTTCGCGTAGACGCCGCGCTTGACGCTCTTGATGATCTCTTCCGGATCATCCTTGCCGCCGTACAGCGACGTGTTCGTCATCCGCGGCAGCGGCATCGCGCGGAACGATTCGCGGCGACCGTTGCCGGTCGGCTGGATCTTGTAGTGCTTCGCGCTCAGCCGATCATGCATGTAGCCGACGAGGATGCCGTTCTCGATCAGCACGTTCTTCTGACCGGCGTAGCCCTCGTCGTCGACGTTGATCGCACCGCGCGAGCTGACGATCGTGCCGTCATCGACAACCGTGCATAGCGGCGAAGCGACCTGCTTGCCGATCTGACCGGTGTAGTTCGACGTCTCCTTGCGGTTGAAGTCGGCCTCGAGGCCGTGACCGACCGCTTCGTGCAGCAGGATGCCCGAATCGCCGGGGCCGAGCACGACCGGCATCTCGCCCGCGGGTGCATCGACCGCGTCGAGCATCGCGATCGCGACGCGAGCAGCTTCGCGACCGTGCGCGGCGGCATCCGTCGCGGCTTGCGCGAAGTAGTCCATGCCGTACCGGCCACCGCCACCACCCGAGCCCGACTGGCGCTTGCCATCTTGCTCGGCGACCGCGCGGCACCCGAACCGCAGCATCGGTTGGATGTCGGTCGCCATCCGGCCGTCCGAGGTGAACAGCAACACTTCCTTGATCGACTCGGCGAACGACGCCTCGACCTTGACGATCCGCTTGTCGTACGCACGCGCCGCCTTGTCGGCGGCGCGGAGCAACGCGAGCTTGTCGATCGCCGGCTGCGTGAGCGACGGCATCGGCACCGCGTAGAAGCTGGGTGCCTTGACCTGGACGTGCGGCGACACGCCAACGGGCGCGTGACCACCGCCCGCTGCGATCTGACCCGCGGTCTTCGCGGCGTGCTGCATCTTCTCCCACGCCAGATCCTCGGTGTACGCGTAGCCGGTCGCGTCCCCCTTGGTGACGCGGACGCCGAGCCCGAGCGTGATGCCGCGTCCGAGTGTCTTGACCTGCTCGTCCTCGAGCACGTAGTCCGCCGAGACGCGGAACTCGAAGTAGATATCCGCGTAGTCGCCGCCGGCCTCGAGCGCGTGGCCCAACAGCCGGTTCGCGAGCTGCGCGTCGACCGCGCTGGCGCCACCCACCGAGAACGGCGCGCGGAGCGTTGGTGGAAGCTGCGTCGTCATGACGCGACTGTAGCAGCCGATGCTCGTCGGGGCCCTCCCCGTCCGGTCAGATCGGCGGTCAGATCGGCGGTCAGATCGGCGGTCAGATCGGCGGTCAG
>JBDUAS010000314.1:0-7658 GCA_040004535.1 Deltaproteobacteria bacterium
TCGCGCGGCACCGGCTCGGTGTGGAACGCCCGCATGCTGCGCCGCTCGCGCCACACGGCCTCGAGGTCGGCGAGGTTCACTTCGCCCGCCGGAGCTCGCGGAACCGGAAGATGCCCGTCGTATGGCCATCGGAGAAGTGGATGCCGACGCCGTAGTTGCCGACGAGGTGCATGTCCTGGACCGACAGGTCCTCGGGGACGCTCGCCGGATCTAGGAGGCGTGCGCCGGTCGACTCGGACTGGCAATTCGCGCACGTGCACTTGATCCGCAGGGCGCGCGCCGGCCAGATGTCCTCGTCACCACCCTCTTCCCACACAAATCGTACCTCCTGCTTTCCGAGGCCGATGATCTCGACGGGCATGGGCATGCCAGGCCTATAGCACTGATGTACGGTGGCCGGGTGCCGCCGCAGCGCCAGCGCCGTTCGCTCTCGATGCCCAAACAGCCGGGCAAGATCTATCGCGACGGCGACTCCGAAATCGCGAGGATCTGCGTCGACGCCCTGACCGCCGCCCAGACCGATCGCGAGACCGCCGAGACGTTCACTCATCCGTTCCACACCTACCCGGCGCGGCTGCACCCCGCGACCGCGCGCGTGCTCGTCGAGCTCGTCGTCGATGGCGCGAAGAAGGACCAGCCGTTCCTCGATCCGTTCTGCGGCAGCGGCACGACGCTCGTCGAAGCGCGCTCGAACGGCATCCGCACGATCGGATCGGACCTGAATCCGCTGGCGGCGCTCGTCGCGCGCGCGAAGACCTGGACCGCACCGCCCCGCCGGCGAACCGCGCTGCGCGAAACCGGCCACTCGATCGCGGGCGCCGCGCTGGCGGCGGGCAAGGCCGCGCGGCGTGCGTCGAGCGATCCGGCGCCGCTCCGCAAACCGAAAGGCTTCGATCCCAACTCGCGCGATCGCCGGCTCGCCGCCTGGTTCGCGCCGCACGTCCGCCGCGAGCTCGAGGATCTCGCCGCTCGGATCGACGAGCTCGCACACGACGATGCCGAGATGGCGACCGTGCTGCTCGCATGCCTGTCGGCCGTGCTCTACAAGGTGTCGTCGCGGACGTCCGACACCGACGCGACGTGGACCGAGCGCCGGGTCGGTCGCGGCCAGGCCGCGCGACTGTTCGCGCAGCGCGTCGATCTACTGGTCGCCGGCCTGACCGACCTCGCGAAGGTCCACGCGCCGCTCCCCGAGGTCCACGAGCTCGATATTCGCAAGCTCGAGACGATCGTGCGCGACGGCAGCGCCTGCGGCATCGTGACGTCGCCGCCGTACGCCGGCACGTACGACTACGCCGAGCACCAGCGCCTCCGCTTCGACTTCCTCGCGCTCCGCCACCGCGAGTTCGACACCGGCGAGCTCGGCTCGCGCCGCTCGTTCGAGCAAGACCCGCCGACCGCGCGCGACGCCTGGAAGAAAGCACTCGTCGGCTTCGTCGCGAAGATCGCCGCGACCCTCGCCCCCGGCCGCCGCGCCGCGCTCGTGATCGGCGACTCCGTCGCCGCCAATCGAGCCGTGTTCGCCCTCGACGACCTCCGCGACGCGCTGACCTCCGATCTCGCGCTCGAAGCGTGGGCCTCGCAGGAGCGGCCGATGCTCGGCATCCACGAGAAGCGCGCCTTCGGTGACATGGCGAAGCGCGAGCACGTGGTCGTGTTACGGCGGACCTAGCAAATGACCGGCATCTGGCGGAGCCTTCGCGCAGGTGGCGTCCCGCTGGCGACGGAGCCTGCGCCGACGGTGCCATCGGCAGCCGTCTTGGCCGCCTGTGCGCGGGAGGTGATCGCGGCCGGCGTCTCTGGACGCGAGGCCGAAGCGCTCGTCGCCTGGTTATTCGCGTGGCATCAGCACTGGCCGAGCTCGTTCGCCGAGGAGTTCGGCGACGCATGCGACGACACGCTTGCATGTGCGAGCAGGGCTGCGGTCGATGACAACCGCTACCTCAAGCTGCGCAGGATCGCGATCGAGAACCTCTCGACGATCTTGTAGCCCACCGGTCTCTCGATGGCGTCTTGCTACGGCGCAGCTAATGGATCTCGATACACGTCGGCGAGCGTGATCGTGCAACCGATTGTCGCGAGCTCTACGCGTTCGCGCTCTTCGCGCGGAGTCCACGCGTTGCCGCGCCGTTCCCAAACTTCCGCGCGCTGCGCTTCGTAAGCGAAATGTACGATCGCATCGAGCGATTCGATCTGCTGGTAGTGCACGAGCTTCTCGCCGCGATCGTATTCGGCAGTCGAAGGGCTCAGGACCTCGATCAGAACTTTCGGATTCGCGATCGTGTTGCCCGTGCGATCGATCGGATCGCGTTCGAGCGCTCCGCACACGACGGAGACATCGGGGTAGGTGACGAGCCCGGTCGCGCGCACGCCGATGCGGAGATCCGAGGTGAACACCGCGCACGGCTTGCCGGCGAGCTGTGCGAGCAACTGCGCCATCACGTTCGCCGACATCCGCGCGTGCTCGGGCGAGCCGCCGGCCATCGCCCAGACTTGGCCGGCGAGGAACTCGTGCTTCTGGCCCGAGTCTGCTTCGAGGCGGAGGTAATCCTCCCATTCGAAGCGATGGTGGATGGGCTGAACCACGATGAACCCTAGCGCGCCTCGAGAACGCCGTTCGGTTGAAACGGGGGCGATGCAACGCTTGGAGTTAAGCCAGGGCTCACCCCGGCGGGAGTGTAGACCTGCAGGAATCCAACGCTTCCGCCACCGCCGCCGGGTCCGCTTCCGTTCGAAGTTGGATGCAACCCGTCGCTCGGAGTAGTCGCTCCATACCCTCCGTTCCCACCGGTTCCAGAGCCGTCCCCAGAGTTCATGCAGACAGCCGGCAGTGAAGCCATGAGACCATCGCTACCAAACTGACCCTGGCTGCCGTTCGGGTGCCACCCGCCGCCGCCAGCACCACCATTGGAAAATATCTTGCCAGTCACACTGACGTTTCGGCCCTGAATGACGAGGTTGCCGCCTGCACCGCCGCCCGTCGCCGGAAATGGAAACAGATTGACCGTGCCGCCAATGCCGCCGCCGCCGCTGACGTTGATCGTTCCCGAGACGCTTACAGTCCCGTGGCAACTGATCAGCATTACAGCTCCTCCACCCCCCGCGAAGTAGGTGTCATCGGTGCCGCCGCTCGCGCGAAGTGTCGAGGCTCCACCAAAGAATGCCGACACAAGCGCGGGGTTCATCGTCGGCGAACCGCCATTCATGGCCCCTCCATCTGCACCGCCCGACATTGAGTTACCGGTTGCCCCATCGCCGCCGTTGGTCGCGCCCCCAGCTCCGCCGACGCCGCCGACAGTCGAGCCAGTCGTAGGGAAAGATGTGCCGCTATAAAACGAACCGCCACCCGGGCCGTTTTTCGATGTGTGAGCTGACCCGTCGATTGTGCCGCTGATGTCGATGTCGCTATCGGCAACGAAGGCGATAGGTCGGCCGCTCATCGTAACGAGACCCTCGATTGTGAGTGACCCTGACGCGGCAATTGTGATCGTCGAATTTCGGATGACGCAAATGCTGGGTGCGCTGGCTTGAGCGACCACTCCCCCGGTGCAGAGATTGTCGAGGTTCGGATCCAAGCTGCCTGTCGTCGAGATCGTGAGCGGTCCGGCGGTCGCGGCGGTGTCGCAGATGTCCGGCAAGTATTTTGGTTGCACGTATTTGCAGTGAGCGACTGGAACATCAGTGCAGCCGAGGTCGCACTGATGCGTTTCGTAGCCATCGCCCGTCGAACTGCACGCGACCGCCATCGTCCCGTTGCATGACTTGATCTCACCGGGGGTGCATGCGACGGCAATGCACGTACCTGGGTCGCCGCCAATGGAACCGTCAGAGTCGCAAACTGGAAACGCGGGATCGCTGCATGTGCCGTTGGTACATGTCGCGGCAGGATTTGACTTTGTGCAAGAAGCGGACAGCACGACGACCAACACCAACGCTCTGCGCATGTGGCGACAATACTGCATTCCGATTTGTTTCATCCAGCCGTTCTCGACCGAGCGTTGCGTGGGTTGCGTGCTGAAACGCACGAGCGCGAAGAACGCCGTTGGAACGCGTGTTCAATTGGAGTACGAATGCGGCCCATGGGGAAGCTCAGCCTGAGTCTGTTCGCTTTAGGTGTTGCCGCGTGCGGCAGCGATAACAAAGGCACGGCGGACGCCGGGAAGACGTTCATGGATGCGCCGCCGAAGGTGTTCATGGATGCGCCGCCGAAGGTCTACATGGATGCGCCGCCGGTGGTCTATGACTTCTCGTGCTTCGACGTAGCTCCGCCCACGACCGCGACGGACCAGATCACCATCTCGGGAGCCACGGAAACGTTTAACGGCTCGCTCTCTCCTGTGGGTGGCTTCACCGTCGAGACCTATAAGACGGGAACCGCAACCGCGGTCGATACTCAAACGAGCGCGATGACGACCGGAGCGTTCACGACCGGCAACATCGCGACCGGCGGATTGCCGCTCGACGGCTATGTTAAGGCTTCGCTTGCCACCTATCGCACGAGTTATCTGTACCCGCCGAACGCCATCGTAAAGAGCCTGGCGAACACGCCCGTGCCTGTGATCTCGGACTCCAATCCGCAAGTCATGCAGCTGTTGACTGCCCTTGGCCAGGACGATGCTACGCAAGGCTTGTTGCTGATCACCGTTGCCGACTGCAGCCTCACGCCAATTGCGGGAGCCACCCTCACGGCAAAGCAAGGCGGCCAGAATGCGGGCATGGTCATCGACCTCAGCCAGCTGCAGTCAGCTCTCGCTGGCTTGTATCTCGTGGCGAAAGTGCCGGACGGCGACGTGACGCTCGGTGCCTCGTATGGCTCGATGACGTTCCCGAGCCACGTCGTCCACGCTTATCAGAAGCCAGCCGCCGCCAACTCGGAAGGCACACTCACCGTCAGTGCCGTCGTTCCTGGCCCGTTCTGATGTAGTTTCCAGGCGACGTGGACACCGTCGCCTATCTGCAGACCACCGGCGATCGCCATGCGCAGCTCGTCGGAGGCCTGACCGTCCTCGAGCGCCGCGTCCGCGAGCTCGCGAAGGCGGGCGTCACGCAGGCGTTCATCGCCACCGCGCCGATGGAGCTGTCGCGGCCGATGCCGATCGCGATCCAGTTCGTGCCGCCGGGCTCTCCGGTTCCGGAAGGCGCGCGGGTCGAGCGCGCGGACGTGCTCGCGGGGATCGAGATCGTCGACGACGAGGCAAGGCGCGAGGCGGAGTGGAAGCTGATCCGCGGCATGAACAAGTCGTTCGAAGGCCCGGTCGACGCGCTGATCAACTGGCGATTCTCGATGCGGATCACGCGCGTGCTCGCGCAGCGATCGCTCGCGCTGACGCCGAACCACGTCACGATCGCCGCGATCTTGATCGGCCTGCTCGCGTCGCTGCTCGCGAGCCGCGGCACGTACATCGCGGTCGCGCTCGCCGGTGTGCTGCTCGAATTCAACTCGATCCTCGACTCGTGCGACGGCGAGCTCGCGCGCCTGCGCTACCAGTACTCGAAGCTCGGCCAGTGGCTCGACAACCTGTCGGACGACGTCGTCGACAACGTGTTCCTGATCGCGGTCGGTCACGGCATCGGGGGGATCTGGCAGACGTTCGGCATCTGCGCCGCGGCCGGGCGTGTGCTCGTTTCGCTCGTCACGTACATCAGCGTGTATCGCCGCACCGGCACCGGCGACGTGTTCGCGTTTCGCTGGTGGTTCGAGAGCGACAAGCAGACCGCCGACGATGTCTACGATCCGAAAGCGATCACGACCTGGCTGCGCTCGTTCGGCCGGCGCGACACGTTCGTGTTCATCTGGATGCTCGCGTGCCTCGCCGGCTTTCCGTACTGGGTCGTCGGCCACGGCCTCGTGATCGCCGCGGTGAACGTGAGCCTGCTCGTGCTGCAGTTCACCGTGTACCGCAACAAGCACGCCTGAGCGTCGAGCTCGTCGGCGCGGGCTGTACGTACGTCGTGCGAGGTACCCCCTTGCCTGCATTCGTAATAACCGTACTAACGGGAAGCACACGGCTCGCCGTCCCACGTAGGCGGACAACACGCGGGCCAGAGATCGCGCGAGTCCCACGCGGGGCGGACAACGCGCGAGTCCCGCGTAGAGCGGACAACGCGCGAGTCCCACGTGGGCGGACAACGCGCGAGTCCCACGTGGGGCGGAGGTCGGCGCGCGCCGGCATCTCGCACTCAGCCAGTGCCACGCGATCCAGAGATCGCGCGAGCCCCACGTGGGGCGGACAATGCGCGAGTCCCACGTGGCCGGACACCCCCTGTGCCAGGGTAGTTGTCGCTTCGGCTGCACCGGTTCGTCCGCGTAGCGGCGCGAGCACAAGGGCACGAGGATTTCGTGATTCCGTACACCGCCACGTTTCGTAACCGCATGGTCGCAAAGCTCGTTGGACCGCACGCAATGACCGCTACCGCCTTGAGCGCCGAGAGTGGAGTTGCACAAGCAAGCTTGTCGCGCTGGTTGAGGGAGGCGTCTAAAGTTCGTAGGCCGATGGTTCCCACCGACGAGAAGCTCGTGAAGAAGAAACCGCAGGAGTGGACGCCCGAGGAGAAGCTGAAGATCGTACTCGAGGCCGCCACGCTGAGCGACGGCGAACTCGGAGTGTTCCTTCGTGCAAAAGGAATTCACGAGGCCGTGCTCGCCGAATGGAAGGATCAAGCGCTGGCTGGGTTGCGTGGCACCGAGGCGTCGTCGAAAGCTCAAAAGGGCGAGAGTCGCGAACTTCGGGAGCTGAAGCGGGAGCTGAAGCGCAAAGACAAGGCGCTTGCTGAAACTGCAGCACTCATCGTTCTCAAAAAAAAAGTCCAGGAGATCTGGGGGGACGAGGACGACGACACGGACCCGAAGAACGACGAGTGATTCAGATGCTCGTCGAGGAAGCCGTCTGCGCCGGTGCCCGACACGATCGCGCGTGCGCTACGGTGGGGCTCACTGCGAGAACACTACAGCGCTGGGTGACAAGCGAGCCCGACGGACGGCACGGTCCCAATCGCTCACCAGCGAACCGCCTCTCCGAAGGCGAGCGAGCACGGATCATTGCCATCGCAACGAGCCCAGAGTTTCGTGACAAGTCTCCGTCGCAGATCGTGCCTCTTCTCGCCGATCGAAAAATCTACATCGGCTCGGAGTCGACGATCTATCGCGTGCTTCGAGATGCAGCGCTGCAGAATCGTCGAGGTCGCGCGCGACCGCCGGCTCATCGGCCGCGTGAACACGCTGCGGACGGGCCGTGGCAACTCGCGTCGTGGGACATCACGTACCTGCGCAGCTGCATCCGAGGAGCTTTCTTCTATCTGTACCTGGTCGAGGACGTGTGGAGCCGCAAGATCCTCGGATGGGAAGTTCACGAGGTCGAGTCGGCAGAATTGTCAGCGCAACTCCTCGAGCGGATCCGGCTCGAGCATCCCGACAAGAGTCTCGTCGGCTGGACTCTCCACGCCGACAACGGTGGACCGATGAAAGGGTCGACGATGCTCGCGACGATGCAGCGGCTCGGCATCATCAGCTCGTTTAGCCGGCCGCGCGTGTCCGATGACAATCCCTACATCGAATCTCTATTCCGCACGCTCAAGTACTGGCCCGAGTATTCGCCATCGGGTTTTGCATCGCTCGAGCTCGCACGTGCGTGGGTCGCGCGTTTCGTCGAGCACTACAA
>JBDUAS010000084.1:0-25256 GCA_040004535.1 Deltaproteobacteria bacterium
GCGGCTGCACGAACCAGCCGTGGATCACGAGCCGACCCTCGCGCGGATCGCGCGTGCCGGTCACCTCGCGGACGCCGTGTGGGATGCGCGGATCGAACACGGTGAGCCGGTTGAGCTTTGGCTCGATCGCGCGCACCAGGTCGGGCTCTTCGATCGAGCGTTCGCTGCGAAAGTCCGCCCAATAGTCGAGCACGTCGTCGCGCAACATCAACGTCTCGCCACCGCGGAACAGGCGGCCGCGCCAGTTCGTCAGCGAAAACACGAACGCCCAAGGGCCGTGCGGGAGATCGCCGTGAAAGTCCTGGCGGCAGCCATCGACGTAACAGCTCAGCCACGGCGGCGAGATGTCGTGACAGCCGAGCGTCTCGCGCCCCCACGCGACCAGGCGACGGTGAAACGCCTCGTAGATGCCGCGCGGAAAGTACGTCCACGCCGGCGTACGTAGCGCCGTGTACTGCCCCGGGACGTGCCACCAATCCCACACGAACCGGTCGCCTCGGGTGCTGCGCGGTTCGGCAAACCGCTCGTCGAACACGGCGCGCAGCGGCTTCGCCTCGGGCGCGAAGTTGTCCACGATCAGGGTGCTGCGCATCGCGCGCCAATACACCGGATCGTCACCGAAAATGCAAACGCCGCCGAGAGCCGGCGGCGTTCACGCTAAGCAGCGACTGCTTACTTCGTCGCGGGCTTCTTCGCGTCGGTCTTCGGCGCCATCTTGGTGCTCGTCGAGTCCTTCGCCTTGGAGTCGGTCTTCGCCGGGGTCTTCGCGTCGGTCTTCGCCGGAGTCTTCGCCTCGGTCTTCGCGTCGGTCTTCGCCGGCGCCTTGGTGTCCTTGGCTGCCGTGGTGTCCTTCTTGGGGGCATCGGCACCGGCGAACGCGACGGCGGGGGCGAGGAACGAAACGACGAGAGCGGCCTTGAGGAAGTTGCGCATTAGAGATCTCCTAGATCTGGTTGTTGATAACGAGCTCGTTGAACGGCGAACCCATGTGCACCGGCTATGCCGTGAGACGCGCGTGGTTCCACGCGGTTGCGCGAGGTTTTCAGGAGGCCGAAAGCCTCGCGGGGCATTCAACCCGACGCGCGAATAATTTTACCGTGTCCGGTGTCTACACTCGAGCCCACAGGTACGCTTGCTCGACGACAGGATACCCACCCACGGTGGAGTGCTTCGTGTGTCCGACCGCCCCGCCCATCGCTTCGTAGAAGCGGTGTGCATGAGGATTGTTGGCGAGCACCCAGACGACCATCGAGTGCATTCCGCGCGACGGCATCCACTCGCGGACCTGCCCGAACATCTCGCGGCCGAGCCCGTATCGCTTCGCGTGGTACGCGAAGTAGATCGCGTAGATCTCGCCCGCGTAGTTACGCTCGCCGCGACTCGCACCCGCATCGCAGAACCCGACGATGTCACCCCGGCTGACGTCGTACGCGACCAGGTGGAGACCGGCGCGCGCGCGCAAGATTCGCTCGCGCGTCGCGAGCCGCTGGCCGACATCGATCCGATCGAGCACGTGGCTCGGCAGGATCCCGCGATAGCTCTCCTGCCAGCTGTCGGTGTGCACGCGCGCGATGCCGCGGGCATCGTCGAGCGTCGCCTCGCGTACCGCGAACCGCATGTCGCAAGGCTAACGCTGTCGCAGCACGACGCGTACTAGCTGGTTGGCTAGCGACTAGCCATCGTTGACGCCCCACCGCAACAGCTTGCGATAGAGCGTCTTTCTGTCGAGCCCGAGGATCTTCGCCGCGTCCGTGCGGTTGCTGTGACACGCCTCGAGGACGCGCAGCACGTGGCGCCGCTCGACCTCTTCGAGCGTGAGGAGCTCGGGCAGCTCGTTCGCGGTGATGCTGGTCGAGCGCGGTGCTTGGCGATTGCGGATCTTGTCAGGTAGGTCTTCCACTTGAATCTCCTCGAAGTGCGCGAGCGCGACCGCGCGTTCCAGGCAGTTGCCCAGCTCGCGCACGTTGCCCGGCCAGTCGTAACCGACGAGTCTCTCGGCCGCGGCGGGCGAGAGACCCATGACCTTCTTGTCGAACACCGCCGCGTACTGGCGCAGCATATGTTGCGCGAGCAGCAGCACGTCGCCGCCGCGCGCGCGCAGCGGCGGCAGCGGGATGTGGATCACGTTGATCCGATAGTAGAGGTCCTCGCGGAACGCCTTCGCCTCGACCATCTCTTCGAGGTCGCGGTTCGTCGCTGTGACCAAGCGAACGTCGACGGAGATTTCGCTCTCCGCGCCGACCGGCCGGATCTTGCGCTCCTGGATCGCGCGCAACACCTTCGGCTGCATCGAGATCGCCATCTCGCCGATCTCGTCGAGAAACAGCGTGCCGCCGTTCGCCTGTGCGAACAGACCCTGGCGCGATTGCTTCGCATCGGTGAACGCGCCCTTCGAGTGACCGAACAGCTCGCTCTCGAGCAACGCCTCGGGCACGGCCGCGCAGTTGATCGCGACGAACGGTGCATCCTTGCGGCGCGACCGCTCGTGGATCTCGCGCGCGACGACTTCCTTGCCGGTGCCGCTCTCGCCCGTGATCAATACGGTCGCGTCGGTCGCCGACACCTGATCGATCAACGTGTACGTCTGCTGCATCGCCGGTGATGCACCGACGAGGCTGCCGCGGCCGCGGGTCGACGCGACGACCTCGCGCAGACGCTTGACCTCGCCCGATAGCCGGCGGCGCTCGGCCGCTCGCCGGATCGCGATCGCGAGCGCTTCGATCTCGACGGGCTTCGTCACGAAGTCGTACGCGCCGGCGCGGATCGCACCGACCGCGGTCTCGAACGAGCCGAACGCGGTCAACACGATCACCGGGAGGTCCGGGCGATCCGCGACAAGCGTCTGACACAGCTCGAGGCCGGTCATGCCCTTCATGTTGAGATCGGTGACGACGACATCGACGTCATGCTCGGTGAGCCCGGCGAGCGCGTCGGTGCCATTCGAGAACGGCACGACGACAAAGCCGCGCTTCTTGAGGCCGAGCTGGACGAGCTCGACCATTTCTTTCTCGTCATCGATGACGAACACTTTCGTCTGCGACGTCATGCTGCTTCTTTCACGGCGGCGGCGCCTGCGGGCAAGTACACGGTAAACGTCGAGCCGTGTTTCGGCGTCGACTCGACATCGATCCAACCATCATGCTCGCGCACGATCCCCCAGGTCACGCTCAAGCCGAGCCCCGTGCCATCACCGACCGGCTTGGTCGTGAAGAATGGCTCGAAGATGCGGCGGCTGGTCTCTTCATCCATCCCGATACCCGTATCCGCGATCTTGATCGCGAGCCACTGCTTGCTCGCACTCTCGACATAAGGCGGTGCGGTCTGCTCGACATGCGCGGCGCTCATCGTCACCGTGCCGCCGTTCGGCATCGCCTGGATCGCGTTGACGACCAGGTTGATCAGCACCTGGTTGAGCTGGCCGTCGTCGGCCTCGACGCGTAGAGAGTCGTCGTGTGGCGGGACCTCGATCTGGACCTGCGCCGACTTCGCGATCGTCGCGACCAACTCGGCGACCCGCGCCGCCATCACGGTGACATTGACCGGCGCCTTCTGGAGCGCGCGCGGCCGGGCGAAGTCGAGCAATTGACGAATCAGCGCGATCATCCGGTCTGACTGCTCGGCGATGATCCGCGCGGAATCGACCGCATCCGCACCGTCGACCTCGCCGTCGCGGATCAGGCGCGCGCGGCCGGAGACGACATTGAGCGGCGTGCCGAGCTCGTGCGCGATGCCCGACGCGAGCTTGCCGACCGTGGTCAACCGATCGGCGTGGCGGAGCTGATCCATCGCAGCCTCGCGTGCGCTGCGCTCCTCGCTGAGTCGATCGCACATCAGGTTGATCTCGGTCGCGAGCTCGCCGAGCTCGTCGCGCTGGCGCAGCTTGAGCGGCCCTGCGAGATCGCCCGCGCCGACGCGACGCGCTTTCGCCGCGAGTCGCGACACCGGCCGGCCGATGAACACCATGCCGAGCACGAGCGCCAACGTCGCCGCGATGACGACCTCGCTGATCGATCCGAGGATCTGGTTGCGCAGCGAGTCGCGCGTGTACTTGTCGAGGTCCGCGAGGTTCTGCGCGATCTCGATGCCGCCCTCGCGGCGCTCGGTGTCGCGTGGCTCGCGCGATGTCACCGTCGGCGGCGGATCCGGCGCGACGACCGGGATGTACGTGAGCAGCGCGTTCGCCGACTCGTCCTTGATCGTGACGGTGTTGCCCTCGTGCATCGGCGCGAGCGCTTCTTTCGACGCGTGCGGTGGATCGGTGCGCGCATCGAGCCAGACCCAGCGCGCCTTGATGAACTGGCTCTTGCTCGACGCGGTCAGCAGGAACTCGCGTGCGGTCGCCTCGCCGTCGCGAGCCCACACTTCAGCCATGCCGCGCGCGAGCGCACGCCCGAGCGCGGTCGCCTCAGCGCCCAACTGCTTGTCGAATACCTCGCGCTCGCGACGGTAATCGAAGAACGCTTGGATCAACGCGACGATGGCGACCCCCACGACCAGCGCGGCGATGAACTTGCGGGTGAGCTTCATCCCTCCGAAGAGTTCTACCGCATCCATCTCAGCAAGACTCCTGGAAGATCCCATCACGGAGGTCCCGTCTCGACGGCCCGCCAAACCGTGAAGAAACCATTAGGCCAGGTGGCCCGGAACATGAACAAACAGAGGGAGTGACTCCAAAACTCATCCTCGTTCCAACCGATCTTGGCGAGGGCGCCGACGCGGCGTTGGAGTACGCGTGTGACCTCGCCAAGCCGTTTGGTGCCCGCATCCAGCTCGTCTCGGCGATCACGATCCCCGCGCTCGGCGTTCCCGAGCTCGGCGTCGCCATGACCGGCTCGGTGGTCGACGGCATGATGGCCGACACGCTGCACGGGCTCGAAGCGCTCGTCGAACGCTACGCGCACTGCGGCGCGATGGCGAAGCCGATCCTCAAGAGCGGCGATCCGGTCGACATCATCAACGAGACCGCGGCCGAAGTCGGCGCCGATTTGATCGTGATGACGACCCACGGGCGCACCGGCGTCGCGCGCTGGTTGCTCGGCAGCGTTGCCGAACAGGTCGTGCGGACGTCCATGGTGCCCGTTCTGACGATCCACGTCGCGCCTCATAAAGCCGCCGCGTAAGCTGCGCGCATGTTCGGCGACCAGCTCGTGTCCCGCGGGATCCACGACGCGCGCGTGCTCGCCGCCTTCGCTGCGGTGCCGCGCGAGCTGTTCGTGAGCGACGATCAACGCGAGCTCGCGTACGCCGACTCGCCACTGCCCATCGGCCATGGCCAGACCATCTCGCAGCCGTTCGTGGTCGCACTGACCGCAGAAGCGTTGCAGTTGCGGGGCGATGAACGCGTGCTCGAGATCGGAACTGGATCCGGATACGCCGCGGCGATCCTCGGCGTGCTCGCGCGTGAAGTGATCACGGTCGAACGGATCGCGGAGCTCGCTGCTACAGCGGCCGCGAATCTGCGGAGGGCGAAGGTCTCGAACGTCACCGTCCACTTCGGCGATGGCACGCTCGGCTGGGCGCAAAACGCTCCGTACGATGCGATCGCGGTCGCCGCGAGTGCGCCGCTGCCGCCGCCCTCGTTGCTGGAGCAGCTCGCGATCGGTGGCCGCCTGGTGCTGCCGTACGGCCGCTACGATGACCAGCGGCTCGTAAAGATCACGCGCGAGGCCGAGCGCTTCGTCGAGACCGATCTCGGTGCCGTGCGATTCGTGCCGCTCGTGGGCGCGCAAGGCTGGTAACGCGAGTCGCAGGCGTCGCAGCGTGTCGCACGTTCTTTCCGACGACGAATTGGTCTAGGTTGCACGGATGCGAAGCCTTGCTTGTGCGGCGCTCGTCGCCGCGTGTTCGTCGTCACCGAAGCCCGCGCCTGTCGCGACGGCACTTACGCCGCCCGCCGATCAACCGACAACGGCTGGTGCGCCGGCCGTGCCGCAACCGACGCCGACCGTCAAGGTCGCGGCCGGCGACTCGCCGTGGGCCGACACCGACGGCAACACTTTCATCGTGCCCGACGGCTGGAAGGTCGCGACGTCCGAGACGATGACGGTCGTGACGGCGCCGGAAGGCGCGCCCAGCCGGCGCGGCGTGGAGCAACGTCGAAGACTTGCTGAAGTACGTCGGCATGGAGCTCACCGAGGGCAAGTTGCCGAATGGCCAGCAATACGTCTCGAAGGAAGCGCTCGACGCGCGCCGAATCCCGAACGTCGCGGTCGGTGCGGACGCGGCGTACGGCATGGGTGAGTTCATCCACAAGAAGTACGACGTCACCGTCTACGATCACGGCGGTGACATGATCGGCTACCACAGCGACATGATGTGGATCCCCGAGGCGAACGTCGCGGCCGTGATCCTGACGAACGGCGATCTCGGTCCTTCGATCCGCGGTCAGTTCCAGCGCAAGCTGCTCGAGGTGCTCTACGACGGTAAGCCCGAGGCCGACGAGAACGTCGCGCAGGGTGCGAAGAACTTCTTCACCTCATTCGCAGCAGCCCGGAAGCTATTGACGGTGCCGGCGGATCCGACGGAGGCCGGCAAGCTCGCGACGAAGTACAAGAATGACAAGCTCGGCGAGATCGGCGTCACTCACAAGGACGGCAAGACCACGTTCGACTTCGGCGAGTTCAAGAGCGAGGTCGCCTCGACGAAGAATCCAGACGGCACGATCACGTTCACGACGATCGTGAACGGATTGGTCGGTCTGGAGTTCACCGCAGGTGCTAGCGGCGGCAAGCCGACGCTCGTAACGCGCGACAGTCAGCACGAATACGTATTCGAAGCGCAGTGATCTAGAACTGACCACCGATGGTCGTATCGCTCCCAGATCCGGTGTCGCTGCCGGATCCGGAGCCGCTGCCGTCGTCGCACGAGCACGTGCCGACGAAGTCGCCGTGATCGAGGTGCGCGGGCACCGCGGCATTGCCGACGCAGATCGTGTGCGCGTTTGCCGGATTTCCCGGTGGGATGTGACACACGGTCGTCTTCTTCGTATCCGCGGGATCGCAGGCGCGCGGATCAGGCGCGTTGACCGTGCAACCTTGTCCGGTGAGTGCTTGCTCGGCGCTCATGGAGTCGGTGGTTTGCGTGCACGCGCTGAAGAGAATGAGAGCGAAGGTGAGTCGCATCGTTGCCTCCTGAGTGTGCTTGTGCGCTCGATGGCGGCAGAGGTCGCAGAATCCCGCTGACACGAACCAGCCGCTGCTGTCAGGCGGTGCGAATCACACCCGACAAGTTGATCATGTAATCGTGGCGACGATCCTTTCGCACGAAGTCCTGGATCGTGCGGGCCAACGTTGCCCCGACGAGCCCGATCATCGGCAAATGCTCGCCGCCTTCGCAGGTCGCCTGCCCTGCCGCGTCCTCACGATCGGGCGTGAAGCGTTCGTCCCAGCGCACGAGGCCGAACGTGCCATCGGCGGCGAGCGCCGCGTGGACGAGTGGAACGGTCGCGGCCTTCGCAGCGCTGGACAGTGCGAGGCGGCTGTCGGCGTTGTCGAAGCAATCGACCGCGAGCGCGCAGTCGGCGAGCAACTGCGCCGCGTTCGTCGCCGCCAGTCGCACGCCCATCGCTTCGGCCTTCGCGCCGTAGAAGTTCGCGAGCTGGAGACGAATGGCCTCCGCTTTGTTCTTGCCGAGCGATTGCTTCACGAACCATTGCGCGGCGAGGTTCTTGGACTCGACGCGATCGAAATCGACGAGGCGCAACTCGGCCTCGACGTTGCGGAGGTATTGCACCGCCGTCGAACCGAGCGCGCCCACGCCGCAGATCACGATCCTCATGCGCCGAACGGAACTTTCGGGCGCACGTAGATCCGCTGAGCGCCATCGGCCGCGCGCAGGCGATCGATCACGAACTGATCGAACGCGTTGAACGGCAACTGCGCGACGTGGAGGCCGCGCACACCGCCGGAGCGCACGACCTCGACCGCGATCCGACGGATGTCCTCGTCGCTCGCGGCGAAGTCGAGCTCGAGCTCGTAATCGGCCGACAGGCCCTGGTACGTGATGTTGAGGATCGCCATGATCAGTCTTCTTTCTGCTGCATTCCCGAAGCGAGCCGGAGCAGTCCGGCCCACCATGGTTCGGGTGTGACTTGGTGTTCGTGGCCGTCCCGGCGCGCGAGCGTGATGCGCGGGGCGACGACGCAATAGGTCTGGGGTTTGCCGAGAGCCGCGTCGAGCGCTTGCATCGTCGAGAGATCTTCGGCGGAGAACGCTGGGGGGCCGATCGGATGAGAGTGGACGATCGCTTCGAGCTCGTCGCGGAGGCTCCAGATCGCCTCCCAGCGTGCGCGCGAATCGGGGAGCGCCGCCGGGCTGTTCGACGCATCGGCCCACAGGACCGCGTCGCCGTGGCCGATCAAGAAGCAGACCTCTCTCATGCGCGTCTCGTGATGTTGAGGTGGTCCTCTTCGATCGCCTCGCGCACGACCGATGGCATCGCGTCGAGCGTGAGCACGCCATGCGCACCGGAGAGGCAGATGCCCGGGTCGAGGACTTGCAGGGTTTCGGCGTCGACCATCGAGATGATCCGCGTGCCGGCGACGTCGTAAGTGACATCCAGCCGGGTGCCACGCTCGAGACGGCGACAAGTGATCATGCGAGCGTGGGCGCCGTCGAGCGCTTCGTCCGCGCGCCGGATGGGATCGTCGGAGCGTGGGACTGCGCGCGCGGTACCTGCAGTGGTTGCGAGGCGGAGCTGCTCCGCTTCGCGCCGTGCGAGCTCGGCAGCGCGCTGACGTTCGGCTTCGAGCTCGGCGAGCCAGCTGCGCACACCGTCGCGCCCGTGCTCCGCGATCTGGATCGCGCGCGGTACGAGCTCGCGGACCGAGAGTGGCACGCCAGCCTCGCGCGCGATCCGCTGACCGAGCGCGATTCCGAAAGCGACGCGCAGTGACGGCACGACATCTCGCAAGTCGCCGAGCCGGCGCTCGGCCGCGAGCGCGTCGCGTGCACCGGCTTCGGCTGCGTCCTCGAACTCGATGGAGTCGAACAGGTGATCGCCGGAGTACCAGCGGCGGGTCGCGACGCGTGAAAACACGGCTGGCTCGTCGTCGGGCGGCAGCGCCACGCGAATGACGCTGCGGCTGTCGACGACGATCCAGTTGTCGATCCAGTGCCCTCGCACGCGCGCCAACGCATCGAGTGAGTCCGGCGCCGATGGCTCGATCGCCACTGCACGCCGCCCCTCGATGCGAAACCGCCACCAGCCCGACTCGAGGACTCCCTCGATCCGGAACCGGCGCTCGGCCGAGTCAACCCGCGTGCCCCCGAAGTACGGCAGCACGACGGGCTGATTCGGCGCGAGGAACGCGCGGAAGTCAGCCACTAGACGACCTCGAGCAACTTCGTCGCCATGACCTTCTCGACGAGACCGGGCGTGACCACGCCGCTCATGACCGGTGCCTCGAGCAGCGCGCGCAGGACGCGCGGCACGTGGTAGGGGTCATCGAACTGCGCGACGTTGATCTCGCTGTACGGCACGCGAAGCTCGCGCGCGCAGTCGCGCACGGTCGCGCCGGTGCCGCCGGCCTGGAGGAACGCCATCGCCGACACGGTGTACCCGAGCGTGCGGAACACGTTCGCGAACTGAGCACCCTGCTCGCCCTGCGCGTCACCGACGACGATCACGATGAGCTTCGCCCCAGCCGGCACGGTCACGCCGTCGCGGTGCAACGCCTGCACCGCAGCGCCGTGGATCGTACCGCCCTCGCCCTTGAGCGGCGCGAGCATGTGCTGGACCGCGAGACGGCTCGCCGCCTTCGGCTTCAGCACCTGGCCCATCGTGTCGAACGCAGCGACGTGCAGCTGGTCGAGCGGGAAGCCCGCGAGGATCTTCGCGAGTGCCTCCTTCGACGACTCGATCGCACTCTGCATCGAGCCCGACTTGTCGACGAGGAACATCACGCGCAGCTCGGTCTCCTTGGTCGCCTCCGCCACTGCCTTCTTGGCGGCGTTGTCGGCCGAGTCCGCGAGCTTCTCCTTCAGCCCCGCATCGCGCACGTTCTTCGCGATGTTGAGTCCGCGCTGATCGGTTGCAGTCGCGATCGCCTGCTCCCACTTCGCACGGATCTCCGGCACCACGAGAAGTCCGAGCTCCTCGAGCGTCGGCGTCAGCTGGCGCAGATCGCGCTCCGACAGCGTCGGCAACAGCGCCACCATGATCGCCGGCGTCAGCCCGATGTCCGCTGGCAGACGACCGACTGCATCCTTGTAGCGCAGGCGCTGAGACACGATCGTCTCGCAGATCTCCGCCTCCGACAGACCGTCGAACCGCTCCGACTTCGCGATCGTCGCGTTGTCGAGACCGATCGCTCGGCGCCCGTCGGCGGCCTGCTTCTGCTTCCATCCCAAGATGCCAAAGAACTGGGGAGACTGCGGCTTGTACCCGAGCTTGCGCGACAGGTTCTTGATCGTCTCCTTGTAACCCGCACGCACGAGGCCCTCGAGCATGGCCCGATTGGTCTCGCGCATCGCGAGCCACTTGCTCGCGGCCTTCGTCCAGCGGCCGAGCGGCGCACGCTTCGCAGCAGGATCGCCGAAGCCCGCGGCGCGGTTGAGCGCGGCGATCTCCGGAACCTCGAGCAGCTCGGCAATGCGCAGTACCGCCTTCGGCGTCAGCATGCGCGGACTCTTCTTCGCGTACCACAGCACCATCGCCTCGCCGATGCGGCGGTGATCGTCGTCGTAGAACGCGACCGAGCCGTCGTCGTCACGCACCGGGCTACCGGCGCGCGCCTGGACGAGCATGAGCGCTGCGCAGGCGACCTTGAGGTCGCGCCAGTCGGTCTCGGCGAGCGCGTAGCTCGCGAGGTGAGCCATGAGGTCCGGGTTGAGCTTGTGGATCTCGAGGAGCTGCGTGTAGAGCGCGACCGCCGCGGGCACGAACAAGCCCGGCTTCACCGGCGTACCGGTGACCGACTTGGCCTTCTTGCCAGCGGTAGACGAGCCCTTTGCCGGATGCCACGTGCCACGCACGTCGAGGCCCGGGCGGTTGTGCCAGAGGTGCGCCGAACCGCCGAGCACGAGGTCGAGCAAACGCTCGGCGGGGCCCATCTGAGACTCGGGAAGTGGAGTGCGTGCGGTCGTCATTGCCGTGTCCTCGACTGTAAAAGGTTTCGCGCCCGAGTGAGGTAGCCACAAGGTCCTATACGAGCGCTCTCCCAGCTGAGCTACGTGCGGTTACCCGCCCGGCAGGAATCGAACCTGCGACATCTCGTTCCTATGGTGCGTGTAGGGCTGCGTCGTTGGGCGCGAAAAGGAAAAGTAGCGAGGCCGAGTGAACGGAGCGTTGTGTTTGTTGGGAGTCGAACCCACGCGGTTAAGCGTTACCGACTTGGCGTGTGTGCTCTGTTCTAGTGGCCGCGCTGGAAAAATTTTCGCGCGTCCGAGTGTCGAAGCCGCAAGGTTGGTTTTCTTTTGGAGAGAAAATTGCCACCTGGCAAAAGCCCAAAATGGCGGGCTTCCTTGGAGTCGAACCAAGAATTTTTGCGTGTAGGGCTTCGACGGCGGGACGCGCGAGAAAACGAAAAGGGTTGCACGCTCGAGTGCGACGGGCACGAGGCCTTTTCAGGGGCCAGCGTGGAAGGCTGGTGTCGTGTTACCGACGGCGTGTAGGCTCGTCGCGAGTGAGCGTGAAAAAGCGTTGGTGATTCCGGAACGAAAAAGGCCGCTGAGCGCGGCCTTCGAGGACAGATCCTTCGGCCGTGGCGCGATTAGGTGATGTCCTCGAGGGTCGTCATGGGTGAGCACATATGAAGGATTCCGATCAAACGGTCAAGCGGTGATTTCGATCTGAGCGCGAAGCTCGCGAATTCGAAGCGCGAAAAAGTTTCGCGTGCGTCACGCCGGGATCAAGCCGTGCGCCGCCATGAACGTCGCCATCTCGGGCCACGAGGCCGCGAGGTACTCGATATCGCGCGTCGAGGTTCCGCGGAGCGCCGAGAGCATCGAGTCGACGATCGCGGCTTCGCGCGGGCCGCTGCTCTGGGCGAGAGCGAATGCGCGAAGCACACGCATCGGCCGTAGCACGTTGCCGGTGACGGAGTTCTCGAGCTGAGTCCACTGGTTCTCGAGCCGCTTGCGCACGGCCTCGGCATCACCGGCGCGAAGGTCGACGGCCGTCTCGGACAGGATGAATGCGAACGCGGGGACGCGAATGCCGGCGACGGTGTACGCGGCGTAGCGGCGCCGGGTCTCGAGAAGCCACTCACCCGAGAGCTCCACGTGGCCGGCGAGTGCATGCGCGAGCGCGAGTGCGCCGGCGATCGCGCCGTCGAGGTTGAGCACGCCACCTCGGCGGTCGGCATCGGAGAGGAGCTCGATCGCCAGATCTAGTTGGCCCTCGCGGATCAGCGCGAACGCGCGGTTGTAGTCACCGAGCCGCCGCAGAAACCCGGGCCAGCGAAACCTCTCGCGCGCCACGGAGAACTCGCGCTGCGCGGTCACCGGGTCTCCAGCGGTGAGCGCGAGGTGGCCCGGTTGCGCGACCCGGTTGTAACGGCGCGCCTGCGCCTGGACCACGGCGGTCTGAGCGAACGGGGCGCCGATGACGAACACCCAGACCAGCGGTCCGAGCCCGAGCGCGGACGACACGAGGCTCGCCCCGATTCCCCAGCCCAGCCAGGACACCATCGACAGCGCGCGCACGCCGCTCTTGGTCCGCACGCTTCGACCGGGTCGATAGTCGGTCACGTGCGCAGCATGCCACTTACGGGCAGGCGCCGTCGCTGTCGACCCACGCTTTGAACGCGGCGACGAACGCATCGTGCGTCATCGGCGGCAGCGAGCGGCCCTTGCCCGGCGCCCAGCCCCACAACACGATCGCATCGCTCGTCGCGTGCTCGAGCAGCTGCGCGAGGTTCTTGCCGTTGTTCTGCTTCGGATCCTTCATCTGCTCGCAGATCTGCGCGGCGGTCTTGCCTTGAAACACCATCGGCATGTCGGCGGGCGGCAGGTTCCAGCCGGGCGCGCCGGGCGGACCGTGCTCGACGCCGATCGTGTCGGCGTTGTGGGTCTGGTGGCAGGTCACGCAAGCGACACCCGCGGCGATCGACTTGCGCGAGATGTTCTGCGCGTGGATGTGGTTGTCGTCGCCCTGCAGCGGGCGATCGCCGGTCGGGTGACAGTTCATGCAGCGCGGCGACTGCAACACCTTGACGACCTCGACGAAGCCCTTCTTGCCGGCGGCGACCTTGTCGTCGGGCTGTGCGACGACGACGAGCGCGGTCGCAGCGACGAGCATGACCGCGAGCGCGTACTTCACGATGCACCTCGCTCGTTCCACGCGCGCTGCAACGGCATCCGCCGCAACCGCACGCCGGTGAGCTGGAACACGGCATTCGCGACCGCGGGTGCGATCGGCGGTAAGCCCGGTTCGCCGACGCCGGTCGGCTTGGCCTCACTCGGCATGATCTCGACGACGATCTCGGGCGCCTCGTACATGCGCACGAGCGGGAACGTGTCGAAGTTGCGCTGCTGGACCACACCATCGACCAACGTGATCTCCTGATCGAGCGCGGCGGACAGGCCGAAGATGATGCCGCCTTCCATCTGCGCGCGGATCACGTCGGGGTTGACGGCGATGCCGCAGTCGACGACGCAGTAGACCTTCTTCACGCGGATTCGATTGTTGACGAGCTCGACTTCGGCGACCTGCGCGACCTCGGTGTCGAACGCTTGATGGCGCGCGACGCCGCGACCGATGCCTTTCGGCGGCGGGGTTGCCCATCCCGAGAGCTTCTCGACGGCAGCGAGGACGCGCGCCGCACGCGAGTCCGCCGGCAGGATCGTCCGGCGCAGCGCGATCGGATCTTGCTTCGCGGCGACGGCGAGCTCGTCGACGAAGCTCTCCATGATGAACCCGGTGACCGAGTTACCGACCGAGCGCCACGACGCGACGGGGAGCTTGGTCTGGACCGGCTCGGAGGCGAGCTGGAAGTTGCCGAACCGGTACGGCGTGTTCTGGATGCCCTCGGTCGAGAACGGGTCGCCGAACGAGCCGGACGAGAAGATCGAAAGCGCGGCGCCACTGATCATGTCGGTAAGCGTCCGCGGCAAGGACGAGAGGATCGCACCGAACCAATCGCCGGCGGACAGCGCGATCGATTGCGACAGCACGCGCATGCGTGCACCCGTGATCTTGCCGTCGCGCACGCCACCGACGGCCTTCGCCGCGTAGACGGGGCGGTACCACGCCTGCGTCATGTCGCTCTCGCGTGTCCACACGAGCTTGACCGGTCGCTTCACGCGCTGCGAGATTTGCGCTGCCTGGCCCACGACGTCGGCCATCGCGCGCCGGCCGAAGCCACCGCCGCACAGCGTGACGTGTACCTTCACCTCGGCGAAGCCGATGCCACACGCATTCGCGACGAATGCCTGCGCGAGCGTCGGGCTCTGCGTCGGTGCCCAGACCTCGGCCTTGTCACCGGTGACATCGACGGTGGCGTTCTGCGGCTCCATCGTCGCGTGGGCGAGGTAAGGCGCCTCGTAGATCGCCTCGACCCGATGCTCCGCATGTTCGATCGCGCTCGATGCATCCCCGTGCTCGCGCCCGACGAGGCCCGCCTTGTCGTGCGTGCGCATCGCGGTCTGGAGCTTCGCGGTATCGAGCCCTTGGAGGATGCCCTTGTCCCACGTGACCGCGACATCGGCGGCAGCCGCGCGCGCCTGCCAGAACTTGTCGGCGACGATCGCGACCCCCCAATCGAACGCCAGCACGTCGATCACGCCGGGCCGGCGCTTGGCGCGATCGGCGTCGACCTCGATCGGCTTCGCACCGAACGTGGGGCCATGGATCGCGAACGCGTTGACCATGTTCGGAACCTGGACGTCGATGCCGAACTTCGCGCTGCCGTCGATCTTGCCGCGCAGATCGACGCGACGATCGACCTTGCCGACAAGCGTGAACTCCTTCGGCGACTTCAGCCGCGGTTTGGCGGGGACCTCGAGCCGAGCTGCGTGCTTCGTCAGCTCGCCAAACGCGAGCTTCTGGTCGCCGTGCTCGACGTGGCCGTTCACGGCGATGCAGTCCTTCGCGGCAACCTTCCATTGCTGAGCCGCAGCAGCGATCAGCATCTCGCGCGCAGACGCGGCGGCATGACGCAGCGGCACGAACGCTTCGGCGGTGCTCGTCGAGCCGCCGGTGATCTGCATCATCGAGCTCGTGCGCATGTCCTCGTTCGAGTCAGCGTAGTGCACGTCGATATGGTCGACTGGCACGCCGAGCTCCTCGGCTGCGAGCGTCGCGTAGCCGGTGGACACCCCCTGCCCGATCTCCGCCTTGTTCACGATCAGCGACACCCGGCCGGTCGCGAGCACCGTGATGTAGAGGTTCGCGATCAGGTCGCCAGTCTCGTCGGCGTGGTGGATTCGCAGCGTCTGGGCACCGCCGCCGCACGCCGCGAGCGCGAGCGCGCCGCCACCGACGAGCATGCCCTGAAGAAACCCACGTCTCGACCAGGCCGTCACTTCGCATCTCCATTCGCTACCGGCCGCGCGAGCATCTCGGCCGCGCGATGTACCGCCTTGCGGATGCGCGGATACGTGCCGCACCGGCACAGGTTCGCCGACAGCGCCGCGTCGATGTCCTCGTCGGTCGGCTGCGGCTTCACCTTCAGCAGCATGACGGTCGTCATGATCTGGCCTGCCTGGCAATAGCCACACTGCGGCACGTTCTCTTCGATCCACGCGCGCTGCACCGGATGGAGCTCGGCCTCGGTCGAGAGTCCCTCGATCGTGAGGATCGGCAGCTCGCCAACGTCGCCGCACGACGTCACGCACGAGCGTTTCGGCTTGCCGTCGACGTGCACGGTGCACGCGCCGCATTGCGCGATGCCGCAACCGTACTTCGTTCCGGTCAGCCCGACTTCTTCACGCAATGCCCACAACAAGGGAGTCTCCGGCGGCACCACCACCTCGACCGGCTTGCCATTCACGACGAGCTTCATCAGTGACCTCCCGTCCACAACGGTAGCTTCAATACGAGACCGATCTGGACGACGTTGTCGTCGGTCATTTGTCGCGCACCACCCACATCCCAGAAGTGCACGTAGCGGGCGTACACCCCGACCATGCCGAGCCCGATCGTCACGCGGCCTGTCGCGCCGAGCTGCTTGTCGCCGTCTGCGAAGCGAAGCGCGACACCGCCGTCGAGTCCGACGAACTTGTGGCCGAGCTCGAGGCCACCGGTCATGTACGTGCCGTGTGCGCCCCAGTCGTAATAGCTATCGGCGTATACGCCGGCAAAGTTGCCGTCGCGCAGGCGCGCGAGCGAGAGCTCACCGCCGACGAGCGCTCCCTTGTCCGCGAGCGCGATCGTGCCGCCGGTCGTGACGCCGCCGAGCAGCAGCCACGCCGGCTTCGAACCGATCGTGAATGCCGGGTCATCATCCGCCCGCGCCGGGGTTGCGAAGATGGCGAGCACTACACATCCGGCCAACGCAGGTCTCGGAATGGTCACGAGCCGAACGTTACAAAAGAGACGGTTTGTGTCAATCTGTAACCGGTGGCCACGGCAGACGAACGCGATTCCGCACGCCGCGCCGAGATCCTCGAGGCGGCAAAGTCGTGCTTCCTGCGCTACGGCTACGGCAAGACGTCGCTCGACGACATCGCGAAGCAAGCCGGGCTCTCGCGACCGTTGCTGTATCGCAAGTTCGCGAACAAGGAAGCGATCTTTTCCGCGGTCTACGACGCCGTGTTCCTCGCGCAGTTCGATCAAGCGGTGCCGATCGCGAGTGGTCCGGGCACCAAGCAAGACCGGCTGCTCCGGATGGTCGAGGTCGTGTGTGTCGAGCCGTACTCCCTGATCCTCCAGGCGCCGATGGCGAGCGAGTTCTGGGCTGCCTGCGAGCAAGTCATCCCGGAGATCCTGCTCGACCACCGCAAGAAGTGGCGCGTACTACTCGCTACCGTCCTGCCGAAGGATCTGGTCGAGGTCTTCGACCTCGCGCTCGACGGGCTCTACGCCGACATCCCCACTGCTGCCGTCTACCGCAAGCGCATCGCGGTCCTGGTGAAGCGGTTCACGTAGGTCCTGACGTTTAGTTAGATACTAAGTAATCGATTCGCGATCTTAGCGAGTCGTTTGGATTTGACCTTGACGAATCGCTCTGCCGCTCGTAGGGTGATAACGTCCCATGCTGATCACGGCACGAGCTCACGCTGGTCTGCGCGCCCCGGCACGCATGGCGCAGCTGCGCTCTGCCCGGAGTTATTGTTGTTCGATCTCGTCGAGCCCTCGAGGGGAATCCAGCATGTAACTCCGGCTGAACCAGCCGAACACGTTGGAGCCCGTCGAGGATGAACCTCGGCGGGCTTCAAGCGTTTCGGGCGCGCAGACAGGCGTGGCTCCTGGCGTGGCTGTAGACCACGTGGCCGTAGGCCCATTCGAGTTCGATTCTCGACTCGCCCACCGATCAGTGACACTTGAACATCGTAGTTGCACTCTCTCGAGAGTGTTAGTCAGTCATGTCTACGCACCGGTCGCCAAGTGGCCAAGGCACGCGCCTGCAAAGCGCGAACACGCGGGTTCGAATCCCGCCCGGTGCTCGAATGGAAGGTGAGGTCTGCGCGGTGCAGACACCGGTCCCGAAAATCGGGTGGCGCGAAAGCGTCCGGGTTCGACTCCTACACCTTCCGCGACTGGAAGACGACCTCGCGGTGGCCGCGAGCACCGTTTGCTAAACGGATGGACCCTCACCGGGTTGCGGTTCGACTCCGTCGTCTTCCGCTACCTGCTCATACGCCGAGCACTTCGCAGAGATCGACGTAGCGTTCGAGCTCGTCGGGCGGACTCCGATGGTCGGCCAGGCCGACCGTATCGAACTCGTCGAGGCCTGGCGCCGCGGTCACGCCGAGCAGCCGCAGCACGGCGTTGATCGAGGTCGCGTCTCCGTTCGTACGGACGACGCACCCGGTGGACGTTCGACGTCCCGGGCCACTCGAGCGTCGCGCGCCAGTAAGCGGAGTAGAAGTGATCGATGTGGAACATCGTCACGCCGCATAGAGGCGCGGCGACGAGATCGAAACGGGACCTCACCGCCTCGTGCCACGGTGTCGCGAGCACGAGGCCGGTGATGTGGTGCCCCACTACAGGGCTAGCTTACTCGCAGGTGAAGCCGGACGCGTAGATCGAGAACGCGCGCACGCTACCGCTATCGATAAACGTGCTGTCGGCCGCGTGCAGGTTCCACGTGCCGCTCGCGGGCTGACCCGCGAAGGCGGCGAGCGGGCTGTTCGGGCGGAACGTACCCGTGAACGGCGCCTGATCGACAGTGACCGCCTCGATCGACGTCGACGCGCTGTCGTCGAGCACGGTCTGGCAGAAGTTGTTCCCACTGTTGTTCGGGCCGCCCGCCGCGTTCAGCAGCGAGACCGAGGTCCCTGCCGGTGAGCTCAGCGTCAGCGAGAGGTCTCCGACCCACGTGTGGTCGAGCCCGACCGTGGTCGAGCCCGCATCCGCGCTACACGCCGTGCCGTCGATGCTGAACACGAGGCGGCTGATCGGGCCAGTGCCGGTCAGCGTCACCGGGATGTCGATGCCCGTCGGATCACCATCGGGGATCGCGGCCGGCGGACCGGCGTACGTGAATACGTTCGTCAGCGTCGTATCCGGGCGACCGACCTGGAGCGAGAACGGCAGCGTTGTCGGATGCGCACCGACGCCGGTGAAATTGACCGTCAGCGTGAAGTCGATCTTCGTTCCGCAGGGAACCGTCGAGGCAACCGTGAACGCGTACGCGGTCGGATCCGTGGCGGTCGCACCTGCGGCCACGTTCGGATACGTCGACGTCGCGGTCGTGATCGTCACGCCGGGCGTGCTCGACGACAGCGTGCCGGACACGGCGGTCGCCTTCGCGAGACCGTTGTTGATCAGCTGGACGCGCAACGTTGCACTCGTTCCGGGCAACACCGCATCGGTCGACAGCGTCAGCGAATTCTCCTCGAGGAACACTGCCGCCGGCGCGCCGGCTTTCTTCAGTGCGCCTGGTGCCCACGCGAGGCCTGCACCGGCGTCACGGTCGCGACCCGCGGCTTCGATATCGAGCGCGCCCGAGGTCAGCGCCGTCTTGATCTGATCCGGCGTCGCTCCGGGGACCACCGACTTGACCAGCGCGGCGACCGCACCGACGTGCGGCGCGGCTGCACTCGTCCCGAAGAACGGGTTCAGACCGGTCGTGCTCGGCAGCGTCGTCGCGACACCGTCGGCGCCCGCGATGTCGGGCTTGTTGCGGGTCTGGCCGCCACCGCTCGCGAACGTCACCTTGTTGGTGTTGAACGCGTTGCCGTTGCGGTCGTAGAACACGCGCCGCGGACCGTCCGAGCTGTACAGCTCGATCGGCGTCGTCGGGCCGGCGACAAACGCTGCGCCGTTCGCTTCCGCGACATTGACGGCGGCCGCGCCGAGCGCGCCGTTCGCCGAGTTGTGACCGAACGTCGCGCCCTCGGTCGAGAGGCCGAGCTCGCCGTTGTAGATCGTCGCACGCAGCGCGCGCGGTTCCGCGTTCGGATGCTTCGCGACGACGACGCGCAGGCCCGCCGGGATGTTGTAGCCGAGGTATTCGGCCGGCAACCCGGCGCCGTCTTGCAGGTCGGTCGAGGCGACGAGGACGTTACGCAGATCCTCGTCGAGCACGAACAAGTCGTAGTCGTTCGAGGACATCGGCGCATCGAGCGAGCTCGGGTCGCTCCACTGCAACACGAGCGGACCACCACCGACCTCGATGCGATCCGAGATCACCTTGTCGCCGAAGCTGTGCACCGTGTAGCCGGACGGCAGCGTCGCGAGCGCGCCGGCCGCCTTGAAGTCGCCTTCCCACGTGCCCGACGTGCCGTCGTCGTAGTTGCCTTCGTTACCGGCCGACGACACGTAGACCGCGCCGTCTGCGACGACGTCATCGACGGCTGCCGCGATGATGTCGTCCTGATATGGATTCTCTTCGTAATAGATCACGTCGTCGACGATGACGTCGGCGTGATAGGTGAAGCGCAGCGCGCGGATGTTGTCGGCCATCGAGTCCGGGCCGTTGAACGCGGTCGCGAATGCGAGCTTCGCGCCCGGCGCCATGTCGTGCACGATCTCCATCATCGCGGTGCCTTCGCCCGCACCGGGCCGGCCGTCCTGACCGGGCACCGTGATCGTATCGGCCGGCAAGTCGCCAGAAGCGATCGCCGCTTCCTTACCGTCATCGCTATCCGACAGCACTCCGACCGTGACGCCGGTGCCATCGGCCGCGTATTGCTTGCGCGCCAGGTCCGCACCGTGCGCGACCACGCCCGCCGAGATCACCGATCCGCCGTTCGCGCCGGGTGTCAGGAGATCCGAATGCGGTGCGGCGAGCCACTTGCGCTGCGCCTCCTGCATCGCTGCCACTCGCGCGGCGTCGTTGCCGACCTCGATCTGGGTGGCGCCCTTGTGGCTCATCGCACGCTGGGTCTTCGCCGCGAACGCCGGGCGAATCGCGATCACGCTGGCATCACCGGCGAGCTCCTCGAGCCGGCTCGGATCGACCCACGCGCGCGTCGCGTGATGGAGTGCCGACGCGCCGACCATGGCGCCGCCGACGGCCTCCACCTTTGCGCGCGTGACATCGCCTGCAATATCGACGAGCACGCGGCCCTTCGCATCGTGCGCGGCGAGCGGTTGGATCCGCTTGCTGGGATCCTTCGCGGTACCGATGTTGGCCGCGAACGTGCCGTGCGCTTCGTACAGCAGCGCCGACGCGATCTTGCGCTGCACGGGCGTGCGCGCGGTTTTCTCCGCGAGCAACGCTTCGATCTGCGCTTGCGCGGAATCAGGCAACGCGACCGAATCATCGGGCGTCGAATTAGGCTCGGAACCACAAGCCACCAACGGTGTGATCAGCGTTGCCGCGATCACCAGACTCAATTTCTTCACGCTCACCAAAATCTCCCTTGGACCGGACGTCCACCTAGGACTGCCCTATTGCACTCGGGTTGCTCGAGTGCCAAGAAAAACTTCGGCTGATCTCGCTGCGATGGTGTTCAGGTCTTGTTCGGAATGAACGACATCGCACGTTCCGCGAGCGCGGTGATCGTCAGACTTGGATTCACGCCGAGGTTCGCGCCGACCGCAGCTCCGTCGACCACGAACAAGTTCGGATAACCGAACACGCGATGCTGCGCATCGATCACGCCCGACTCCGGGTCCTTGCCCATCACGCAGCCGCCGATGCAGTGCGCGGTCATCGGCAGGTCGAACAGGATCTCCGAGCTCGACGTGATCGCGATCCCACCCATCTCCTTCGCGGCCTTCTCGGCGAACGCGTTCGCGTGAGGGATGTTCGTCGGAATCCGCTCGCCGTGACTCGTCAGTAGGCGTGTGAATGGCCAGTACCATTTGCGCTTCAAGCGAAACTTCAACGTCGCATCGACCGTCTGCATCACGAGAAAGATCAGCGTCTGGCGCGCGAACCCGAACGGCCAGCCCGCGCGCACGAACGTGACCGGATGGCGAAACGCGGCGCCGATCCACGCGGCGATCCGTTTCCAGCCTTTGCCATTCACGAGCATCGTCGCGAGCAGGCCGAGCACGTCGGAGCCCTTCGAATAGCGCGTGGCCTCGATATGGGTGAACCGATCGAGGTAGATGCCCGAGCCGATGGCGATGCCCTTGGACATGTCGAACCGCTTGCCGGGGAACCGCACACCGATCAGCGATTCTGCATTCGTGCGTACATCGTGGCCGAGCTTCGTCGACACGTCTGGCAGGTGCTCGTGATTGCGCATCAACAGGTCCATCGTGCCGAGCGCCGATGCCGCGAGCACGACGTGACGAGCGCGGAGCACGCGGCGCTGCTTGAACAAGCGTGCAGTGCTGCGCTCGACGTGCACGTCGTAGCCGTCGCGTCCGCCATCGCGCGGCACGAGCTCCGTCACGCGGGTCTCGGCGAGGATCTTCGCGCCGCGCTTCTCGGCGAGATAGAGATAGTTCTGGTCGAGCGTATTCTTGGCGCCGTAGCGGCAGCCGACCATGCAGCCACCGCAGCCGATGCAACCGGACCGCGGCGGGCCTTCTCCACCGAAGAACGGATCCGGATGCTGCTTGCCGGGTCCATCGCCGAAGTACACGCCGACATCGGTCTTGTAGAACGTGTCGCCGATGCCCTGGCTGTCGGCCATCTGCTTCAGCACGCGATCGGCGTCGCCGAGGATCTGATTCTCGACCACGCCGAGCATCCTCCGCGCGGTCGCGAAGTGCGCCGGCATCTCGGTCGCCCAGTCGGCGAGGCCTTGCCACGAACCTTCAGTCCACACGATCGCCGGCGGCGAGAGCAGTGTATTCGCGTACGTGATCGAGCCACCGCCGACCGCGTTGCCGCACAACACGACAACGTGCTTGAACGGCCGCATGTTGTAGAAGCCCTTGAGCCCGAGCCCCGGCCGCCAGATCCAGCGCCACACGTTCCACGTGGTCTTGGGAAAATCTTCGGCGCGCCAGCGCTTGCCCATCTCGACAACGCCGACGCGATAGCCCTTCTCCACGAGACGTAGCGCCGACACGCTGCCGCCGAAGCCACTGCCCACGACGAGGTAGTCGTAGTCGAAGTCTGCGCGGTCACTCACAACGCCGACTATATGATCCGGATGTAACGGGCGCTCGTAGATGTGGACGTGGGAACGCGACGCCGGAAGGCGATTGTCCTCAGTTTGGGCGCAGTTGGGCTAGCGACCGCATTGACCGGTGCTGCGTTCTTCGCCCCGAATCGATCCGCTCACGCCGCTCGCGCGTATACGCCGGCCGGTCCCGCGACCGTCGTCGCGCACGTGCCGCGCCGCGACCCGCAAGAGGTCGCCGAACGTCAGGCCCTGGCGCAATCCCCGGATCGCGTGGAGCTCGCCGTCGCACTCGCACGCGCCGAGATCAAACGCGCGCGCGGACTCAGCGATCCGCGCTACCTCGGCCGCGCCCAGGCGACGCTCGGCCGCTGGTGGAAGCTCGCCGAGCCGCCGCCCGACGTGCTGCTCCTGCGCGCGACGATCGAGCAGTCGCTGCACGACTTCAAGTCAGCACGCACAGACCTCGATCAGCTCATCGCGGTCCGCCCCGATGACGCGCAAGCGCATCTCACGCGTGCGGTCGTCGCGACCGTGACCGCCGACTATACGGCCGCGCGCACGAGCTGCGCCGCGCTGGAGCACCTCGCCGCGCCGTTGATCGTGGAAGCCTGCCGGGCACCACTCGACGCGATCGAAGGCGACCCGGATGTCGCATATCGCCGGCTCGCCGCCGCGGTCTCCGACCCATCTGCAGATCCAGGCCTGCGCGCGTGGGCGCAAGGCACGCTCGCAGAGCTCGCGATCCAGCGCGGCGATGAAGCGGGCGCAGCGACGATGCTGCGCGGGATCCTGTCCGCCGATCCGGACGACGCCTACGCCCGTGCCGCACTCGCCGACGTGTTGATGCACCAGCACGAGCCCGCTGCGGCGTCGGCGCTGCTAAAGGGCTTCGACCAGATCGACAACCTGCTCGTCCGCCGCGCGATCGCGGAGCACGCCGTGCACGGACCCGATGCCACGCGCCTCGTCCAGGTGATGCACGATCGGATCGCCGCCGCGGCAGAGCGCCATGACCGGATCCACATGCGTGAAGAAGCGATGTTCACGCTCGCGGTGGACCACGACATCCCGCACGCGCTCGAGCTCGCTCGTGCGAACTGGGACGTGCAAAAGGAGCTCGCGGATGCGCGGTTACTCGCGACCGCTGCGACCGCGGCCGGTGATGTTGCGGCCGCCGCGCCCGTCACGTCGTGGGCGGAAGCTCATCACGTCCACGATGCGCGCCTGACCGCTGCATTCGGAGGAGCGCTGTGAAGACCGCGATCCTCATCGTCGTCGCACTGACGTCGCCCGCCTGGGCGCACAAGCCGAGCGATGCGCACCTGGCGTTGCACGGTGAAGGCGCCGTGCTCGACGGTCGGCTCGACATCGCAGTCCGCGATCTCGACGGCGCGCTCCAGATCGACAACGGCGACGGCACGATTACCTGGGGCGAGCTCCAGGCCGCCGCGCCGCGGATCGCCGCGTACGTCACGGACCGCATTGCCCTCGCCGGTGACGGTAGTGCGTGCCCGATCACGCTCGGCGCCGCGCAGCTCGTCGATCTCAGCGACGGCGCGTACTGGGCGCTCCCCGTGCACGCGACTTGCGCGCGCCGCCCGACGACGCTCGCCGTCACCTACAACCTCCTGTTCGATCTCGACGCGCAGCACCGTGGCCTCGTTCACCTCGATGGCCAGACGCTGATCGCGCGCGATGGGACACCGATCACCGCGACGCTCGGCGCGGCGACGAGCACGCTGTCGTTCGTCAAGGAAGGCATCTGGCACATCTGGATGGGCCTCGACCACATCCTGTTTCTGCTCTGCCTCGTGCTTCCCGCCGTGTTCCAGCGCCGTACCGCGCGCTGGCAAGCCGCCGACTCCTTGCGCGACGTGGTCACCGAGGTGTTCGAGACCGTGACCGCGTTCACGCTCGCGCACTCGATCACGCTCGTGATCTCCGCGGTCGGCCTCGTCACGCTGCCGTCCCGGTTCGTCGAGACCGCGATCGCGCTCTCCGTCGTCGCCGCCGCGCTCAACAACCTATTGCGCACGATCGACGCGCGGTGGGCCGTCGCGTTCGCACTCGGCCTGCTCCACGGCTTTGGCTTCTCGAGCGTGCTGATCGATCTCGGCCTGCCTTCGAAGGAGCTGATCGGTGCGCTCCTCGGCTTCAATGTGGGCGTCGAGCTAGGCCAAGCGGCCATCGTGCTCGTAGCTCTTCCGGTGCTGTTCCTGATCCGCCGCACGCTCGCCTATCAGGCGCTGCTGTGGGCGGGATCCGCTTCCGTCGTGCTGGTCGCCGCCTTCTGGTCCTACCAGCGCTGCTTCATCTGAACTGAAAGGAACCGTCATGCGTCGTCTCGCCTTCGTCGCGATCTGTCTCGTTGCGTCCTGCGGCCGGTCGAAACCGGCACCGCAGCCCGATCCCATCGCGGCAGCGCCCGTCACTGCGACCGATCAGATCGGTCAGCCCGGCTCGACGAACCTCGCGCCACTCGCGGGGCTGCCCCACGAGCTCGACGACGAATCCGCGCACCGCCCCGGCGTCAAGGTCACCGTCGAGAAGCTGTTCGCGGCGCTCGATGCGAAGGGCGTCAAGCTCGCCGCGCAGCATCAAGTGCTCGCGTCCGCGGCCGCAGCTTCGTACTGCCAGCTCGGTGTCACGCCCGACACCGTCGGCATCGCAGTGTGCGAG
>JBDUAS010000085.1:0-25220 GCA_040004535.1 Deltaproteobacteria bacterium
CCGTCTGTTCAGAACGTGCGGTGACGTCACAGCCGCGCAAGGCCTGCTAAGCTAGCCGGCGTTGGCACGCCACACGTTCAACGCGATCGAGAGCACCGCGGATCAAGCGGAGGCGTTCGTCCAGCAGGGCAGGTGGCCCGAGGCCGAGCGGCACTATCGCGAGCTCATCGGCCATACGCACGTCATCAATTACGAGTACGACGACTGGTTGCGCCGGCTCGGCGAGATCTATCGCCATCTCGGGCGAGCCCGCGAGGCCGCGTTCGTCTACCTCTATCTCCACTACTTCGATCAGGCCAAGAACCAGCTCGGGGGCGACGAGCACGTCGGCCTGCGAGCTCGGTTGGCCGAGATGGAGAAGAAGTGGAACGAGGCGGCACACCTCTACCAGCAGGCACAGCTGCCGGTCCACGCCGCAGTCGCGTTCGAGAAGGCCAAGCAATATCCCGACGCCGTCACGGTGTGGAAGTCGCTCGTTCACCACCCGGGGCTCGCGCACAAGCCGTACGAGGCGGCGCTCGTCCACTTCGACTACGGGCTCGCGGCGGTTCGGCTCGATCCGAACTCGAGCGAGGCGCGGCGCGCGTTGATCGAGAGCCAGCGCAAGCTCGAGCAGGTCGCGGATGACTTCGAGCAGGTCGGCGAGCTCGAGCGCGCGTTCGACTGCTTCCAGATCCTGCTCAAGCTCGGCAAGGAGTCGGCGCAGTTCGAGAACCTCGCCGAGGGCTACGTCAACTGCATCCGCGTGCTGCGCGACGACAACCTCAAGTTCTACGTCCTCCAGTACTACGAGGACTTCATCAAGCTCGCGCTCGAGCGCGGCGAGCTTCACGCGGCGGCGACGCTCTATCAAGAAGCCGCGGCGTTCGCGGCGCGTGCCGGCCTGCCGTACGACCGCCACTACCAGCACAAGAGCGCGCTGACCTGGGTGCGCTGCGCCGAGAAGTTCGTCGAGACCGGCGTGCCGGTCCAGATGGTCGAGAACGCACTGCTCGCCGCGGCGTCGCAACACTCGGCGGTCGGCGATTACCCGGCAGTGCGCGAGTGCTTCGACAAGCTCGCCGGCCTCGAGCTCCCCGAGCGCGCGAAGAAGCGGTTCTCGAACATCGCGAATCGCTACAAGGGCCTGAGCTCGCCGCCCATCGAGCTGCCGGGCTTGCCCGACTATCTCAAGCAGACCCACGCCTACGCCGACATCTGGTTCGTCGATCTGCTCGAGTGGGAGATGGGTGGCGATCCGTATTCGGTCGCGGCCTCGATCGTCGGCGACCTTCGCTATCCGAACGGCATTCGCCGGCGCGCGCTCGTCGTGCTGCTCACGCTCGCCGATGCGGAGCAGAAGAAGCAGACCGGCGATCACGTGGTCGCAGCGCGAGTCGCCGAGCTACTCGGCGAGCTCCAGTCGTACGCGGCGCTGTCGCCGCTCGAGAAGCTCTACGAATCGCCGGAGCCGGCGATCCGGGTCGCCGCGGTCAAGGCGCTCCGCTTCCTCTACTTCAAGCGGTCGTTCGTGATCGTCCGCAAGGCACTCGCCGACCCGGACCCGGCGGTCCGCGAGGCTGCGCTGACCGCGATCGGCGGCCTCCACTTCCCCCACGCGTTCAACCCGCTCGCGCGGATCTATCGCGAGAGCACCGATCAGCGCGTCCGGACCAAGGCGCTCGAGTCGATCGGCCGGATCCCGACCGTCGAGGCCGGCGAGTTCCTCGTCATGGTGCTGCGCCAGGAGAGCGGCCCGTTGCGCGACGCCGCCCATGCGGCGCTCGCCCAGATGGACAACGCGGACGTGATCCCGATCCTGCGCCAGCACCACGAGATCGAGACGAACGCGGCCGTCCGCGAGACGCTCCAGCAACTGTTGAACCGCCGCTAGGTTATGATGCTCGGCGATGCGGCATTCCTGGGTGGTGCTTCTCTGTCTCGTCGCGCCGTTCGCGGCGTGTGATTCGCGCGCGAAGGCCTCCGATCCTTCGGCCGTGCGCTCCGAGCAAAAGTCGAAGGAGCTCGAGAGCTGCGGCACGAGCTCGCACTGCGCGGACCCGCTGCGCTGCTTCGACCACGTGTGCAAGCGTACAACGCGTTCGACGGTCGGCGACTACTACGCGGCGCTCGGCGCGGCGCAGCGCACGCGCGGCGATCTCGAGAACGCGATCGGTTCGTACAACCAGGCGCTCGGTCACTACGACAGCGAGAAGATTCCGTTGCCACCCGACGTCGATTGCGCGTACGGCGCGGCGCTCGCCGCGGGCAAGGGCAAGAAGGAGCACGCCGAGCTCGGCGCGCGCGTGTTGCACCGCTGCCTGCTCGCGGTGCCGGTCGGCTCGGCGCTGCGCGATCGCGCACTCGCGGATCTCGCGGGGCTGACCGATGCGGGCCTCGATCCACTGACGCTCGGCCGGACCCAGCTCGCGGACGTCTACCTGACCCGCTCGCCGACGGCGCCATCGACCGACAAGCTGGCGATCGCCGTGACCGCGACACCGCCGGTGACGGGCAAGTCGTTCACGAACATCGCCGACAAGCTCAACGAGGCCGACCCCAAGGGCGGGCTGGTCGCGTGCTGGCAGGCCTACAACGCGGCGACTCACAAGGACTCGCTCGCGGTGTCGATTCCGGTCGCGGTGAGCTACCGCCCGTCGGAGTACGAGGACGAGGCCGGCACGTACACGACGAAGATCGACGCGCCCGCGACGCTGTCGCCGGGTGCCGAAGCGAGCGCCGATGCGTGCGTGCGCGGCGTGTTCGAGCCGGCGATCAAGGACTTGAAGACGCTCAAGGATTCATTTACGGCGAAGCTGACCGTCACGATCAAGTAATCATTGCCAGCGCTTAGGCGGCGTAGTAGCTACTCGCGGTGGACACCGCACCTGCCAAGCCCGATCTCCGAGCGATGACGCTCGACGACGCGGAAGCGTTCGCGGTCACCCAGGGCTGGGCGAAGTTTCGCGGCGAGCAGATCTGGCGTTGGGTCCACGCGCACGGCGCGCGCACGTTCGACGAGATGTCGAACCTCAATCGCGAGACCCGCGCGCGGCTCGCCGAGGTCGCGACGATCGGAACGCTCACGATCGCCGAGGTCCAGACCTCGACCGACGGCACGCGCAAGCTCCGGCTCGTCACACGCGACGGTCAGTCGATCGAGAGCGTACTGATTCCCGACGGCGAGAAGACCACGCAGTGCATCTCGTCGCAGGTCGGCTGCGCCGTCGACTGCCAGTTCTGCGCGACCGCGAAGATGGGGCTCGTCCGCAACCTCGACGCCGGCGAGATCGTCGATCAGGTCTACCTCGCGCGGCGGTTGCTCGCCGAGGTCGAGCCCGGCCGCAACCTGACGAACATCGTCTACATGGGCATGGGCGAGCCGCTCCACAACTACGACAACTTGATCAAGTCGCTGCGGATCCTCACGCACGACAAGGGCGCGAAGCTCGCGCAACGCCGCGTCACGGTGTCGACGTCGGGGCTCGTGCCGAAGCTCGAGCGCCTCGGTCTCGAGACGGTGCGGCCGAACCTCGCGGTCTCGCTCAACGCCGCGAACGACGAGACTCGCGACGAGATCATGCCGATCAATCGCAAGTGGAACATCGCGAAGCTGATGGCAGCGTTGAAGGCGTATCCACTCGAGCAGCGCCGCCGGATCACGTTCGAGTACGTGCTGCTCGCCGGCGTCAACGATTCGCTCCGCGATGCAGCACAGCTCTCGAAGCTGCTGCGCGGCGTGCGCTGCAAGGTCAACATCATCCCGTGGAACCCGCACCCCGAGGCGCCGTACGCGCGCCCGGCGCCCGCGGTGATCGATGCGTTCCAGAACGAGTGCAAGCGGCTCGGCTTGCCGACGTATCTGCGCACGCCGCGCGGTGACGATATCGACGCCGCGTGCGGTCAGCTCGCGAATCGCGCGAAGAGCGCGGATGGCAGCTCGGCGCCGCTCGTGCCGCTGCGGATCAAGCGCGAGCGCCCGGCGCCGCCAGCGGTCGAGTGATGTCCGACGAAGATCCACCTGGATCTTTTGGCCACGGCATCGCCGTCGGCTTCGCGACCTGCGCGTTGCTCGTGCACATCGCGCTCGTCGGGCTGTCGAGCAACTGGTCGGCGATGTATCGCGACTTCGGCAACGTCGAGTTGCCGGCGATGACGCGGCTCGCGATCTCGACGCCGTGGCAACTCGGCGTGCCCGTGATCGGATTGCTCGCGATCGCGGTGCTCGTGGTGCGCCGGCCGCGCAGCCTCGCGCCTTATCTCGTGGTCGCGGTGCTGTGCACGCTCGCCGCGGCTTGCACGTACTGGTTCCCGACCGCGCCGATCACCGAGCTCGCCGGAAACATCAGAGCCGATTAAGGTCGACTGACGACGAACAGGTCCGAGCCCGTCACGCCGGCAGCGCTCGAGTAATAGAGGTCGCAACCGTCGGGTGAGATCCAGCTCGGCAGCTCGTCGAAGCCCGCCATCGCGAGACCGGGCACCGCGGCCGCCGCGCCGAAGCCATCGCTCGTCGAGCTGCGGCTCGCTTCGTAGATGTCGAAGTCGGTGCCGTTGTTGCGGGCAAAGAACATATGGAGCTCGTCGGCGGTGAGGACGGGGATGTCCTCGCTCGCAGGCGTGTCGACGCCGCCGATCACCGCGCCGATCATCGTCATCGCGCCGGTCGCGGAGAGCGTCGCGCGAAAGATGTCGTTCTTGCCGGCGCCCGTGCGCGTGCCGCTCGCGAAGTAGAACCCGGTCGCGTTCGCGACGAACGGCGTCGCGTCGCCGGTCATGAGATCGGTCACGGCCATCGTCGGGCCCCACGCGGCGGTCGTCGCCGTCCGCTTCGCGGCCCACATACCGTACGAACCGGGGGCGATGCGATCCGACATGAAGTAGACCGTGAGGCCGTCGGGCGTCAGCGCTGGCCAGAGCTCGCTGTAGATCGTGTTGAGCGGCCCGACGACCTGCGGCGTGCTGAACGCCTCGGTCGTCGTCGAGCGCGTCGCGCTGTAGATGTCCCACGTCATGTCCGTGTTCGTGCGCGAGAACAGGATCGCGAGCTGATCCGCGGAGAGCCGGGCGCCAAGATCTTCGGTCGGACCGTTCAGCGTCGCGAGCGGTTTCGGCGTGCCGAACGCGGCGGTCGGATCGCAACGCGCGCTCGGTGGTGCGTCGCCGAGCGCGGCATCGTCTTTTATTCCATCGCCGCCGCCGCACGCTGCCATATAGAAGCAGACGACGAGGGACGTGCGACGCACCGTTACATTGTACATCACGTAAGATCGACACCGGCGATGAACCAACCGTCCCGGGTGCTCTTGATCGTGGCGGGGGTGGCGACCCAGGTGGTCGGCGCGGCGTGCCTGGTCTTGAACCTCGCGTCGCTGCCGTTCGCGCACGATGTCCACGCGCGCACGCATTCGATCATCGCGTCGGTCGTGGCGGCGCTCGCGACCGTGGTGTGCGGCACGCTCGTGTATCGCGGCCGGTTGATCCCGCTCGCGCTCGCCGCGGGTCTCGATATCGGGTTCGGGATCGGGCTGCCGCGAGGCAGCGCCGCGGTCGGGACATTGCTCCACGTGCTGTCGCCGGGCGATGTCGCGACCGCAAACACCCTGGTCACGATCGGCTCGGTCGTGATGTTCGTCTCGGCGATCATCTGCATCCTGGCGATCCCGGCCGCGCTGCGGTTGCGGGCGTGGGCCAG
This sequence comes from Deltaproteobacteria bacterium, assembly GCA_040004535.1. Taxonomy (GTDB): domain Bacteria; phylum Myxococcota_A; class Polyangia; order Haliangiales; family Haliangiaceae; genus JABFXX01. The sequence goes on from JBDUAS010000085.1 coordinate 5,675, forward strand.
GGCAGAGCTCGCACGCGAGGAGCTCGCGGTGCGCGGCGCGGAGGGCGAGAAGGCGAAGCGCGCGTCGATCAGCGCGATCATTCCCGCGGCGGCGAGCACGCTGAAGGGCGTCGGGCCGAAGTTGATGCCGACCCAGGTGATTCATCTGAATCGGCGCGGGAAGCCCTGGTTGATCATCGGCGTCGCGGTGTCGTTGGTCGCGATCGGGATTGTCGTGATTTCGGCGGCGACTGGATCCTCCTCGTCGACGACCGCGATGGAAGGGATGAAGATCTCGGGCTCGGGCTCGATCCGGACCGCATCCGGATCGGCGGTCGCGATCGTTGTCGACGCCGGCGTCGCGATCGATGCCGCTCCGACGGATCCGCCCGTCGAAGAGATCACGGCGCGCTTTCATCTCGCATTGCAGTCGCTGAACGCCGACGAGCTCGCGCTGCTGTTCGACGCGAAGGCGTTTGCGTTCGGCGTTGAAGCGCACGATGTCGCGGAAGGTCGCGATGCCGTCGTCGCGATGCTGCGTCACGATCTCGGGACGACTCCGAACCACGACGTCGCCGCGCGGTTCGCGCAGACCGGCCACGAGGGTGACGCAGGTTGGTTCGCCGAGGAGATCAAGATCGGCGCGAAGGTGTTCGTCGCGACCGGTGTTGTCGGCCTTCGCGAGGGCGCGTGGTCGATCGCCGCGCTGGACTGGTCAGTCGCGATGGCGAACGCCGAGGCCTACAAGGCGGCACGCGACGGCACGCTCGAGCGACCCGACGCCATCCCCGATGCCCACGACGAGTCCGACCTCGCGAAGGCGATGCGCACCGGCTTCGCGTCCAAGCCTTCGTTCGTCGCCGCCAGGAGCACGCGCCCCGACGCGATGAACTTCGGCAGCGCGCCCGGCGAGCGCGTCCAGGGCGGCGAGACGATCAAGCGGATCTTCGGCAAGCTCAAGGCGACGATCCGCCTCCACGACGCGGTCGCGGTCGGCACGGTCGGCGCGAAGGGTGGGTGGGGCGCCGCGAACGTCGAGTTCACCGACGCAGACCGCGATGGGACCGAGGTCACGCAGACGTTCCGTGTCCTGGTCGCCTGGGTCCAGGAATCGGGTGGTTGGCGAATGGTGCAGAGTCAGTGGTCGAACGCGCGGTAAGATCGGCGCATGCGCTGGGTCGGTGTGACTGGACTCGTCGCTCTCTGGATGCTCGGAGGGTGCCGCCAGATCTTCGGCATCGGTGACCCGGATCCGGCAGGCACCGGCGATGCCCCGCCCATGGCCGACGCGCGCCTGAGCGATGGGCACGTCCCGAGCGACGCCCCACCGTTCTTGCAGGCGTGCAGCGCGCAGGACACGTCGCTCATCGGCTGCTGGGAATTCGAGGGCAACCTGATCGATTCGGGGCCTCACCACTTCGACGTGATGCCGAGCTCGCCGCCCTCGTACGTGGCTGGCCACACCGCCGGGGGACAAGCGATCGTCACGAACACGATCGACTTGAACGTCGCCGATTCGGCGGACCTCGACGTCAACTCGGTCACGATCGCCGCGTGGGTCTACGTGACGACGATGCCGGCCGGTAACGTCCACTCCGCGATCCTCGACAACAACAGCGAGTACGCACTGTACGTCGAGTCGAACGGCTCGATCCGGTGCTACGCCGGTGCCTCGACCGCGAACATGAGCAACGTGATCATGGCGAACACGTGGACCCACGTCGCGTGCACCGGCGGGGGCTCGACGCTGCGGGCCTACGTCGACGGCCAGCAAGTCGCGACCGGAATCCTCGCCGGAATTCCGACCGGGAGCACCACCGGGCTCACGCTCGGCAGCGACAACCCGAGCGGCAACGGTGCGCGCTTGAACGGCTGGCTCGACGACGTGCGGCTCTACAACCGCGCACTATCGCCAAAAGAAGTCTGCCGCCTGCACGATCCGAACTGCTAACGGATCAGGTTCCGCCGAAGAGCTCGCTGCCCGTGCACCCGACCGTTGGCGCTTCGGGCCATCTTGCTAGCGCTGGAGCGACGCGAGCTCGGCGGTCGAGAAGAAGAACGCGATCTCGTCCTTCGCGGTCTCCGGCGCATCCGAGCCGTGGACGGCGTTGCGCTCGATGTTCGTCGCGAACTCCTTGCGGATCGTGCCCGGGTCGGCCTTCTCCGGGTTCGTCGCGCCCATCACCTGACGGTTCTTCGCGACGGCGCCTTCGCCCTCGAGCACCTGGACGACGCACGGGCCCTCGGTCATGAACTTCACGAGGTCGCCGTAGAACGGGCGCTCCTTGTGCACGGCGTAGAACGCCTTCGCTTGCGCTTCCGTGAGGCGGATCATCTTCGAGGCGAGGATCCGGAGACCCGCGGCTTCGAGCTTCGCGGTGACGCCACCGATGTGGTTCAGTTTGACGGCGTCGGGCTTGATGATCGAGAACGTGCGTTCGATTGCCATAGCGGGGGGTTTTTAGTCGAAACCCCTCGGAAAGGCTAGTCCCTACGGGTCTTCGCCCGGAACGGGCTCCTGGAGGTGGCTCGTGACGGGCTTGTCGTTCACGAAGTCGTGGATCCAGTCGGCCAGCGCGACGTTCTGATCGTCGATGTCGGAGCCCGCGAACGTCAGCACCGTCGTGCAGTGGCTGCTGTTGAGGTTCCGCCAGTACGGGATGAAGTAATACAAGTTCTCGCGCGTCGCGTACTCCGCCGTGAGCTGCAACGTATCCGAGTTCCACATCGACATGATCTGGTCCTTCGGCGGGTAGTCGTAGAACCGGTTGTACGAGTAGAGCGAGAAGTTGTCGTCGCGGCGGAAGAACGTCGTCGCGAGCCGATCGTGCGGGAACTCGTCGGCGAGCGCGGTGTTGATCGTCCCCATGTCATCGGGCGTGAAGCCGCTCGGCATCTGCGAGACGAGCGAATCGAGGTTCCACGCCTGGCGGATCTTGTGGTGCATCGGCCCCGAGTAGCTGGCCGACGGAAACACCGGGCCAGAATCGTCGAGGAGGTAGCCCTCTTCCGCGGCATGCACGCCACGGCGCAGCATGTGGTAGTTGACGAGCGCGCCGACGCCGCCGGCCGAGCAGCCGGTCACCAGCATCTTCGGGATGTGGGTGAACTGCGAGTCGATCCACGCGGTGACCTTCTCCATGTCGGAGTGGCCCTCGTGGTGGAACTCGATCCCGTTGCTGTTGTCGTCGGCCTCGTAGTCCGCGACCGTGTTGCCGGTGTGGACGTCGCCGGTACAGTACGGCACGTAGACGTAGTTCCAGTCGGTCGACGGGCTGGTCTCGTCGCCGGGGTTGAGGAACGGTGAGATGAACGGCGCGAGGCTGTAGTGATCGTCGGGCAGGCCGTTCGGGTTCGCGGCGCCCATCACGCCGGTCGCGCCGGTGCAGCTGTCGAAGTCCCAGCACGCGCCGCCCGGCTCGAACACGACGACCAGGTTGTCGCTGGTGTTCGACCAGTTGACCCAGAATTTGTACTGGCTGTTGTTGCCGCACACCGTGTCGGGGAGCTCGACCTTCTCCCACGTCCGGTACTGATCGCGTGGCGGGTTCAGGACCCGCGTATCGTCGGCGTTGTCGCCGCACGCGACGACCAGCAGCAGCAGCCCCCAGAGCTTCATGGGGCGCAACCTACACGCGGCGCGCGCGGTTCGACCACTCAAATCGCCATGTGGAGCGGGCTCAGTTAGGCCAACAGCTTCGCGAGCGTCGTGCCCATCTCCGCCGGCGTCGGCGCGACGGAGATGCCGGCTTCCTTGAGGGCCGCGATCTTGTCGCTCGCCGCACCCTTGCCGCCCGAGATGATCGCGCCGGCATGCCCCATGCGCTTGCCCGGCGGTGCGGTGAGCCCGCCGATGAACGCGCCGACCGGCTTCTTGACGTGATCCTTCACGAACTGCGCGGCGCGCTCCTCGGAGTCGCCACCGATCTCGCCGATCATGAAGATCGACGACGTGCCCGGATCTTCCGAGAACCACTTCAGCGCGTCGATGAAATCGGTGCCCTTCACGGGGTCGCCACCGATGCCGATCGCGGTCGACTGACCGATGCCGAGCGTCGTCAGCTGATGGACGATCTCGTACGTCAGCGTGCCGGAGCGCGACACCACGCCGACGCCGCCGGCCTTGTGGATGTAGCCGGGCATGATCCCGATCTTGCACTGACCGGGCGTGATCACGCCGGGACAGTTCGGACCGATCAGCACGGTGCCCGCGTAGTCGCGCTCGAGCACGTACTTGACGCGCACCATGTCGCGAACCGGTATGCCTTCGGTGATCGCGACGACGAGCGGGATGCCGGCGGCCGCGCACTCGAGGATCGAGTCCGCTGCGAACGGCGGTGGCACGTAGACGACGGCCGCGTTCGCGCCGCGCTGGCACACCGCTTCTTCGACGGTGTCGAACATCGGGACTTGCTCGAGGCCGGCGACCTTCGCGCCGCCCTTGCCGGGCGTGACACCGGCGACGACGTTCGTGCCGTACTCGACCATCTGCTTCGCGTGGAACGCACCCGACGCGCCGGACATGCCGGTGACGACGAGCCGTGTGTTGTATCCGACGAGGACGCTCACTTCGACGCTCCCTTCGCAGCTTCGACAACCTTCTTGGCACCATCTGCCATGTCGGCCGCCGCGACGATGTTCAACTTGGATTCCGCGAGCATCTTCTTGCCGAGCTCGACGTTCGTGCCCTCGAGGCGCACGACGAGCGGCACCTTGAGCCCGACTTCTTTGACCGCTTGAATGACGCCGGCTGCGATCGTGTCGCACTTCATGATGCCGCCGAAGATGTTGACGAAGATCGCCTTCACCGTCGGCGAGCTCGTGATGATCTTGAACGCGGCCGTGACCTTCTCCGCGGTCGCGCCGCCGCCGACGTCCAGGAAGTTCGCCGGCGCGCCGCCGTAGAACTTGATGATGTCCATCGTCGACATCGCGAGCCCGGCCCCGTTGACCATGCAACCGATGTTGCCCTCGAGCTGGATGTAGCTGAGGTCGTACTTCTTGGCCTCGAGCTCGGCCGGATCCTCTTCGTTCGGATCGCGCCACTCCTCGAGCTCGGGATGGCGATACATCGCGTTGTCGTCGAAGTTGATCTTCGCGTCGAGTGCGAGGACCTTGCCGTCCTTCGTCGTGATCAGCGGGTTGATCTCGAGCAGCGAGCAATCCATCTCGTCGTAGCAGCGGACGAGCGGGCCCATGAACTTCGCGAACGAGGTCGCTTGGGCGCCGGAGAGGCCGAGCGCTTTGGCCAGCTTGCGGCCCTGCCACGGCTGCCAGCCGGTCGCCGGATCGATCGGCTCCTTGAGGATCTTCTCGGGGCTGTGCGCGGCGACTTCCTCGATGTCCATGCCACCTTCGACCGACGCCATCACCGTGACGCGGCCAGTGGCGCGATCGAGCAGCATGCCGAGGTAGTACTCGTGATCGATCGCGAGGCCTTGCTCGACGAGGAGGCGCTGGACCTTCTTGCCCTCGGGGCCGGTCTGGTGGGTGACCAGCTGCATGCCGAAGATCTGCTTCACGGCGGCTTCGGCGTCGGCCTTGGTCTTCGCGACCTTGACGCCGCCACCCTTGCCGCGGCCGCCGGCGTGGATCTGCGCCTTGACGACGACGACCTCGGTGCCGGCCAGCTGCTGGACCTTCGGAATCGCGGCGATCGCGTCTTCGGCGGTCATCGCGGGGATCCCGATCGGGACCGGCACCCCGTACTTCTGGAACAGCTGCTTGCCCTGGTACTCGTGGATCTTCACGACGCGGGTTTATCATGAGTTGTGCAGTCTCACAGGCGGCTAGCGGTCTTGGTCGCCGCGGTTTCGGCGTGCGCGCCAGACGCCGTGTTTCACTGCACTTCGACGCAACAGTGCCGCTCTGACGGTCTGACCGGGACGTGCGAGACCACCGGGTTCTGCAGCTTTCCAGATCCGAGCTGCCCGTCGGGCTCGCGCTACATCAATGGCGGAGGCGCGCTGGGGTCCGAGTGTGTCGATGTGTCCTCCGGCGCGGATCGCGACCACGATGGCGTGTCGGATGCCGCCGATAACTGCCCGGATCTAGCGAACCCGGACCGAGGTGACGAGGACAGCGACCTGGTCGGTGATGCGTGCGATCCGTGCCCGGTGGTCGGCCACGAGACGACGGCCGACCCCGATGGCGACGCACTCACCGATACGTGCGACCCGCACCCGACGATGCAGGATCACCTGGTGATGTTCGAGGGCTTCCACCAGGGCGTGCCCGCGGGCTGGACGATCACCGGCGGTACCGTCGCGACGAGCGGCGACAGCATCGTGATCACGCCGAATCCCGGCACGAGTGCGCTCCTCACGATGCCGTTCACCGCGACGACGGCGATCACGGTGAGCGCCGGTGTCTCGCCCGTGGCGTTGCCGCTGGTGACGGCTGCGAGCGAGGGCGGCGTCGTCGTGGGGACCGATGGCACCGACGTGCTCGCGTGCGAGCTCGACGACAACCTGGGCACCCAGACGTTGAAGGCTCAATATACGCCGCTCGGCACCCACGCGACCAAGCCGTGGTCGTTTCAGGTCCAGGTGCCGTACACGTTGACCGCGACGTGGGACCTCTCGACCTCGATGAGCTGTGCCGTCAGTAGCGGCGGCACGGGCACGAACGACGAGATCTTTCTGGCTGCGTTGCCGGCGACCTGGCATCGCATCGGCGTCTACGCGGTCAACGAGCCGCTGCGCGTCGACTGGGTGATGCTGACGTCGCTCTAGCGCTGCTCTGCACGACGACCGCGACTGGTTGCACGCCGATCTTCACACTGGTGCACGGCAACTTCGTCGCGCACACGGCGACGGTCGAACCGCGCGTCGTCGCATCGACCACGACGTGGCGATCGCCGGTAGCGTAGCTCGCCGCACCTTCGGGCGTCGCGGTGCGCAGGCCGATCGGGCCGGCGTGCCCGGTCGCGATGTCACCGTTGCCGCGCTTGACGGTCACGATCCGATCCGCGAGGGGCGCCCGCACGATCACGTCGAGCTCGGGGCCCGTCGGCCACACGAGCGTCGCGCCATCGCGGACGGCACCGCCCGAAATCTCGTGCGTGACGTCGTGATGGTCCGACGCGAGCCCGAGCTCTGCCGCACCGGCCGGGAGGTTCGCGAGCGTGAACGTGCCGTCGGGGGCCACGACCGCGCGTTCGCGCCACTCCGCTCGGTCGGGGCTGTCGCGCCACCCTGCGGTCCTGGTCGGATAGCGCGCGAACACGACGAGGCCGGTCGGATGCCACGGTGTGGCGTCGCCGTGGACCGTGCCGTGGATCGTGTGGGTCGGTCCGAGGCGCAGCGTGACGCCGCTCGTACTCGCGAGCGGAGGCGAGCGTTGATCGCCGAGCTCCGCGAGGATCGCGCCGTGTGCCGCGCCGATGACCGTGAAGCTGCCATCGGCGGCAGACACCGCGGTCGCGCGCGGATCCGAGAGCGTGAAGATCCGGCCCGCATCGCCCGCGAGCGGTGCACCGGTGGCGACGCGCGCACCGGCGACCGGCTTGCCTGCCGCGTCGACGACATGGCCGGTGATCGTCGTGTCGTATCCGGCCTCGTGCTCGAGCCGGTCCGCGCGTGCGTGCGCTTCTGCGAGATCGCCGCGCAGCCAGGCGAGCTCGGCCATCTCGGTCCCGAGTCCCGAGTGCGCCACCGGTCTGCCGGCCGCGGCGATCGCGCGCTCCATCGCGAGACCGGTCTGCCACGCGCGCTCGAGATCCGCGGTCTCGCCTCGCTCGCGCAGCGCGTGGAGCACTTGCTCGGTCGCGACCGACGCCGAGCGCAGCGCGCGTGCGGCGATCAGCTTCGCGCGGGCTTGGTCGTAGACCGCGAGGGCGGCGTCGAGCTTGCCCTGCGACAACAGCGTCTCTGCGGCGAGCAGCTCGACGGAGGTCGCGAGCGCCGGATCCGAGCCCGCGCGCTCGACCGCGTCCTTTGCCTCCGCGATCAGCGTGTCGACATGCGTGCGGTCGCGCGGGTTCGCCATCTCCTCGACCTCGACCTCGAGCAGACCGATCCGCGCGGTCGCTTCGACCTGGAAGTCGGCAAGCCGGACCGCGGCGTCCGCGGCGGTCGTGAACCGTTCGCGCGCGAGCGTCGGCTCGTCGCGCATCGCGGCAGCGGTCGCCGCAGCAACCTCGATCTCGGCGACGAGCGGCTTCCAGCCGAGCTTCTGCGCGCGCTCGATAAATGCGTCGTAGCGATCCTGCATCGCTTGCGGATCGGTCAGCGCCTGGAGCTCGGCACGGACGCGGATGATCGCGTCGCGCTGCTTGCGATCTTCCGGCAAGAGCGGCGGCCCGACCGGCGAGTCGCCGTCGCACACCGCGAGCGACGGCAGGAAGCCCCACAGCTCGAGGCTCTCGATCGCGGCCCGCGGCAGCGTATCGATCAGCCGCGCGAGGCCATCCATGTCGTCGCGCTCGCCGAGCAGGCAGTTGATCCGCGCCGCGGTCTTCGGGCTCGGCGCGGCGGCGCAAGCGCTGGTGTAACGCGCGAGCCACGCGGTGCGATAGCTGTCGAATGCATCGGCGATCGCGAGCGCCGCCGGCTGCTGATCTAGGCGCTTCGCGAACGCGGCGCGACGCTCCGCGGTCCACGCGTCGAACGCCTTGTCGGGTGGCGCGCAGCCGTTCCGGTTCGGCACGACCATCGGCTGCGACGTGTCGTGCTTGATCGTCGCGAACAGCGCGGCTGCCGCGACGAGTGCAAACGCCGGGATCGCGAGCGCGCGGCGCTTCCTCGGCCGGTCGTGCGCGCGCTCGAGCGCGTCGAGCAACGTATCCATGTCGGGCCAGCGCTTTTCGGGAACCGCAGCGAGCCCCCGCACGAGCACCGCCCGCACCGCCCGCGGCAGCTTCGCGTGGATCTTCTCGACGCCCGCCGAAGCCGATGCGCGCAGCTCTGCGAGCGATTCCCCGGTGAACGGCCGGCACCCGGTGAGCGCTTGCCATGCGGTGATGCAAAACGCGAACTGATCGGTGCGGGGATCCGGATCGCTGCCGGTGAACTGCTCGGGCGCCATGTACGCCGGCGTGCCCATCAACGAGCCCGGCTCGGTCAGCGTCGAATCGAGCACGCGGTCGGTGGGCGGCGCCTCCAACGTCTGGGCGAGTGCGACCGGCTCGTTCGACAACGTGGGCGCGACCTTCGCGAGGTGCTCGCCGGTACCGCGCGCGAGGCCGAAGTCGGTGACGAGCACGCGACCGTCGCGGCTGCGCAGCACGTTGTGCGGCTTGAAGTCGCGGTGCACGAGCCCGGCGGCATGTGCGGCGGCGAGTCCGCGGCCGGCGGCGATGATCGCGCACCAGACGTCCTCGGCGGGTGGCTTCGCCGTCAACCACGCGTCCATGCTCGCGCCTTCGACGAGCTCCATCGCGATGTAGTCGCGGTCGCCGTCGGAGTCGACCTCGTAGACCGTGATCACGTTCGGATGCTTGAGTCGCGCCATCGCGCGCGCTTCGCGCAACAGGCGCTGGCGGGCGTCGGGGCTCGCGTCGTCGCACTGCAACAGCTTGATCGCGACCGAGCGTTGGAGATCTGGATCGCGCGCACACCACACGATGCCCATGCCGCCTTCGCCGAGCACGCGCTCGAGCGTGTACTTGCACAGCAGCGCGCCCGGATACAAGCCGCGCCGATCTTCGCGATGGCCACCGTCGGCGGTCGGCGCTTCAGCGCGCTCGAGCGTCGCGGTCCGATCGGGTGGCTCAGCCATCCCGCTCTTCGGCCGCCTCTGTCGCGCGCGGCCACCACAGGTATGCGGAGAATGCAAACGTCACTGGAACTGCCATCATCGCGACGACCGAGAACAACACGTCGTTGAGCAGGCCTAGCACCGAAGGCGACCACAGGTCACCGAACAGGTGGATCGCGAAGATCATCGCGGCCATCGCCGACGCGCGCAGCTCCGGCGGGACCGACCGGAGGCCGATCGCCGCGACCGGCGAGGTCGACAGGAACAATCCGATCTCGGCGAGGAACGCGCACGAGAAGAACAGCAGCGGCGTCGGCATCGCGAACGCGGCGAACGTGAGCGGCGCGGCGATCACCATGCCCCACGCGCACACGCGGAGCAGCGTGTTGATCGCGAGCTTGTTCTCGCGCGAATTCCACGGCGTGGCGTCGGTGACGAGTGGCCCCTTCTTCGCAGCGGCATCTGCCCAGCGCCCACCGATGATCGTGCCGAGTGCGCCCGCGACGACGGTGACCAGGCCGAAATAATAGTCCGCGGTCTCGTTCGTCAGCGAGCCGGCCTTCGCGACGACGAGGTGGAGGACGCCGCCGATCATTTCGAACGTGCCGGTCGCGGAGTAGCGCTCGGCGAGATATTTCGGCGCCCAGTACGCGAACGCACTGACCGCCGCGGTGTACGCGCAGTAACCGAGCACCGCGCGTCGGAACAACGGGATCCGTGCGAGCACGCCGAGGCTGTCCTTGATGCTGCCGTTGTCCTCGCGCAGCTTGCGGGTCGGCTCGGCGATCGCGAGACAGCTGAGCGCGAGCAGGATGCCGGGACCGCCGGCGACGAAGAACGCCGTCCGCCAACCCCAGCGCGCCTCGACGAAACCACCGACGAGATAACCGAGCGCGGAGCCGACCGGAATCGCGAGGTAGAAGATCGCGAGCGTGCGCGATTTCTGTTCCGTCGGCGTGATGTCGTCGATGATCGTCGGCGCGAGCGTCGCGTAGCTCGCCTCGCCGATGCCGACGCAGACGCGCGCGATCAGCATCGTCGCGAACGAATGGGTTAGACCGGTCGCCAGCGTCGCGAGCGACCACACGATCACGCCGAACGCGATCAGGCCGGTGCGCTTGCCTTTGTCCGCGCGCGCGCCGAAGTACGGCGAGGTCAGGAAGTAGCCGAGCAGGAATGCGGTCGCGAGCAGACCGCCTTGCAAGTTCGAGAGATCGAGACCGCCGTCGGCGACCGGCGCCTGCATCTTCTTCAGCACCGCCGCGACGACGTAACGATCGATGTAGTTGAGGAGGTTGAGCCCGGTGAGCAGCGCGAGGATCGCGGTGCGGTTCTTGATCATCGGAACGTCACTTCCGCGGTGAGCTCGAGCGGATAGGTGACGCCGGTGACCGCGGCGCCGGTCGCGCCATCCGTGTTGCCGTACGTATGGAGGCCGATATCCGCGAGCACCGCGAACCCGGTGTGCTCGCCGCGCGCGAGATCCCAGCGCAGCCCGCCGTTGAGGACGTAGCCGAAGCCGATGCCGCCCCAGCTGTAACCGACGGACAGATAAGGCGTGACCATCGTCGGTAGGACGTACCAGCGGAACAGAAAGCCCAGCTCGGTGCCGCCGCCGGCGTGACCGATCCGGAGCTCGCCTTCGTATTGCGCGATGCGTGCCGCGCCGACGCCGAGCACGAGTGGATCGCCCATCTGCACGTCGGCGCCGCCGGCCGCGCCGAGCGCGTACGAGATCGGGATCTTGGGGGTGGTTGCCGCGTCGACGGTGCTGAGGTCGCGCTGGAGCCGAACTTCAACTTGCGCCGTGGCGTTCGGCTCGACGACGGTGCCGGTCTCGTAGGTCGAGTAGCCCGACGCCGAGACGCGCACCGTGTGAGGACCCGCGGGCAGCGGCACGGTAGCGGGCACCGCGCCGACGGTGATGTTGTCGACGGCGACGTACGCGCCAGCGGGCGTGCCGAACACGTACAAGCTGCCGGGCGTGCCCGAGAGCGTGAACACGACATCGCCGGGCTCGCCGTACTCGAGCGTGACGTCGCGCTCGTCGCGATCGCTGCCTCGTTCGATCGTCACGTGGTGCGCGCCGCCGGGGAGCGTGACGCTGACGGGCGATGCACCCGCGGGGCGGCCGTCGATCGTGACGCGCACGCCGGCCGGCATCGTCCGGACCGACAGCGACGACGGTTTCTTTTGCAGGTCGGGGAGAAGGCGCATCACCTTGTCGCGCTCCGGGCCCGACGGTGCGGTCGTGATGAACTGCTGGTACCAGCGCGCGGCCTCGCGAAATTGCTGCAGCCGCTCGTAGTCCGCGGCGATGTTGTAGACGGCGAACGGATGGGGCACGAGCTCGTTCGCGCGCAGGTAGTGCTCGATCGCACCCGCGTAGTCGCGGTCCTTGTCGGCTTGCTGGCCGGCGGCGAACTCGGTGCGCGCGTCTTCGCGATCATCGGCAGATGCGACGCTGCCGACTGCGACACATGCGACAACCACCACTAGCGCGAGGCCCCTCACGTCACGGCTATTATGGTGGAAGTAGGGCCTCGGACGCGATAGCACTGAGGGCGATGAAGCGTCGCTCGTTGATCTCGATCGTCCTGGTCCTGCTTGCGGTCGCGGCGTCCTGTGAAAAGGACGTCACGCCGAAGGGCTCCGGCGACCTGGCCGCCGAGGACAAGGAGCTGTTCAAGTATCTGCCCGCCGGCGCGACCGCGGTGTTCGGCGGCAATTACATGAAGCTCCAGCAGTTCATGACAACGACGCTCGGCAAGACGATGGCCGGCGCGATGGAGAAGTACGGGCCGGGGATGAAGGAGTGGATGAAGTGCTTCACCGACCTCCAGGGCCTCCGGCTCGCGGGCTCGGCGAACGTGGCCGGTAAGGGCCTCGAGCTCCGCATGATCTTCACGGGCATGAAGGTCGAGGACGTCGCGAAGTGCGCGACCGCCGCGAGCTACGCGACGACGACCGACCCCGACGGCAAGTTCATCACGGTCGAGCTGCCGGCGCCCGCGGGCAAGCAGGGCTATCTCGTCGCGCCGAACGGCGCGTTGTACATGCGCCAGTCGATGGTGATCAGCGCGGCGCCGACGGTGACCGCCGCGTCGCGCGCGGATCTCGAAGCCGATCTCAAAGCGGCGGGCGCGACGAACGTGATGGGCGACACGAAGTTACAGGGCCTGATCGCGAAGACCGATCGGTCGAAGACGATGTGGTTCGCGGGCTCGGGCGCGGGAACGCCGATCGCGAACAAGCTCGGCGAGCTGTTCGGCAGCTTTGATCTCGCGAACGGGTTCGCGGCCGACGTGACGTTCCAGCTGCTCGACTCCGACGACGTCGACAAGATCGATAGCGGCGTCAAAGAGATGAAGAAGATGGCGGATCAGCTGCCGGGCTCGATGAAGGAAGCCGTGCAGTCGCTCCAGTTCGATCACAAAGGTGATCACGTGCGGTTCGCGGTCAAGCTCGACGACAAGCAGCTCGCCGACCTGATGAAGCAGGCGAGCATGTTCGGCGCGATGCACTAATACGGGTTCGGCATGCTTTGCGTGCCGTTCTGCGGCTTCGGTTTGTCGGGCTTGGGCTTGTCGGGCGTCGCCGACTTGTCCGGTGCGACGTCGTTCGGCGCGCCGTAGGGATCGAGCGGAGCGCTGGTCGCGGAGCCAGCGGTGAGCGGGCGGGTCGTCGTCACGATCTTGTTCGGCTTCGGGCGCGCGACGGTCGCGGCGGATCTGGGCGCGCGCACGAGCGTGATCACGGTGGTCGTGCGCTCGCTGGTATGAACGTCTTGATCGGCGTCGATCGCGGTGAAGCTCGCGAGCTCGACGTGGAGCTTGTGGCGGCCGTGCGGCAGCGTCACTTCGATCGGTGTCGAGCCGACGTCGCGGCTGTCGACGCGCACGCTCGCCCCGCTCGGAATCGTTTCGATCTCGAGCTTGCCAGTCTCGGGCACCGGCGCAGGCGGGGCAGGGGCTGGCGGCGCGGGCACGGGGAGCGGCGCGGGCGTTGTCGCAACGGCCGCCGCGGGTTTGTCACCTTTACCGAGGAGCACCGCCGCGGTGATCGCACCGATGCCGGCGAGTGCGAGCACGCTACCGAGGACCCAGCGCGGCACGCTGCTCCGCGCCGGCTGGACGGTCGCCGGTGGTGTCGCGTGATGACTCGCGCCGGGCGAGCCGGGTGGCAGCGTGTCCATCACCTCGAGGTTCGGTTCCGAAATCGCGCGGTCGCTCGGCAGCGCCTGCGCGAACGCCTCGGCGGTCGGGAACCGGTGCTCCGGGTCTTTCTCGAGCGCGCGATGGACGGCAACGACGAGCGAGCTCGGCAGACCTTTGCGCAGATCCGAGAGCAGCGGCGGCGATGCCGTGAGGAGCTTCGCGATCAGAAGGTTGTAGTTGGTCTCGTTGAACGGAGGCCGCCCGCTTAACATCTCGAACAGGATCACGCCGCACGCGTAGATATCGACGCCGCGCTCGGCCGGCGCGCCGGTTGCTTGCTCGGGCGCCATGTAGAGCGGCGTGCCCATCACCATGCCGGTCGTGGTCAGCTTCGTCGCCGCCATCTGCTCGGCGGTATCGATGATCTTCGAGATCCCGAAATCGAGGAGCTTGACGAAGTCGTGCTCGTCGTCGCGGTTGACGATGAAGATGTTGTCGGGCTTGAGGTCGCGGTGAATGATGCCCTTCGCGTGCGCGGCACCGACGGCGCGCAGGACCTGACGCATGATGTGGATCGCGCGCCACGGCTGCATCGGGCCGGTGACCGTGAGGATGTTCGACAGTGGCTCGCCGTCGAGCAGCTCCATCGCGACGAATGGCCGGCCGTCCGGCGTGGCGCCGATGTGCGCGACATCGATGATGTGCGGGTTGCCGATCCGGCTCGCCGCGAGCGCCTCGCGCTTGAACCGCGCGATCGCCTCGTCATCGTTCGCGTACTTGTCGAGCATCACCTTGATCGCGACACGCTTGCCGAGGTCGACGTGCTCGGCCTCGTAGACGATGCCCATGCCGCCGCGGCCGATCTCGCGCAGGATCTGGTAGCGCTCCTCGAGCGCGACGCCGATCAGCGAGGAGGATTCGGCAGCTTGCTGCACCCGACGCTATCGTAGCCGATGATCCGGGCCGCGCCGCCCGCGGAAAAATCTATTCGGTGCTCCGAATTCGTGCGACCGGCGGTCGAGCTCAGGCTCGGGGCGAGGCTGCAACCTCGACGACCGCCTGCGCGTACGCGACGGCAGCGGCCTCGCACTCGGCGAGGTCGCCGGCGAGCCAGGCGGCGGCAAAGTTCGTCTCGGTAGGTGGCGTCTGGACACGCACCGCGCGGACATCCGCGGCCTTGAGAGCTGCATCGAGCGCGATCGAGGCCTCGAGCGGAGGTGCGACGAGGTACGCCATGGGGTCGCCGGGTGCGAGCCCAGCCTCGCCTGCGAGGTACTCGCCGAGGCTCGTGATGACGTGCGGGAACACGGTGACCGTGCCCTTCGGATCGGCCGCGTAGAAGCACGCGTCGTGCTCGAGGCACCGCAACAGCGCTTCGAGGCCGGCCTCGATCGCTTCGGGCTCGGTCGCGGCGATCACGCCGAGGATCTCGCCGGACAGTCGGCCGCTCGAGTGTGCAGAGCCCGCGTAGAAGCTCTTCGCGAAGATCACGTCGATCGGCGCGTGCTTCGTCGCCTCGTCGAGTGCGACGTACGTCGGGTCGTCTTGATCGACCGTGACGAGGCCGAGCGAGCGATGCTTGTCGGGGTCGCCGCCGTACGCGCGGACCATCGCCGCCGACGCGTTCGGTAGCCGGCGCACCGACAACACCTTCGGCGTGATCGGCTCGAGGATCATGTCCCCACCAGCTTCTGGCGGACCTGCGGCGGCCGCGGCGTGCGCTCGCTCGCTTCGCCGAGGCGCGCGAGGTCGAGCTTTACGCCACTCGTGCGCTGGGCGATCATGCCGGCGGCGAGCGAGGCGAGCCGGTTCGCGGCGTCGGCGATCGGGATTCCGCGTGCGTGGATGTTCGAGATCATGTTGCGATTGCCGTCGGTGTTACCGAGCTTCGGATCGAACACGACGTACGCCGACAGGCCGTCGCCGGTGCCGAGGCCCGGGCGCTCGCCGAGCAGGATCATCGCGACCTTCGCGCCGACCTCCTGACCGATCTCGTCCTCGAGCCACACCCGCGCGAATCGCGCCGCGACCGGCGTGCCGACGCTGAGGCCGCGCGCCTTGCACGCTTGCGCGACCGCGTCGTGCAGCTCCTTGCCGGAGCCCATGCACGCGACGGCGGACAGCCCGTCGGCGACGATCACTTGAACGTCCGGGTTCTTGATCGCTCGCGCGCGCAGCAGCTCGAGCGACGCGTCGTCGAGCCGACGGCCGAGATCGGGGCGCAGCAAGAACTCGCGATGATCGGTGACCCGCGTGCGAAGGCCGAGAAAGCCATGTTGCGTCGCCCAGTCGTCGGGAAGCTCGGCGTCGACGGCTTCATGCGCGACTGCGAGCTCGGCCTGGAACTGCAGCACGACATCGGTCGCGTAGCGCGTGCCGACGTGGCCGATGCCAACGAGCGCCGTCGTGTGGCGCGCGGCTTCGGCCGCGAACGCGTGCTTCTCGGGGCGCGGCGTGTACACGCGGGCGGGCGGCGCCGGAATCTCCGGCACCTCGGGCGGCGGCGGCAGCGGCTCGGCGCTCCCGAGCTCGTCACGCAGCGCGCTGATCAGCTGCCGGGTCCGACTCACTGCCGACGACGACACCACGCCGCTCGCGCGCACGCAAGCTGCCTCGTGTCCGAGTCGTCCAGCCGGCGGACGCGCGTGTCCGCACGGCGGCCACCGCCGGACACTCGCGCGAACGAACATGCGGAGTTGCGTGCGGCACGGTCATCGCAAAGGGCGCGCTCACCACCAAGGAGCTCGTCATCATGATCACTCGTCTCGCTTTCGTTCTCGGTCTATCCGTCTCTCTCGCCGCCTGTGCGTCCGCTGCAGTCACCGCGCCCGACGCGCCACCCTCGCAGATCCCGCGGACCATCACCGGCACGTACGACCTCGTCGGCACGCTCGATCTCTCGACCCTGCCCGCACCCGCCGACTACATCCTGTCCGAGCTGGCCTCCGCGACCGACTCGCCCGACGATCCGGCGCGCTACCTCGTCGATCGCATGGTCGCCGCGCTGCCCGACGGCACGTTCAAGTCCGTCGCGACCGGCCTCGCGCCGTACATCGCGCCCTACATCGAGCTCGAGCTCGATCGGATCGCCCCCAACTTCGCACCCGGTGTCCGCGCGATCGCCACCGGTCTCAGGACCGTCGCGCACCACATGGTCACGATCGAGCGCCTCGTCGTCGCGCCCGGCGGCATCACCACACGCGCGCTCGTCGGTCTCCAGCTCGCGAACATCCCATGCCAGCTCGCCGCCGGCGGCGCGCCCGACGCGCTCGCGATCACGCGCGCCGAGATCGACGCCACCGGCACGCTCCTCCTCACGACCCACACCATGCAGCTGCCCTACGGCGAGATGCTTCGCCTCGGCCTCGACCGCGCGGTGCTGCCCTCGGTCGACCTCGCCGCGACGGACCTCGCCGGTGCGCTGCGCGACCTTGTCGACTGCCACCAGCTCGGCCTCACGTTCTACTCGCACGCCAACCTCGGCAGCCCCGCCCTCTACGAGACCGCCTGCGCCGTCGCGATGACGTCGCTCGCGAGTGAGGTCTATGACCGGATCTCGATGATCGACCAGTCGCCGTTCGAGCTCGACGTGTCTGGTACGGCCACGGGCGTCGACCTCAACGCTGATGGGACAATGGACGAGATCCGTGCCGGTGCGTGGGTCGGCACCGCGGGCTACGCGGGGACGAAAGGTCCGCTCGGCGTGAACACGTTCACGGGAAAGAAGGAGTAGTCGTCGACGAGCCGCACGAAGTCGAAACACGAAGCCTGGTCTAGAACCCGAAGGGTTCGAAGCGGGTTTGCGGCTTCGCCGCTCGATCGCGGGCCGTACGTTCACGAAGCCGCCACGAAGGCCGTTCTAGACAACGAAGGGTCCGAAGGACCGGGTTGCGGCTTCGCCGCACGAGCTCTCGCGGGCCGCACGGCACTCTGCGCCAGCGCCGATCGCTGCCCACCTTCGTGCACGTGTGGCCCGCGTACGAATGAGCGGCGAAGCCGCGACCCACGCTTCGTACCCGTCGGGTTCTAGACCAGGCTTCGTGTTTCGCTTCGTGCACGAGCGTTTCCTTGCTCGCGTGCAGCCAGAACCGTTCACGACGGAGCACACCATGTCTACTGCAAGATCAGAAGCTGACCGTACCTATGCCGCAATCGCGGCATCCCTCGGTGGTCGTGATCAATCGATCAAGACCACCGCGCCGATCCTTTACAAGGATCTTTCATACTCCATCACCGGAGCCGCCATCGAGGTGCATCGGCATCTTGGACCGGGACAGCTCGAGTCGACGTACGAACGAGCGCTCGCGAAGGAGCTCGCGCATCGCGGGATTCCAGTGCGGAGCCAGGTTCCGCTCACCGCGAGCTACAAAGGAGAGGCTGTCGGGGAGTTCTACGCGGATGCGATCGTCGATGAGAAAGTCATTCTCGAATTGAAGTGTGTCGATCGGGTTCTCGCTGTGCACAGATCGCAGTTGCTCTCGTACCTTCGAGCCACGGGACTACGGCTTGGCATCATCATCAACTTCGCCGCCCCCATTGTCTGGAAAAGCATGAGGCGTGTCGTGCTTTGACTATTGCTTCGCCGCACTCGGGACGAAGTCGGGATAGTCCATGCAGACGCGGTGATCGGCGTCGACGTCCTCGCATGCACGGAAGTAGTGCGGAGTGCCATCGGAGAGCGCGCCGGCGATCGAGTAGCCGCCGGGTGCGGGTGTGCCCGAGACGATCGAGGTGGCGAGGTCGTAGCCGAGCGTGACCGCGACGGAGTCGCCGACCGCGAGAACGAGCGGCGGATCGAACGCGACGCTCGTGCGGCCGCAGTCGCCGGAGGTGAACGGTTGCTCGGCGGTCATGCCGGGGCCGCGCCACATCAGGGTGGGATCGGTGGGAAGGGGCGAGCCGGGCGGGGCCTTGCACATCTCGATGCGCGCGTAGCGATAGCTGCCGGGCTCGATCGTGGCGGCTTGGGAGTTGAGCTCGGCGTTGACCTCGGCGTTCGTGCGCGCGAGATCGAAGTAGTCGGTGATGCGTGGGCCGTCGGCGGCGCCGGCGAAGCCGGAGACGTTGCAGCTCGAGATGTCGCCACCGCACTGCGGATTGAGCCAGATCATCTCGGTCACACCGATGTTGTCCATCGTCGTCGGATCGACATCCTCGGCGAGGTAGGCCGCGATCAGCTTGAGCTTCAGGACGTCGTCGCTGGCCGCGGCGCCGGAAGTCGTCCGGGCCGTGGACGTGTCGTTCGACATCTTGAACTGAACCGTCGCCCCGCCGCTGCACGCCCCGAGCACCACCATCGTCGCCAGCTTGATCCGCATAGCTCGTAGCTCGGCCGGCCGCGCGAGCCGTGTACGTCGCGACGAGGCCTACATCGGCGCCAGCACGGCGCGACTAGCGGATCGCCGAGACGTCGCCGAACTTGGGGCCGGGGTCGTCGCCACGCCAGATGCCGGCGGCGTCCATCCAGGCGTCGAACTCGGGCGTCGCACGCTTGTGGAGCAGGCGGCGCAGCGTCGGGATGTCGTGATAGCTCGTCGATTGGTAGTTGAGCATGATGTCGTCGCCGACCGGCAACGACATGAGGTACGTGCAGCCGGCGGCGCCGAGCAGGACCTTGAGCGACTCGAGCTCGTCCTGGCTCATCGTCGCGTGATACGTGAAGCACGCGTCGCAGCCCATCGGCAGGCCGAGCAGCTTGCCCATGCAGTGAT
>JBDUAS010000315.1:0-7625 GCA_040004535.1 Deltaproteobacteria bacterium
GAGAACACCTCGAGCTCGGTCGCCCAGATCTCGACCTCGCCGGTCGCGAGCTTCGGGTTGGTGAGCGAGCGCTCCTTGCCAGTCTTCGAATCGATCACGGTGCCGCGCACGCGGACCTCGCCGACGACGCCGACGCACCACTCGGAGCGCAGGGTGTCGGCGAGCTTGTGAGCCGCCTCGTCGAACGACGCGTCGAACCGGAGCTGGGTGATGCCCTCGCGGTCGCGGAGGTCGATGAACACGACGCCGCCCATGTCTCGGTAGTTCTGGACCCAGCCCGTGACCACGACTTTTTGGCCGACATCGGCGCCGCGCAACGCACCGCAGCTATGGGTTCGAGTGTGCCTCGCCAGGAACGTGCTCATCGGGCGCCGACCTTAGCGTGATTTCGAGATCCCTGGAGATCCCCTATGGGGCCTTCTACATCCAATTTTCCGAGGAGTTGCGATCAGATCCGATCTCTTGGGGGGTAAGGAATTTGATCCACCGCGGATCGCCGCGATAGCATTTTTCTGTCGGCGGGTTTGGAGGTCATGTCGACGGGCGCACGCCAGCCCGAATGCCATTCGTCTGTCCTACGTTCCCGTGGCGATGTCTGCTTAAATAAGAGGAGTTTCTCGTTGATTGAAGGTTCTCCGATCGAGCGCGAGATGAACGTCAACCCAGCCGTCGTCGACCCGTGCAGCGTCGTCTCCAGTGACGACGGCGGCGCTAGCGACGCCGCGGCCCTGGTCGACGCGCTTCGCCGCACCAGGCGCGGCGGCTCGGACCTCTCTCCCGAAATAGCAGACGCGCAAGATTCGCTCGAGCGGCGAATCCGCGCGCACATGACCAAGGGCCGGGTCAGCGTCGTCCTCACCGACAATCGCTACACGATGATCTCGGTGCGCCGCGTCCCGAAGGACAAGCGCTACGAGGTTCGCCTCCACCACATGTTCGCGGACGCCGACCCGGTGATCACGCGCGCGCTCGCGCGTTACGTCGCGGAGAACGACCCCGAAGCATCGCGGATCCTCGGCGACTTCATCGATGGCAACTCCGGCCACGTTCGCGGCCGCGCTCGGCGCCAACCCGCGCAGGTGATCTTTACCGCCGGCGAGCATCACGATCTGCGCTCGATCTACGACGAGCTCAACGAGCGCTACTTCGCAAACAAGATCGACGCGCTCATCACCTGGGGCGCGAAGAACGGCCGGCCGCGCCGTCGCAACTCGATCAAGATGGGCAGCTACGTTGTCGAGGATCGACTCATCCGGATCCATCGCTCGCTCGATCGCGAGTTCGTGCCGCGGTTCTTCGTCGCGTGGATCGTGTTCCACGAGATGCTCCACCAGGTCCACGACATCCGCGTGAAGAACGGCCGCCGCGAATTCCACTCGAAGGAATTCCTCGCCGACGAGGCGATGTACGATCGGTTCGAGGAAGCGAAGCGTTGGGAGCGCAGTCATCTCGACGCACTTCTGACGTATTGAACCCCACCGATTGACGTTCGATCCGCCCTCGCGGAATTTTCGATCAGCCGGGACATGTAGGTGGCTCGCAGCGTCGAAGCGCATCACCTCGCGCAACGATCCGTTTCGTAGATTTCGCGATCGGATCGCGTGCAACCGTCTTATTCTCGTCGACGGTCGAATGAGGGGAGGCTGACGATGGATCGTCGACGTGCGCTACGGGTGCCAGTTCGGGGTGTCGCGATGTTGGGCAAGCAACAAGCGACGATCGAAAATCTGTCGTCGAGTGGTGCGCTGCTCGTGACGAGTCACCCCGTCGAGCAACCGCTCGTCGATACCTGTGCGACCGTCGAGCTCAAGCTCGGGCTCGAGAGCGGCTGGTTGAGCGCACGTACGGTCCGCGTCGAACGGATCGAGCACCTCACGAAGATCGCGGTCGAGTTCGATCAGATGGAGCCCGCGCTCCGCGCCGCGATCGAAGCGGCGATCGAAGGCGTGATCTCAGCGGCAGCACGTCGCCCGGTGCTCGTCGTCGACGACCATATGGGCCGGCGCGCCGACCTGATCGCCCGCCTCGCAGCGCGCGGCATGACCCCGCTCGCGCCGCGCACACCGCTCGAAGCGGTCGATCTGCTCGCGCGCTCGCATCTCCACATCAACGTCGCGCTGCTCGCTCCGAGCTTCGGCCAGAGCTGCTCCGACCTGCGCGAGCTGTTCGCTGAGAGTTTTCCGTGGGTGACTGCGACCGACATCTCGAATGACGTCGAAGCAACTGTCGATGCTGCGGCTCGCGCGTGGTCGACGAACGACGTCGCACGCCTCGCGACCGCGATCGCGTGATCTGAGCCGAGCCGTTACTCGCCGGGAGCTTCTGCGCGCTTCGCACCGTATATGGTGCCGTGCTCGAGGTGATCCGCCAGCGCCCCCGCGTCCTCGACGGCGAGCGCGCCGTACCAAATTCCCTCGGGGTACACGACGGCGTTCGGCCCGTCGAAGCACGGCCCCAGACAACCACACGGCGTGACACGCGCCGTCACGCCGCGTGCGATCAATTCACGCTGTACGGCGGCCATGAGCTCTTCGCCACCGCGTTTCCCGCATGCGGGTTTCCCGCTCGCGTTGTGGTTCGTGCACACGAACAAGTGACGCACGCTCGAAATCGTACGTTATCGGTTGCTGCTCGTCGCGATCGTCGGTCAACATCCGCGTTCTCTGCTTTCGGCACGAGTTTCGGGGCCTCGGGGTGACACCACAACATCACATCATCAAGGAGACGTCGGAGTCTCTTTCGCGTCTCTTGCAAGACGAGTTCAAGCGCAATGGCTACAAGCGCGTGCACATCGTCGAGCAAGCGCCGAAGCCGGATGCGATCGAAGGCAAGTTGCCTGCGGTCTCCGTCTATCTCTACCAGCTATCGATCGATCCCGAAGGCTACGACTCGACGCCGCACTCCGAGCTCGTCGAGGTGCCGCAAGAAGATGGATCGATCAAAGAGTTCTTTCGTCGCCGCCGGTTGTGGGTGCGCCTCGATTACTTGATGTCCGCCTGGGCGCAGACGCCCGAGGACGAGCAACTGCTGCTCGGTTTGATCATCCGCACGGTCATGGAGAACGCAGAGATCACGCGCGACAAGCTCAAGGGCCAGTCCTTCGAGGACGACTTCAAGCTCAACGTGCTGATGAGCGCGCGGCTGGACGAAGGAACGCTGGCTCGGTTCTGGGGCTCGTTGAATCAGCCCGTGCGTCCCGCGATCCAGGCGTGGACCGCGATTCCGATCCTCCCGGAGAAGCTCGAAGAGTTCAAGCGTGTCGAAGTGCGCCAGCTCGAGTACAAGTCGATGACCGAACCGCGCACGCCGATCGAGGAGGGGCCCAACGGGAATCCGTTCCTCGGCGCGCGGAGATTGGATCTTGGGGGACCCCCCAAGAAGTAGAGAGTACGACCGGCAACCACCGATAGACGGATGAAGACCACCGTCATCGGTTTTTTTCTAAAAGGGGAACAAAGCGAATGGCTACCAGCTACCTGTCACCAGGCGTCTACGTCGAAGAAGTCGATCGCGGATCTAAACCCATCGAAGCCGTCGGTACCAACACCGTCGGTTTCCTCGGAGAGTCGGCCAAGGGCCCGCTCAACGAGACCGTGCTGATCACGAACTGGTCGCAGTTCGTGAAGACGTTCGGAGATTTCAAGGACTGCAGCGAGCACCTCGCTCATGCCGTCTACGGGTTCTTCAACAACGGCGGCTCGCGCTGCTTCGTCGTCAACGTCGGCGCCCCCGAGGGCGCGGTCGTGGCCCCGAAGGCGTCGAACACCGACAAGAAGGACGAGAAGGCCCCCGTGGTCGTCGGTGGTGGCGGCCGTGATGGCCTCTTCATCGGCCGCGACGGTGGTCCCGGTGCGCGCACCGGCTTGAAGTGCTTCGACGAGGTCGACGAGATCGCGATCGTCACGGCTCCCGGCCAGGTCAGCGCGGCCGTCCAGGACGCGTTGCTCTCGCACTGCGAGACCCGCAAGGATCGGTTCGTGATCCTCGACTCTCCAGAGACGATTGCCGGTGGCGTGGATAAGCTGCCCAAGCCGCGCGACTCCAAGTACGGCGCATACTACTTCCCGTGGATCCAGGTCTACGATCCGGACAAGGGCAACATCTTCGTTCCGCCCTCGGGTCACATCGCGGGCGTGTACTCGCGCACCGATAGCGAGCGCGGCGTCCACAAGGCGCCGGCGAACGAGATCATCCGCGGCGCACTCGGCATGAAGTACAACGTGTCGAAGGGCGAGCAGGACCTCCTGAACCCGAAGGGCATCAACGCCATTCGGTTCATGAACGGCGCGATCCGGATCTGGGGCGCTCGTACGCTCTCGACCGATCCGAGCTGGCGTTACATCAGCGTCCGCCGCCTGTTCATCATGGTCGAGTCGTCGATCGAGCGCGCCACCCAGTGGGTGGTGTTCGAGCCCAACGACCATCGCCTGTGGAAGCGCGTGCAGCGGACCATCGCCTCGTTCTTGACGCTGCTCTGGCGTAACGGCGCGCTCATGGGCACCGCCCCGGAGCAGGCGTTCTACGTCAAGTGTGACGAGGAGACCAACCCGCCCGAGGTCATCGACGCCGGTCAGCTGGTCGTCGAGATCGGCCTCGCGCCGGTGAAGCCCGCGGAATTCGTCATCTTCCGCATTGGCCAGATGCAAAGCGGCGGCGGCGTCGAAGAGTAAAGAGGCAGGAAGAAACCACCTGACACCCTCGTAAGAGGGAGTCGAAAGTGGGGGCCCAGCAGCACTGACGCGCTGGGCCGACCCGACGACCAACAGGAGACTGGAAACGTCAGGGGGATCTTCGGTGGCTACAAGGAATGGGCGGGAGTAGGGGAGCTCGAGGTTCGAGCGAGGTGTACCGGCGTTGTAGCCGCCGACGCTCTCCGTGCCGGGTCGGCACGAGTTACGAAACAAGGGAAACAGGATAAATGGCTGAACAACGCTCTCATACCGCAGGCCGGTTCTCGCTCGATGTCGATGGCTACAACGTTGGCTTCTTGAAGAAGTTCAGCGGCATGGCCATGGAAGCCGACATCGTCGCGAACGACCTCGGTCCGGATAACGTGCAGAAGAAGCACGTCTCCAACATCAAGTGGACGCCCGGCAAGGCCACCGTCGGCATCGGCATGGGCAAGGGTATGTACGATTGGATTCAGGCCGCCTTCGACAAGGGCTACCTGACCAAGAACGGCGCCTTCACGTCGGCGGACTTCAACTACAAGGCGATGTCCCGTCTCGACTTCATGAACGCGCTGATCACCAGCGTGACGGTCCCGAAGCTCGACGGTTCGTCCAAGGACGCGGCGTACTTCGACGTCGAGTTCGAGGCCGAGCAGGTTCGCTGGTCCAAGGGCGGCGGCGAGGACATCCGGGGCAAGATTGGCCCGAAGCAGAAGGCGTGGTTGTGCTCGAACTTCCGCGTCGAGATCGGTGCACTGCCGTGCAGCCGCGTCGCCACGGTCGATTCGTTCACGTGGAAGTGCTCGGTCTCGGCTGACCAGATCGGTATCTTCCGCGAGCCGACCAAGCACCCCGCGAAGGTGACGGTCCCCGAGATCAAGCTCACGATCTCGCACGCCGACCACGACGCGTGGGCGCAGGCCGCGAAGAAGTGGTTCGTCGACGGTCACCACCTCGAGTCGGACGAAATGACCGGCCGCATCGTGTTCCTCGATCCGAACATGACGGACGAGCTCGGTGAAGTGGAGCTCCAGAACGTCGGCTTCAAGAAGTTCAGCGACGAAGACGCGGAAGCGAACTCCGAGAAGATCAAGCGCTTCTCGGTCGAGCTCTACGTCGAGAAGATGAAGTTCAAGCTCAACCAGTACGACGCCTAAACAGCGTTCGGGTTAGGATGCGGCCTGCATCGGTGTGGAACCGATGCGGGTCGTTTTCTTTTCGGTCTTTTCGGAGGCAACGCGTTCGATGGCGTTCAAGACTCAGTATCCGTTCCGCTTACCGCGCGGATTCGTGGATGAAGAAGGCAAGCTGCATCGCGATGGCGTGATGCGCTTGGCAACCGCGCGCGACGAGATCCTGCCGCTCCAGGACTACCGCGTGCAGAGCAACCGCGCCTACCTGGTGATCGTGCTGTTGTCGCGCGTGATCACGAACCTCGGTGATCACAAGCAGGTCACGGTGGACATGATCGAGAACTTGTTCTCGACCGACCTCGCGTACCTGCAGGAGTTCTATCGCAAGATCAACGAGGAGGGCGGCGCACCGAAGCACCACATCACGTGCCCGAAGTGCCAGCACGAGATGGATGTCGACATGGTCACCGGTGCCCTGATCACCGAGGATGGAGGTAGTGGCCAGTCTGGCCCGGGGTGACCTGGGCGGCGGTCGCTACTTATCCGCGTGAACAGCTGTACCAAGAAGTGAGCTACATCGCGTATCACTTCCATTGGTCCATCGACGACATCCTCGACATGGAACACGAAGAACGTCACGTCTGGCTTCGCGAGATCGCTCGCATCAACCGCGAGATCAACGAAGCACGGCGACGGTGAGGAATACCTAGATGGCTGGCATGCGCATGCGACCGTCCGCTGATCCGAGGGCACCTGGCATCTACCAGAGCTTCGACTCGGTAGCGCCACCACCACTTTCGATCGCGAACACGCGAATCACCGGGTTCGTCGGCATCACCCAAAAAGGTCCGATGAACGAGCCGACCCGGCTCACGAACTGGGACGAGTTCGTCGAGCTGTTCGGTACCTCCAGTGATTCGTACACGAGTGACTCGGTGTACGGGTTCTTCAAGAACGGCGGCACCGACTGCTGGATGGTGCGGATCGCGCACAACGCGGCCAAGGGCGAGCTGCCGACGATCGACCACGCTTCGTGCGCCGAGCACGTCCAGATCGACGACTGGAACAAGCCGTCGCTCAAGATCCGCGCGCTCAACGAGGGCACGTGGGGCAACACGATCTGGTTTCGCTGCGTCCACGCACCGGGTGCGACGACACTGTTGACGCGCGACCTCGACATCGGCGCCGGCGAAGCGCAGGTCTCGACGACGCGCGGCTTCGAGGTCGGCTCGCTCGTCAGGATCTACGACCGCGAGAACTCGGACTTCGTCGTCATCACCGAGGTCGGCGACAAGCTGATCAAGTGGGGCGTCGAGACGCCGGTCAACCGCCGGCATCGCGCCGCGGCGCCGACCCACCTCGAGGTCATGACGTTCGAGATCCACGTCGCGATGCGCGACCGGCGCGAGGTGTTCAAGGGCCTCCAGATGCACCCCACGTCGCGGAGCTACGCGCCCAAGGTCGTCGCGCAGCGCAGCCGGCTCGTCCGGCTCGAGGACATGAGCACCAAGTCGCCGGTGCCGCACAACTTGCCCGAGCAGCTCGCGATGACGCGCCTCACCGGCGGCCGCGATGGCATGGACGCGATCACGCCGGAAGATTTTGCCGGCTACGACAATGGACCCGGAGAGCGGGCAGGGCTGCTCGCTCTCGCCTCGAACGAAGAGGTCGCGATCCTCGCGGCGCCCGATGCGATGCGGTTCTACGACCGCGAGCCCGGCCCGGCCGGCGAGATGCGAGCGCAGCGCGTCCAGGACCAGATGATCGCGATCTGCGAGAACCAGAAGGATCGGTTCGCGATCCTCGATATCCCGCAGACCAA
>JBDUAS010000012.1:0-66760 GCA_040004535.1 Deltaproteobacteria bacterium
GAGCAAGCGCGCGGCGACGAGGATCTCGATCATCGCGTCGACATCTACGCGCTCGGCGTGATCATGTACGAGGCGATCGCGGGCCGCGTGCCGTTCGCGGGCACGAACTATCTGTCGGTGATCTCGCAGGTGCTCAACGAGGAGCCCAAGCCGGTGCGCGAGATCCGGCCCGAGGTCAGCGAGGAGCTCGAGGCGATCATCTCGAAAGCGATGGCCAAGGATCGCACCCAGCGCTACGAGGACGCCGAGGCGATGTCACTGGATCTCAGGGCGCTGCTCGAGGATCCGACGCACTCGACCGAGCGCGCGAAGATCACCGGACCGCGGCGCCGGCTGCCGAAGGCGCCCACGATCCCGCGGATCGCATGGGCGATCGGCGGCATCGGCATCGCGATCGGCGGCGTGATGCTCGCGGTCGTGCTGCTGATGGGCCACGACAACAAGAAGAAGCAGCAGCCGGCGGTGAAGCAAGACGGCGGCGTCGCGCTGGCACCGATCGATGCAGCACCGGAGCCCGTGGTCGAGAAGATCAAGCTGCACATCGTGACCGATCCGCCGGCCGCGGCGATCTATCGCGAGTCGGAGCCCGTCGGGACCTCACCGCTCGATCTCGCGCTGGTCAAGAACAACAAGGAAGTCCACGTCAGCGCCCAGCTCGACGGTTACGTCGACGGCGGCACCGACATCAACCCGCTCGAGCGCGTCGACGGCAGCACCGTCATGATCAAGCTCAAGAAGCTGCCGAAGAATGCGCCGCCGCAGATCCACCACGTGCCCGGCACCGGTTCCGGTTCGGGGTCCGCCACCGTGCAGCACAACGCCGGCGGCGAGCTGACGGGATATCCGGGCCAAAAGTGAAGCTCGCGCTCGTCGCGATGCTGTTCATACTCGGCGGCGTCGCGGCCGCCGATCCGAGCGACACGCCGCATGAAGGCGCGGGGTTCATCTCGAAGGACATGATGGATCTCGAGATCGATCAGTGCACGCCCGATAAATCGCTCACGAAAGAAGAGTCGCTGCGCCGCGGCGCCGATTACTACCAGCGCGGCGAGGTGCTCTACCTCCAGGGCGATTACTACGGCGCGGTGAAGGAGCTCGTCGAGAGCTACTGCGAGTACCCGTTCTATTCGATCCTCAAGGACATCGGCCAGGCGTACGAGCGCCAGCTCGAGTACGGCCGCGCGATCGCGTACTTCTCGCGCTACGTCCTCGACGTGCCGCCAAACGCGAAGGGGACCGGGGCGTGCGCGGTCGATCCGCAGGAAGACAAGAAGAACGTGCTCGCGCGGATCCAGGTGCTCGAGAAGCTACCCGCGAAGATCCGCGTGCAAGCAACGCCGGCCGACGCGCACGTCAGCATCGTCCAGGACTCCGTGGTCAAGGCGCGCGGCAGCTCCGGCGACGAGCTCGTCGTGCCGGGTGGGCCGTATCAGCTCGTCGTCGAGCACGATGGATTTCACACGGCGACGCGCGAAATTCATCCCGAGATCGGAAAGCCGTACACGTACTTCGAGACGCTCTCTGCGATCAAAGGGCATCTCAAGATCCAGACCGTACCCGGCGATGCGCGGATCTTCTTGGCGGGTGGTCCAGGCGCACCGAGCGACGGACCACCGGGCACCGTCGACAAGCGCTTGGTCGCGACCGGCGTCTACGACACCGACTTGCCGGGCGGCAAGTACTCGGTCTCGGTCGAAGCGCAGGACCGTCAGACCGTCACGAAGGAGATCGAGGTCATCCCCGACAAGGATACGAATCTGTCGATCGATCTGCCGAGCGAGCCCGAGTTCGGGCGCAAGCAGCTGCTCGCATTCGCGACGGTCGCCGGTGGTGTCGCCGCATCACTGATCGCCGGGACGCAGGACAACAGCACGATCATCACGGCGAGCGCGGTAGGCGGCATCGGCGCAGGATTTCTCGGCGTGTACTACGGCACCGATCGCAACCTCGCGCTCGGGACCAGCTCGTTGACCGTGACGTCATCGCTGATCGGCGGCGTCGGCGGCGGCTTGATCGCGGCGATGGCGAGCAACAGCGGCGTCGATGTCTACGCGCCGCTGATCGGCGGCGGTCTCGTGATCGGTGGCGTCGCCGGATACCTCGTCGGCGATCGCACGCATCCCGAGCCCGGCGACTCCGCGGTGATCAACTCCGGCGCACTATGGGGCACGGTCGCGGGCGGCTTGTTCGCGCTGTCGTTCAACCCGGATAGTCAGATCGCGGCGGGCCTGGTCGCATCGGGCCTCGGCATGGGCACCGTCGCGGGTGTGATGCTGCAGCGCTACTTCAAGGTCAGCCGCGGCCGCGCCGCGTTGATCGATGCGAGTGGTGTCGTCGGCATCGTGCTCGGACTCGCGACCGAGAACCTCGTCGAGCAGGCGGTCAACAACAAGGTCACGTCGTCCCAGGAGCGTACCGCGAACTACGCGCTCGGCGGGTTGGCGGCGGGGCTCGTACTAGGTGGCGTCCTGACGCGCGCGCTCGATGATCCGAAGCTCACGATCATCCCGACGGTTGGAAAGACGACGGGGCCGACCGGTGTGACGACGATCGGCGTGTCCGGCGCATTCTGATCTGGTCTGTACTGGCCAATTCTCGGAGCGCCCATCCTGAGAGCGGCGAGGCCGGCGAGATGTTGTAGGCTGCTCCCATGGAGACGAAGTCGAGCGCATGTCCGTTGGACTGCCCCGACTTGTGCGGGCTGACGGTCACCGTCGAGCACGGCCGCGTGATCGCGGTCGATGGCGATCATCGCAGCTCGTTCACGAACGGATTGATCTGCGGCAAGGTCCGCAAGATTCCGGACCACCTCTACGGGCCCGATCGCGTGCTGCATCCCATGATGCGCAAGGGCCCGAAGGGCAGTGGCGAGTGGGAGCAGCTCACGTGGGACGCGGCGCTCGACGTGATCACCGCGAAGCTCGTGAAGATCCGCGAACGTCACGGCTCGCAAGCGATCCTGCCGTTTCACTACGGCGGCTCGAACGGTTGGCTCACCGACGGCGCCCTCGCCGAGCGCTTCTGGCGGCGGCTCGGCACGAGCAAGCTCGTCAAGACGTACTGCTCGGCGGCGGCCACCGAAGCGTCGCGCGGTTTGTACGGCAAGATGCCGGGCGTCGCGCTCGAGGACTACGAGCACGCGAACCTGGTCGTGCTGTGGGGGATCAACCCGTCGGCGACCGGGATCCACCTCGTGCCCGTGATCAACCGTGCGCGGGCTCGCGGCGCGAAGCTCGTCGTGATCGATCCGCGCGCGACGCCGCTCGCGCACAAGGCGGATCTCTATCTCCCGGTGCGGCCTGGCGCCGATCTACCGGTCGCGCTCGCGGTGATCGCCGCGCTGTTCGCGCGTGGCTACGCCGACGAGGCGTTCCTGACGGAGCACTGCGCTCAAGTCGACGAGCTACGCAGGCGCGCGTCGGTGTGGACGATCGAGCGCGCCGCGCGAGAAGCGCACCTCGATCCGGCGGCGCTCGATCAATTCGTCGAGCTCTACGCGGCGAGCTCGCCGGCGGTGATCCGACCGGGCTACGGCGTCGAGCGCAACCGCAATGGCGGCAGCGCGATCGCCGCCGTACTGGCGATCTCGGCGATCGCGAACAAGTTCGGCGTCCGCGGCGGCGGCTTCACGATGGCGAACAGCGACGCGCGCTGGACCGTCAGCGCCGAGACCGCGATCGGCGCCGAGCAACCGGTCGCGCGCGCGGTCAACCAGTGCGGCGTCGCGCACGCGCTCGACACGTTGCGCGAGCCACCGATCGAATGCCTGTTCGTCTACAACGCGAACCCGGTGGCCACCGCACCCGATCAGCGCGCGCTCGTCGAGCAACTCCGCCGCGAGGATCTGTTCGTGGTCGTCCACGAGCAGGTGATGACCGACACCGCACAGCTCGCCGACATCGTGCTGCCGGCGACGACGTTCCTCGAGCATCGCGAGCTCCGCCGTGGCTACGGCAACATGCGGATGTACGACTCGCCTGCCGTCGCGACACCGGCCGGCGAAGCGCGCAGCAACAACGAATTGTTCGGCGAGTTGCTCCGCCGGTTCAGCCTCGTCGAGGCCGGCGACGCGATGACCGATCAAGAGCTCGTCGACTCGACGTTCGCAGCCGGTCCACACGGACCCGAGCTCGAACGGCAACTCGCAGAGCACGGCATCGCGACGCCCGCGAACGACCCCTATCCGATCATGTTCGTCGATACGTTCCCGCCCGGCGGCAAGATCCAGCTCGTCCCGCCGACGCTCGATCGCGACGCGCTCGGCGGCCTCTACGTCTACAAGCCCGATCCCGGCAGCGCCGAATTCCCGCTCGCGCTGATCTC
The DNA here is from genome assembly GCA_040004535.1 of Deltaproteobacteria bacterium. Classification (GTDB taxonomy): domain Bacteria; phylum Myxococcota_A; class Polyangia; order Haliangiales; family Haliangiaceae; genus JABFXX01. The sequence continues at coordinate 4,324 of JBDUAS010000012.1, forward strand.
GCCCGCGCTCGCGACCCAGATCAGCTCGACGTTCGGCCAGCTCCGTCACGCGCCCGCCGAGCTCGAGATCGCCGCCACCGACGCGGCCTCGCGCGGAATCAAGACCGGCGACACCGTGCGCGCGTGGAACCCGATCGGCGAAGTGCTCTGCCTCGCAAAGGTTTCGACCGACGTCCGCGAAGGCGTGTGCGTGCTGCCGAAGGGCCTGTGGCGCAAGCACACCGCGAACGGCTACACGTCGAACGCGTTGATCCCTGCGACGTATGCAGACCTCGGCGGGCAGGGCGCGTTCAACGATGCGCGGATCCAGGTCGAGAAGGCGTAGCGCCGCACGAAGTCGAAACACGAAGCCTGGGTCTAGAACACCAAGGTGAGCGAAGTGTTTTTGGCGGCTTCGCCGCTCGTACGCGGGCCGCGCGCAGGCCGTTCGTGCACGAAGTCGAAACACGAAGCCTGGGTCTAGAACACGAGGGGAACGAAGCGTTGGTTGCGGCTTCGCCGCTTGTTGCGCGGGACGTTCGTGCGACTACACATACATCGCGATGGCGATGCCTACCGCGATGACGATTACTGCGACGAAGCTGATCACGAGCACACGCTTGCCACCGCTGCTCGCCGGCAACGGCGTTTGAGGGCGCGGCCGAGGCTGCGACTTCCCCTGGGGTGTCGGGGCGCGAGACACGGCGGGCATCGATGGCATCGAGTGTCCGTATTCGATCGAGATCGACGGGAACGAGTCGTACGGCTGCGGCGTGGGCGTGCGTGAGATCGCGGGCTGCGGCGTCGGGGTGCGCGATACGGCGATCGGCGGCGGCGGCAACGGCACGCCACTGTGCGACGCGGCTGGTTCTTGCGATTGCGCCATCGGCGGCGTCGAGGCGCGGGGCGGCGCCGGCGCACGCATGCCGGTGATCGTGCGCGGCAGCGCCAGAGGAGAGGGCGACTCCGCGGGCGGCGGCGGGGATTCGGCGCGCGACAGCGGCAAGTCGGCGCGCGGCGGCGGGCGCGTGCGGATCTCTTCGGAGGGAATCTCGCGCGCAGTCTTGTGATGATCGACGGTCACCATGTCGTCGAGCGCCGCGATCGCCTTGTCGGGCTTCGCTGGGGGCAACGAGATCTCGAGGCCGGCCGCCGTCATCGTCGGGATCTTCGTTCCTTTGAGGCGCTTCAGCACCGTGCGTACGGCGACCAGAGACGGCCGATTCGGCGGCTCCTTTGCGAGCATCGCCTCGATCAACTGGACGAGCTCCTCGGGGAGGCCGGGCACGCGCAGCGCGAGCGATGGAATCTTGTCCTCTTGATGCGCGATCAACGTGTCGATCGCGCTGCCCTTGTAGAACGGGACCTTGCCGGAGATCAGCTCGAACGACATCACGCCGAGGGCGTAGATATCGGTGCGCGCATCGACGAGCTCCGACGCGCGGGCCTGCTCGGGCGACATGTACACCGGCGTGCCGAGCACGGAGCCGGTCGCGGTGCGGAACTTCGAGGTCGGATCGATCAGCTTCGCGAGGCCCCAGTCGAGCAGCCGGACCTCGGGCCAGCGGCCTGGTACCGCGAGCATGAACACGTTGTCGGGCTTGAGATCGCGATGGACGATGCCCTTGTTGTGCGCCGCGATCAGCGCGGATGCGATCTGATCGATGATCGACGCTGCTTCGCTGACGTGCAGGGGCCCGGTGCGTCGCAAGCGTGCGCGCAGCGATTCGCCCTCGAGCAGATCCATCAGGTAGAAGTGGCGGCCGTCGTCGAGCGCGCCGAAGTCGAAGATGTCGACGATGTTTGGATGTCCGATCTGATTGACCGCGCGCGCCTCGGTCACGAACCGCTCGACGGCCGCGGGCTCGTGCGAGAGCTCGGGCTTCAAGACCTTGATCGCAGCGCGCTTGCCGATCAGCGGGTGCGTCGCCGCGTAGACGACCCCCATGCCGCCGGTCCCGAGCACGTCCTCGACGACATAACCGCCGACGTTCGTCCCCGGCGCGAGCTGCCGGCCTTCGACCGCGGTCGTCTCTTCGTCGGCGAGGCCGGCGTTCAGGGTCAGCCGGTCGTCAGCGTCGCCTCCCACGGCTGCGATTGTAGCCCGCGGCTACGTGACGATCACGATCGCGATCGCAATGCCCGCAGCAACGGCGAGCAGCGCGGCGACGAGCCACCAGATCGTCGGGTTCGACTTGCGTACTTGCGGGCGAACCTTCGGTCCGCCGTGCGTCGTGATGGGCGGTGGCGCCACACCCATCTTTGTCGTCGGGATGATCGCGCCTGGCGGCCGCAACCCGCTGTTCGCGGCGTCGAGGCTCTGCGCGAGGCTCGGCGGCGCCGACGGCGCACGCGGTCTGGCCTCCAGCGGCCCGATCGGCGAACGCACCAGATTCTCCAGCGGCCCGGTCGGCGAGCGCACCGTGTTCTCCACCGGTCCCGTGAGCGCACGCAGCTTGTTCTCCGGTGTCCCCGTCGGTGAACGGCCTTGCAGCGTGATCGCAGGGGGCTTCTGCACCGCCGGCGCAGCCATCGCGGGCATTGCCGGCGCCATCGCAGGATTACCCCCCACCGTCGGATTGCCCGCGGCCGGCGTCGGCAACACCGGCTTCGCGCCGACCGCGCTCGCGCGGATCTGCAAGCTCGGGACGTCGAGATTCGAGTCCTCCGCCATGCCGGCGAGCTTCGCGAGGTCGAGCCCGACGACCGACACCGACGGCAGCGACGGCTTCGCCCGCTTGATCACGGCGCGCACCGCGACCAGCGATGGTCGGTTCTCGCGTTCCGGAGCCAGCAAGGTCTCGACGAGCTGTGCGAGCTCCGCCGGCACGCCCGCGACCGCACCGACGATCTTGCCCGGCGCGGCCGGGAGATCGAACGTGCCATCCGAGAACCGCCGCGGTCGCTTCGCGGTGAGGATCTCGAACGCGAGGATTCCGAGCGCGTACACGTCGGTGCGGTGATCGATGTTCTTGTCGCCGCGCAGCTGCTCCGGCGACATGTAATCCGGCGTGCCGAGCTGCGCGCCGGTCGCAGTGCGGTACGCGCGATCGAGGACCATCGCGTTTCCGGGCGTCAGCTTCGCGAGCCCGAAGTCGAGGAGCTTGACGTCGAACCGGCCCGGGTTCGCGACGAGGAACACGTTGTCGGGTTTGAGATCGCGGTGGATGAAGCCCTTCGAGTGCGCCGCATCGAGTGCGCTCGCGATCTCGTCGATGACCATCACAGCCTCGGCGGGTGGCAACGCACCGCGCTTGATCCGCTTGCGCAGCGACTCGCCCTCGAGGAGGTCCATGACGAGGAACCGCCGCCCATCGGGCAGCATGTCGAAGTCGAAGATGTCGACGATGTTCGGGTGACCGATCGCGTTGACCGAGCGCGCTTCCTGGATGAATCGCTCGATCGTCGCCGGGTTGTTCGACAGCGACGGCTTCAGCACCTTGATCGCGGCGCGCTTGCCGATCACCGGATGGCGCGCGCTGTACACGACGCCCATGCCACCGCGGCCGAGCTCGCCGTCGATCACATATCCGCCGACGTCGGTGCCGGCTACGAGCTCGAACGCGACGGGTTCTTCGATCGACGCTTCGAACGCGACGGGCTCCTCGTGGACGGGAGGCACTGCCATTGCCTCCGTCGGCCGAGCCTCATCGTCCTCCACCCGCGAAGCATATCAAAGGGTGCCGAGGAACGCGGCCAATGCGTCGCGATCCGCCTGCGAAGCGGCCTGGAACTTGTCGTGCGCGGATCGTGCTTCTCCGCCATGCCACATGATCGCTTCCGCGAACGTGCGCGCGCGGCCGTCGTGCAAGAACGTGATGTTGGCGCGCACGATCTGCGCGAGGCCGATGCCCCACAACGCGGGCGTTCGCCACTCGACGCCGGTCGCATCGAAGTCGGGTCGCGCGTCGGTCAACGCGTCGCCCATGTCGTGGAGCAAGAGGTCGGTGTACGGATGGATCGTCTGATGCGCGACCGCCGAGATCGCCGCATCGCCCGTCACCAGCGTCGGAACGTGGCAGCTGGAACACCCGAAATCGTCGAACAGCTGGCGGCCGTGATACGCCGCCGCGTTTTTCGGCGCGGCCGCCGGGACCCCGACGGTCGCCACGAGGAATGCCATGCCTTCCATCTGATCGTCCTGGACGTCGTTGTTGCCGCTCGGATCCGGGAACACGTGGTTCGACAACCCCATGTCGTTTGCGGCCGCGCCCGCGGCCTGGACGTGGAGCGTCGAGACATTGGCTTTCCAACCGAAGCGCCCACGCTCCGCAGCACTGGTCTCCGGGTTCCATACCGTGTTGGACCGGCCCGAGATGCCATCGCCATCGGCGTCGTCCGGATCCGCGAGCGCATCGAGCGTCGCGCCATCGACCGCCTCGAGGAGGCCGAGGCCGATGATCGCCGGCGCGATCCTGAACGACTCCCGCATGTCGATCGGGATGGGATTGCCGACGCCGTCGCGAATATCGAGGTGCGGCGCGCGGAGCGAGATCGTCGAGCCGTCGCCGAACATTTCGGTGTGCTCGATCCACGTCAGCGTGACACTCGCTTCGGCCGCACCGACGGTCGAGTGATCCTGGAGCTGCAAGCCATAACCGGGGACCGGCACCGGACCACCCGGATCATTCGGCGTGCCCTCGGGCAAGCTCACGCGGACGAGCGCCTCGGACTGCGGACCGCTGATGTCGATGAAGCCATCGCCACCGATCTGCGCCATCCCGCGCCCGAACCCACCGTGACAACCGAAGCACGAGTCGTTGTTGAACGCGGGACCGAGCTGCGGAATCTCCCAGCGGAAATCGAACGGGCTCGTGCCGAGCATGAACTTTGCGAGCTGGTCTGGCGTGAGGTTCGCCGCAGGATGCTGGAGGCCCATCTGGGTGCGATCGTCGACGGTCGTGTCACCGCCCTGGCGATCTTCGCCGGGCGAGTCATCGCCGCACGCGGCGAGCACCAGCGCGATCGCCAGAACGCGGGAACCCATGCGGCGAGGATATCAGGTCAGCGCCTCGTCGGCGCGGTGCGAAAATCACGGGGGGAGGCGGCCTACCTCGATCCGGATCGTGCACGTGCACGTGTACGTGTCACGTGTACGTGCACGATCACGCGCTTTCTACGCCAGCTTTTCGTTGGTCACGAGTTGCTCGTAGGTCTCGCGCGTGCGGATCACCGTGTAGGTGTCACCGGACACGAGCACCTCGGGCGCCCGCGGCCGCGAGTTGTAGTTCGACGCCATCGCCGCGCCGTACGCGCCTGTCGCTCCGATCCACAGCAGCTCGCCGGCATCGAGAGCCGGCAGCTCGCGGTCGCGCGCGAAGAAATCACCGGTCTCGCAGATCGGCCCGACGATGTCGGTCTTGATCAGCGGTCGCTCCGGGTTGCGCACCGGCTGCATCGGATGAAACGAGTTGTACAGCGCGGGCCGCATCAGATCGTTCATCGCCGCGTCGACGATCGTGAAGTGCTTCGCCTCGTTGTGCTTGCGATACAGCACGCGCGAGATCAACGCGCCGGCATTGCCGACGATCACGCGGCCGGGCTCGGTCATCACGGTGACGCCGAGCGACGTCAGCGGCGCGAGGGCCGCCTTGACCGCGGCGCCGTACTCGGCCGGGCTCGGCGGCACGCCATCGCCCTTGCCGTAATCGATGCCGAGGCCGCCGCCGATGTCGACGTGGCGGAGCTCGATCCCATCCTTCGCGAGCCCTTGAACCAGCGCGACCAACCGCGCGATCGCGTCGGTGAACGGCGACGTCTTCGTCAGCTGGCTACCGATGTGAAAGTCGACACCGATGACTTGCAGCCCGGCACGCTTCGCCGCGTCGCGGAACAGCGCCGGCGCCTCCGCCATCGCCACGCCGAACTTGTTCTGCTTGAGGCCCGTCGAGATGTACGGATGGGTCTCCGGATCGACGTCGGGGTTGACGCGGATCGAGATCGGCGCGCGCTTGCCGAGGCTGCGTGCGACCGAATCGAGCACGACGAGCTCCTCGCCCGACTCGACGTTGAAGCAACCGATGTTCGACTCGAGCGCGGTCCTGATCTCTGACTCGGTTTTGCCGACGCCGGAGAACACGACGTGCTCTGCCGAGCCGCCTGCGCGCAGCCAGCGATACAGCTCGCCGACGGATACGATGTCGGCGCCGGCGCCGAGCTGGACGAGCACGCCCAGCACGCCGAGCGTCGAGCACGCCTTGACCGCGTAGCAGACCTCGTGCGGCACGCCTTCGAGTGCGGCGTCGAACGCGCGATACGCCCGCTCGATCTCGCTGCGCGAGTAGACGTACACCGGCGTTCCGACCGCCTCGGTGATGGTCGAGAGCGCGACGCCCTCGCAGTGGAGCTCGCCGTGCTTGTACTCGAATGGACCGGCCATGCCGGGGTTCTACTCCAGTTCGGCCGTGATGCGTGCGATCTCCGCCAACACTCGCTCGCGTGCCGGCCCACCAACGAGGTCGCGGCGATCGACGGCGCGATCCGGATCGAGCCACTCCGCGACATCCGCATCGAACAGCGGGTGAGCCGCGCGCAGCGTCTCGAGATCGAGGTCGGCGAGCTGGGCATGGCGCTCGTCGGCGACGCGGACGAGGTGGCCCGCGATGTCGTGCGCCTCGCGGAACGGCACCTTCTTCGCGACGAGATAGTCGGCGAGCTCGGTCGCGACGAGGTGACCTGCGCCGACCGCGGCGCGCATCCGCGCGGTATCGAACTTCGCCGTCAAGATCATGCCACGCGCGACCTCGAGGCACGCGGCGACGGTCTCGACCGCGTCGTACAGTGGCTCCTGGGTCTCCTGGAGGTCTTTGTTGTACGCGAGCGGAAGGCCCTTCACGACCGTCGCGAGCGTGACCCACGCACCGATCACGCGGCCGGCCTTACCGCGCACGAGCTCGGCGAGATCCGGGTTCTTCTTCTGCGGCATCAGCGAGCTTCCCGAGCTGTACGCCTCGCCGATCTGGACGAAGCCGAACTCCTGCGACGCCCACAGCACGAGCTCTTCGCCGAGCCGTGACAGATGGAGCTGGACGAGCGCGCACGCGGCGACGAGCTCGATCGCGAAGTCGCGATCGCCGACCGCGTCGAGCGAGTTGCGCGTGATCTCTGCGAACCCGAGTGCTCGCGCGGTATGCTCGCGATCGATCGGCAGCGTCGTCCCGGCGAGCGCGCCCGAGCCGAGCGGGGATTCGTCGGCGCGCCACGCCGCATCTGCGATCCGGCCGCGGTCGCGCGCGAGCATCGCTTCGTATGCGAGCAGGTGATGCGCGAGCCGCACCGGTTGGGCGCGCTGGAGGTGGGTGTATCCCGGCATCAACGTGTCGACGTGCGCCTGTGCTTGCGTGACGAGCGCGCGGCGGAGCTCGTCGATCAGGTCGATGATCTGCTCGGCCGCGCCGATCGCGTAGAGGCGCAGATCGGTGGCGACTTGATCGTTGCGGCTGCGCGCGGTGTGGAGCCGGCGACCGGCGTCGCCGATCTCGTCGACGAGCCGCGCCTCGACGTTCATGTGGACGTCCTCGAGCGCGTCGTCCCACGCGAGCTTGCCGGCCGCGAGTTGCTGCTGGACAAGTCGCAAGCCCGCGGTGATCGCGTCGCGATCTTCCGCGGTGATCAAGCCGCGCGTGGCGAGCATCTCGGCGTGCGCGATCGAGCCCGCGACGTCGTGGACGAGCAAGCGCCGATCGAACTCGACCGAGGCATTGAGCGCGGCCGCGGTGGGGTCGAGCGCCTCTTCGAACCGGCGCCCGCGCGCGCCTTTGGGGCCGTTGGACTCCGACATTTCGTGGCCAGTATCCGCCGCTTCGTGCGTTCTGTCCGTCGACACGGACGGATTATCCGGTGCAGCCCGGTTTCATCCGTGGCGACGGACGAAAGCGTGGTGCGTCACCGACGCGAGCTTGCGCCGCCACGGACCGTCCGTAGGATGGCCCCATCATGATGAACGCGATGCCGATGAACCAGATGCCGATGATGCACAACCACATGATGCCGATGATGGGCATGAACCCGATGATGGGCATGAACCCGATGATGGGCATGATGGGCATGAACCCGATGATGAACATGATGGGTATGAACCCCATGATGAACATGATGGGCATGGGCATGCCGATGATGATGCCGATGATGGGCAACATGATGGGCAACATGATGGGCATGGGCATGCCGATGATGTGCAAGATGACCATGGAGATGGGCAAGGACGGCATGGTCTGCAAGATGATGCCGATGGACCCCGCTCAGATGGAGATGATGAAGGAGCGCATGACCATGATGACGCAGTCCATGCAGCAGGGAATGCCGTGCATGATGATGTGCGGCGGCATGCCGATGATGATGATGTCGATGTGATCAGCTGGGCGGCGGTGACACCACGCCGCCCGTGATCGCCGTGGCCTGGAACAGCTTGATCGCGCCAGCGCCACCACCACCTCCGCCACCACCGAATGTGGCCGCGTCGCCGCCTTTCCCGGCGGCCGTGCTCGCACCACCGGCGCCACCATCGCCGCCGTTGGATGCGCTCGCCGTGGCCGCGGCCGCGACGCCGAGCGCCGACTCGTTGCCGTCGTTACCCTTCGTCGTGTTGCCGCTGCCTTCCGCGCCGCCGCCGCCGTTCGCGAAGATCGCGCCGCCGTTCGTGACCATCGGAGAGTCGAGCGCGATCAAGCCGCCGGACCCGCCGCCGCCCGCGCCCGCGCTACCGGTGACGCCTGCCGTACCCGCGGCGCCCGATGCGTTGATCGCGCCACCGACGGTGATCTTGGTCCCCGCGATCAAGTAAGCGATGCCGCCGCCGACGCCTTTGGTGCCGGCGGTGCCGCTCTTGCCGTCTTGACCCGCGCAGCCGCCGCGCATCGTGTTCGTCGGTTTGATCGCGCCGGCGGTGCCGCCGCCGTTGCCGCCGTTGCCGCCTATCGTCCCGAAGCTGCCACCGGCACCACCGCCGTTGTTGCCGGGCGGTGTCCCCGGGTCGCAGAGTGCGGCGTTGTTCGTGACCGCGCCGGCGCCGGTCTGGCCGCCGCGATGACTCGCGACATCGAGCGTGCCGTCGATCTGCAGCGTGCCGGTCGCGAGCAGCACGAGTGGCTTGCCGCCCGTCGCGTTGACCGCGCCGGTCACCGTGAGATCGGTCGCTGCGATCACGCACCAACCTGGATTGTTCTGGACGACCGTCGAGCACAGCGGCGACGTGTCGGTGTCGATCGTCTGCGCGGTCAACGTCGCGGGCGTGCTCGGCACGTTCGCCGCGTCGAAGCACGTCTTGCCGAAACCCTGGCCGAAGCACACCACCCCGGGTGGTGGTGCATCGAGATACGACTTCGCGTCGATGGCGACGACGCTCGCATCGCTGCCGCCGCTCGTGGCGCCGACGCACGTGTTCGCGAGTGGGCCCGATGCGTCGCCGAACCGATAGCCCGACGGGCAACTCGAATCCGTGAAGCTGCAGTAGCTCATCGAGCATTTACCGAGACCACATTGGTCGTCGCGCTCGCAGCTAAATGCGCCGCCTCCGAAGGGACTACAGGCCACGACACCGAGTGCCACAAGCGCTGACATCGCGCCGACGAGGGCTCGGACCACCATCGTCGACGATTGTACTGCAGGGGCGATGTGTTTCGTCTATCCTTGTGTGTGGGGTGATGAAAGCAGCGCCACTCCAAGCTCGTCACTTGGGCCCAGGCGACAAGCTGGGCAAGTACGACCTGATCCGCCAGATCGCGATCGGGGGTATGGCGGAGCTCTATCTCGCGCGCACCGTCGGAATCGAGGGCTTCGAGAAGCTCTCCGTGATCAAGCGCATCCTCCCGCAGTTCGCGACGAACGCGTCGTTCGTCGACATGTTCCTCAACGAGGCGCGCCTCGCGGCGACGCTGCACCACCCGAACGTCGCGCAGGTCTACGACATCGGCTTGGAGCACGGCGACTACTTCTTCGCGATGGAGTACGTCCACGGCGAGGACCTCGATCGGATGTCCACGCAATCGGTCGAGCAGGGCGTCCCGATCTCGCTCGATGCGGTGCTCACGCTGGTCGCGGGGTTATGCGCGGGCCTGCATTACGCGCACGAGAAAGCGGGTCCGGATGGGACACCGCTCCAGATCGTGCACCGCGACGTGTCACCGTCGAACGTGCTGGTCAGCTACGACGGCGCGGTCAAGCTCGTCGACTTCGGCATCGCGCGCGGCGCACAGGCGAAGCCCACGACGAAGGGTGGCTTGAAGGGCAAGATCGCCTACATGTCGCCGGAGCAATGCCGCGCCGATGTCGCGATCGATCGGCGTAGCGACATCTATTCGATCGGCACGATGCTCTACGAGCTCTCGACGGGACGCACGCCCTTCTTCGGCGAGACCGAGTACGCGGTGCTCAATCAGATCGTCAACAGCGACGTGCCCGCGCCGACGAAGTTCGTGCCGGATTACCCGCCAGCGCTCGAGCGGATCGTGCTGCGCGCGTTGGCGCGCGATCCGATGCGGCGCTACACGACCGCGGTCGAGCTCCAGGGCGAGCTCGAGGACTTCGCGCACGACAACCGGCTGCGCGTCTCGCCGCTCGTGCTGGCGCGCCTGATGGGATCGCTGTTCCCCGCGCGGCTCGAGGAGTGGGATCACGCGAAGTCGCAAGGCGCGTTCTTCGTCGAGCAGCATGTCGTCCGCACGCTGATCGAGAGCGGCAAGACGCCGGATCCGAACGACCCGGAGGTCCGCGCGCAGATCCAGGCGATGGCGCAGCAGCTCGAGACCGACGATCCGACGGCGGTCAATCAAGAGCTGCAAGGCGGCGACTCGACGGGGACCACGCAGGTCGAGCCGCTCGCCACGCGAATCTCGCAAGGCCGGATCGTGCAGAATTCGCCGCTCGCGTTGCCGAAGGCGCCGACGCCACCGCCGGGTGCGCCGCACGCCGCGCCACTCGGATCACCGCGGCCAGCAAGCGGATCCGGTGAGCCACCACGTCGCGATTCGGCCCAGAGCGTGCCGCGCGCGATGTCGTCGCACGGATCCGCGCCGGCGCTCCCGCCACCGCCCGCCATCGCGCGCACGACGCCTGTACCCGGCTCGCTCCGCCGCACGCCCGTGCCCGGCATGCCGGGTGCGGTGCCGATCATGAGTTACCCCGTCGCGCATGGCGGCACGATGGTGAGCCACCCGACCGGCGGTGGAGATCCATGCCCACCCGCTCCGCACACCGCACACGCGGTCGATCTTCCTTCGCTCGACGACGATGACGGAGTCGTCACGACCCCGGCGAGCCAGTTCGACGTGACCGAGCGCGTCCAGGCGACGCGGCACGCGACGCCGACCAACTTCGTTCGCGCGGCACCGCGTCGCAAAGGCCCGATCATCGTGGTCGTGCTGTGCGCAACCGCCGCTGCGGGCATCGCCTTGGTCATCGCGTTCGGCGGCTCGTCGCCGACAGTACCGGCGGTTCAGCCCGATCCGGCCATGGTCGCGGCGCCCGGGGCAGTCGCACCGACGCCGGCCGTTGCACCGGCCGCAGAACCCCGCGCCGCCGAAGCGCCCGCGCCAGCAATGAAACCCGCTGCCGAGCCGCCGCCGCCCGTGCCGCCTTCGACTCCACCCAGCGAAGCGGCTGCGACCGAGGCACCACCGATCGACGAGCCGAAATCCAAGCCGGCGGCCCATCCAATCGCGGTCCGAAAGCCCGCTCTCGCTCCCGCCCGCCCGCGTCCGCATCCTGTCGCAAGACCCAAACCCGAGGACAAACCCGCTTGGAACGCCGATTCGCCGTTCATGCCGGTGCGCACCGACAAGCACTGACGGCGCTCGCCGTGCTGTTGCTTGCCGCGGCGCCCGCCGCCGCCGCGCCGAAAGGGCGTGCCGCGAAGGCGCAGTTCGACAAAGGAGTCGCCGCGTACGGCAAGAGCGACTTCGCGACGGCGAGCCTCGCGTTCGGCAAGTCGTACGCGCTCGAGGTCGATGTCGAGACCCTGTTCGCGTGGGCGCAAGCCGAGCGCAAGCAGGGCCACTGCGACAAGGCGACCGAGCTCTACCACCAGCTGCTCGCGACCAAGCTCCCAGCCGAGAACAAGGCCGTCGTCCAGGGCCAGCTCGACGAGTGCAAGAAGATCCTCGACGACGAACAGGCGCAAGAATCCGCCGCGGAACGCGCGCGCATCGATCAGGCGCGCGCTCATCAACCGCGCGACGACGTCTACAAGCCACCGCTGTCAGCGTCGCCGCCGGCTCCGGTCTCGCCGTCTGCGCCCGGCGCGTCCGGCGATTCCGCGTCGCCGTCGCACGTCGATTCGCCGAGCCCCGACACGACCGTTCACGCCAGCCCGACGACCGAATCGTCACCTTGGTTCAAGGATCCAGCAGGTGACACGCTCCTCGGCCTCGGTGTCGCCAGCGTCGCGGTCGGTGGCGTGCTGCTGCTCTCCGCGAGCTCCGCCTCCGCCGACTCCAAGACCGCCGCGACCTACGACCAATTCAAGCTGCTCGACGACAAAGCCAAGTCGCGCGGCACGTACGGCGTGATCGCGACCGGCGCCGGCGCCGCCTTGATCATCGCTGGCGTGATCCGCTACTCGACTCGCTCGACCACGTCCGAATCCACGACAGTCACCGGCTGGCTCGACGGTCGCTCGAGCGGCATCGCGATCACTGGCGGCTGGTAGCGCTAGCGAGCGTTCGACTTCGTGCTGTGGTGGTCGCTCTTTTGGTGCCGGGTCACAGCCCGTACTTGGTCGTCAGATACGTCTCCAGGGTCGCGAGGTCGGTCGCAGCGATCGAACCTTTGACGACGATCATCTCGGCGATGTCGCCGTCGAGGCGCGCGATCGTGGCGTCACCGCTGGCACCGATCCGCGCGCCGACTCCGACCTCGTCGACGTTCATCGATGGGACCGTGCTCGTCGCCGCCTCGACGCCGTTGACGCGGAGCGAGAGCGTCGTCGCGCCGACGCGCTGGGTCCCGAGCAACCGCGCGACCCCGTCGTTGAAGCCTTGCGCGCTGTCCGTCACGCCGTGACTCACGTACACGTACGAAGAAAACGCGGTCGTGCCGCTCGCGGTGTCCCCCGCCGGTGTATTCGCGAAAAACGCGACACCCTCGGCCGGAAGCTGCGGGTTCTGGGTCTGCTTCGAGTACAGCGTGCCGTAGCCGGTCGCACGTTCGGTCGCCACCGTGCCGGTCGGCGTGTTGTCGTAACGGGTGACGACCTCGATCAGGTAATCAGCCGAAGCCCACTGCAGCGTCGCACTGTCGGCGATGTTCAACAGCGTTCCGTAGCTCGCTTGCTGACCCGATGCGACTTGGCCAGTGAAGTGCACCGACGGTAAGCCGTGGATCCCCGCTGCGACGACCGCGGGCTGCCAGTTCGCGTTCTGCTGGCTCGCATCATTGTGGTTGCCTGATCGATCGGCCCACAGCGTGACCTTGCCTTGATCGGTGGTCACGCCCTGCGCCGCGTCGAGCCAGAGCACGACTCCAGGTACGTCGGCGATACCGTTGCTAGCGGATCCATCCGGGGTCGCCGCATCTGGCTCGCTCGAGCCGTTCTTCGAGTCGCCACAACCGATCGCGAGCACCGCACACGAGAGGCCAAGCAAGGTTTTGAGCATGAAACCCGGTCAGCAACTCCTGGGCCGCGCGCGCGACGCGAACAGTTCCTCGCGGTTGGCGCGCGAACCGAAACCGAACCGTCGCCAATCGCGTTGGCAACGTGCCACCGCGGTGCGTGCTTTAATCGCACGCGTGAAGGCCGTGATTGCTCCGCGCTACGGCGCGGCCGTCGAAGTCGCCGAGGTCACGGAACCCGAGATGGGACCGCGCGATGTGAGGATCGCCGTGCGCGCTGCGAGCCTCAACCCGCTCGACTTCAAGATCCGCGACGGCAAGGTCAAGCTCGTGCTTCGGCTGAAGCCGCCGGTGCATCTGGGTTGTGATGCCGCAGGTGTCGTCGAAGCAATCGGTTCGGAAGTCACACGCTTCGCCGTCGGCGATGAAGTGTTCGTGCGCCTCGAGAAGCTGCGGATGGGCGGGCTCGCCGAGCGGGTGTGCGCCGACGAAGGCGTCGTCGCGAAGAAGCCGACGAATACGACGTTCGGGCAAGCGGCGGCGATTCCGCTCGTCGGCTTGACCGCGCTGCAAGCGATGCGCGATGTCGCCGCGGTGCAGCCGGGCCAGCGGATCTTGATCCAGGCGGGCGCCGGCGGTGTTGGCTGTCACGCGATCCAGATCGCGAAGAAGCTCGGCCTGTGGGTCGCGACGACGACGAGCACCAAGAACATCGCGTTCGCCCAGCAGCTCGGTGCGGATCGCGTGATCGATTACACGAAACAGAACTTGCGCGACGCGCTCGGACCCGACGACCAGAAAGTCGACGCGGTGTTCGATACGCTCGGCGCGCAGTCGGAGCTCGACTCGCTCGCGATCACCAAGCGGGGCGGCATCGTCGTCGGTGTCGGCGGCATGCCGGACGCTGCGTTCGCGAACCAGTGGCTGCCGGGGTTCGCGCGCCCGGTCGTGTGGTTCGCGACTCGCAAGCGGCGCGCGGCGGTCGCGCGCACGGGCGCTCGCTTCGCGTATCTATTCATGCGCCCTGACGGTACGCAGCTCGCGGAGCTCGCGAGCTGGATCGAGTCTGGCGCGCTCGTCCCGCAGATCTACAAGACGTATCCACTCGCCGGGGTGCGAGAAGCGTTCGCGGAGCTCGAGCGCGGCCGGGCGCGCGGCAAGATCGTCATCGAGATCGGCTAGCGACTAACCGATTTCTTCGGCGTACGTCATCACGAGGTACATCACGGCCTCGGTCTTACCGACGTTGCGATAAGCGTGCGGCGTATCTGCCTCGAACAGGATCGAATCACCGGTCTCGAGCCGGTGCGTGTCGCCGGCGACATCGATCTCGACCGTGCCGCCCGTGACGACCAGGTTCTCCGACGTCCCCGGCGGGTGCGAATCGGCATCCTCGACGCTGCCGCCCGACAACCGGAGCTCGTAGAACTCGACTCGGCGCGGTTCGTCGAACGGAAACAACGCGCGCGACGAGAAGCTGCGGTCCTTGCTCGTCAGGATCTTCGACTCGGCACTGCGCAGCACGAGCGCGCCCGATTGCGTGCGCGCGCTGATCAGCGCGGAGAACGTGACCTCGAGCGCGCGCGCGATCTTCCACAGCACGTTGATCGTTGGCGCCGATTGGCCGAGCTCGATCTGGCCGAGCATCGCGCGGGACACCCCGGAGATCTGCGCGAGACGCTCGAGCGACAACCCGCGGCGGGTACGCAAGCGGCGCAGGTTCGCACCGACGACCGGTGCGAGGTCGGTCGACTCGCTGGCGGCCGCAGTCGTTGCGGTCGTCGCGGGTGCCGGAGTAACGGGGGCGCTCGTAGCCACTGTCTTGTCGGCTTTCTTTTTCACCAGACCCAAACCGGGACCCAGTATACCCACAGCGCTGGTGCGCGGGACTGGACCGGCTGGGCTTGCATGCCCTGTGCGCTCGCCACTCGCCCCGGAGATCCGGAAGACGGGCGGCGCGAGCGGAATTCGTCGAGGCTGATGATCTCGGCTGCCGCTGAGCTGCGCATGAGTAGATTTATATCCGCCTTAGCGGAATCGATCAATCTGTTTTTACGGATAAACTGCCAGACATCTGGAATAACTCATGATTCGTGAGCGACCACACCAGCGCCACCGTAGGCAGATTCGCCGTGCTGGCTGGTATCGAGGCCCTCGTACTCGTCCTCCGCGGTGACCCGCAGGCCGACAACTGCATCGATGATCTTCAGCAACACGTAGGTCACGACCGCGGCCCACGCCCCGGCCGCCAGGAGCCCGAGCGCCTGGACGCCGAGTAGGTGCAGCCCGCCGCCGTTGCCGTTATTGAGCGCCGCGCGCGCGAACACGCCAGTCAACAGCGCACCCGTCGCGCCGCCGACGCCGTGAACGCCGAACGCGTCGAGCGCGTCGTCGTAGCCAAGCCGCGACTTCAACAGGACGGCGCCATAGCACACGAGCCCGGCGGCGACGCCGATCAACAGCGCGACCATCGGCGACACGTAGCCCGCGGCGGGCGTGATCGCGACGAGGCCGGCGACGAGACCCGACGCGACGCCGAGCATCGTCACCTTCCGGACCCGCGTGCTCTCGACGAGCCCCCACGTCAAAGCGCCCGCCGCCGCGGCGAGGTGCGTGTTGAACACGGCGAGGGCCGCCGTGCCGTTCGCACCGGCCGCGCCCGCGTTGAAGCCGAACCAGCCGAACCACAGGATGCCCGCGCCGACGACCGTCAGGACGAGGTCGTGCGGCGGGTGGCGCGTATTCGGATACCCCGCGCGCTTGCCGAGTACGAGCGCGACGACGAGCGCCGAAATTCCCGACGACAGATGCACCACGGTGCCGCCGGCGTAATCGATCGCGCCGAGCTTCGCGAGCCAGCCGCCGGTGCCCCACTCCCAGTGTGCGATCGGATCGTAGACCAGCGTGGTCCACGCGAGCGTGAACAGCGCGAACGCGGAGAACTTCATGCGCTCCGCGAACGCACCCGAGATCAACGCCGGCGTGATCACCGCGAACATGCACTGGTACGCGACCCACGCGAGCGTGGGCACCTTGTCGTGCATGCTCGTCGCGTCGAGGCCGGCGAGCCCGAAGAAGTCGAAGCCGCCGATCACGCCGCCGTGGGTCGTGCCGAACGCGAGCGAGTAGCCGATCACCGCGAACTGCACGCTGACCAGGCCGAGCGCGAAGAAGCTGTGCATGAACGTCGACAGGACGTTCTTGCTCTGCACCATGCCGCCGTAGAACAGCGCGAGGCCCGGTGTCATCAGCATGACCAGCCCGGTCGAGACCAGGAGCCACGCGGTATCGCCTTCACTCATGACGCGAGCATCCGACGCGACATGTTTCCGGCGCGTAACGGCCAGGCGAAATGTGGGAGCACTACTTGGTGCCGAACATCCGGTCGCCGGCATCGCCGAGCCCGGGGACGATGTAGCTCTTCTCGTTGAGCCGCTCGTCGATCGCGGCGGTGTAGACCGGCACGTCGGGGTGGGCGTCGTGAAACACTTTCAAGCCCTCGGGCACGGTCAACAGGCACACGAACTTGATCGAGCGCGGACCCGTCTGTTTGATCCGTGTGACCGCGGCGGCCGCCGAGTTTCCGGTCGCGAGCATCGGGTCGACGATGATGCAGTCGCGCTCGGCCATCGAGTCGGGCACCTTGAAGTAGTACTCGACCGGCTCGAGCGTCTTGTGGTCGCGGTACAGGCCGATGTGGCCGACGCGCGCCGACGGGATCAGGTCGAGCATCCCGTCGAGCAGGCCGTTACCGGCGCGCAGGATCGAGATCAAGACCAGCTTCTTGCCATCGAGCACCGGACCCATCGTGCGTGCGATCGGCGTCTCGACCTCGATGTTCGTGGTCGGGAAGTCGCGACACACCTCGTAGGCCAGGAGCGTCGAGATCTCGCGCAACAGCGTTCGGAACTTGCTGGTGCTGGTCTCTTTCGAGCGCATCAGCGTCAGCTTGTGCTGGACGAGTGGATGATCGATGACGTGAGTTCTTCCGACGGGGCCGGCCATGGCGGCCGCACCCTAACGCAATTAGCGATGCGTGACGTGAGCCGGCGTCGCCGCATCCGCGGCGGTCGACACGGTGGTCACCGCGAACGCGGCGGCGAGGGCCACGGCCGCCGTGAAGATGGCGGTGCGGAAGCTCGAGCCACGGTTGCGAGCGGTGATCGAAGTGAGGTGGTTGGTAGCAGTCGTGGTCATGGTCGGGTCCTTGTTCACGGAGAGTGCCAAGAAGAGGTTCAAGGGTTGCGAGCACTTGCGAGGCCAGTGATGCCCCCTGCGATGTCGCAGGCGGTGTCGCAGCGACTGTCGCTAGTGCTGCGCGACGTGGGCGACGGAGGCGGCGCGGACGGCCTGCTCCACACCCACCAGCGACATCGCACCCGCGAACACGACCAGCGCCGCAAAGGCGAGGTCACGGACGCGGCTCTTGCGCTGGCGGTTCGCGATCGTCTCGAGGCGGTTCATGTTCGACATGACGACCTCTTGTTCACGAGTGATGCCACCGCTCGATCGGCGTTTGATCAAGGAGTTGGCTAGCACTTCGGAGGTTCGTCGACGGAGTTGTCCCGTCGCACCCGCTGTCGCAGCGACTGTCTTAGAACTTAGAAGACTGTCACCGCGGCGGACGCGTGGACGTCACCCAGTACGGCCTGCAGCATCGTCGAGCCCGGCGTGGCGCCGACGACGGTCGTGTCATCCAGGCGTGCGACTCCGGGATCCATCACATCGCGGACCATGCTCGTCGTGTCCACCGCAGTTGCACGCACGTCGAAGGTGGCGCCGAGTGGAACCTCGAGCGCGACCGGCTCGATCCACAGCTCCACGATCGCGGGCGGCGAGACATGCGCCGCTAGATCGATCGCGCGGTCCTGCGTGCCGAAGTGAATCGATCGAGGACGCGGCCGGATCGGCGAGCCGTTCAGCCTTGACGGTAGTTGCCTTGTCGGTTAACCATTAACCATCATGTCAATCGCTTCCAAACCCACTCCCAAAGGCTGGCCGCGGATCGCGTGCAGCCTCACGTACGAGCAAGCCGCGCCCGCGATCGATTGGTTGTGCCGCGCCTTCGGCTTCGAGGTCCAGCTCCGCGTCGACGGCGAGGATGGCAAGATCGAGCACTCCGAGCTCGTGCTCGGTGGCGGCATGATCACGCTCGGCGATGCGAAGGCCGAGGTCCGGCCGTGGCGCAAGAGCCCGAAGGCGCTCGGCGGCGCGAACACCCAGACGCTGTGCGTGTACGTCGACGATGTCGACGCGCATTGCGAGCGCGCGCGCAAGGCCGGCGCGACGATCGCGCAGGAGCCCGAGACCCACGACTACGGTGACGACTACTGGGTCGATCGCAGCTACGAGTGCATCGACCTCGAGGGTCATCACTGGTGGTTCATGCAACGCATGCGCGAGAAGGCGTGAGCGCACTCGATCAAACGCTCACCGCGCTCGCCGATCCGACCCGCCGCGGCGTGATCGACCTGCTGCGCAAGGAGCCGCGCCGCGCGAGCGCCCTCGCCGATGCGCTCGGTGCGAGCCGGCCGGCGATGAGCAAGCATCTCCGGATCCTGCGCGCGAGCGGGCTCGTCTCGACCGCGGCCGAGACCGAGGACGAAGACGCGCGCGTGCGCGTGTACTCGCTGCGTCCCGAGAAGTTCGGCGAGCTCCGCGACTGGCTCGATCAAGTCGAGCGGTTCTGGGCCGTCCAGCTCGACGGCTTCGCGGCGCATGTCGCGAAGAAGGTGCGCAAGTGACCATCGCCGGCGACAAGGCGATCGTGATGGTCACGGTGCCCGTCGCGCCGACCGTCGCGTTCGACGTCTTCACGCAGGAGACCGATCTGTGGTGGCGGCGCGGCGTGCGCTATCGCGTCGCGGACCGCGAGCCCGGCACGCTCGCATTCGAGCCCAAGCCGGGCGGCCGGCTGTTCGAGCAATACGAAGGTCCCGCCGGGATGCGCGTTCACGAGGCCGGGCGCATCACGATCTGGCAGCCACCCGAGCGGCTCGAGTTCGAATGGCGCGGCAGCAACTTCGCGCCCGGCGAGGTCACGCACGTGCTCGTCACGTTCGCGCCGACCGAGAGCGGCGGCACGCAGGTCACGGTCGAGCATCGCGGGTTCGCGGCGCTGCGCCCGGATCACCCGGTTCGCCACGGTCAGGAAGCCGCGGCGTTCATCCGGACGATCGGCATGTGGTGGGCTGATCTGATGACGGGCTTGCGCATTCACGTCACGCCCGACTGACTCGGACTACCATCGCGGCGTGCGCCGGTTCGAACACCCGAGCGGCAAGTTCTGGGCGATCGACACCGATGGCACGAAGGTGCGCGTGCGTTGGGGCGCGATCGGCACGCAGGGCCAGGCGCTCGACCGCGACTGCACGACCGCGAAGGGTGCGTTCACGAAAGAGCGCGATCAAATCGCGCGTCAGCTCGCGCTCGGCTACATCGAGGTCACCGATCCGAAGCTGCGCCACACCGAGATCTTGCCGGGCGAACGCTGGCGGCGTCGGTTCGAGAGCACGACCCACCTGCTCGAGATAGAGATCGACGGCGCCGTCTTGCGCCAGCGCCGCGGTCTGCTTGGCGACGATGCGCGGCTCACCTTCGAGCGGTTCGAGCACGAGGACGAATCGGTCGCGCGCGATACCGCGACACGGATGATCACGGCCGCCGCGGCCGGTGGGTTTCGCCTGGTCTCCGAGCGCGAGCCGTTCGACGACGACGAGGAACAAGAAGGGACCATGCTCGCGAGCGCATCGAACGGCGAGCTCGAGGCGCAGTGTCGTGCCGCGCCCGATGATTCGCCGACGTGGGCGGTGTACGCCGACTGGTT
Source organism: Deltaproteobacteria bacterium (assembly GCA_040004535.1). Taxonomy (GTDB): domain Bacteria; phylum Myxococcota_A; class Polyangia; order Haliangiales; family Haliangiaceae; genus JABFXX01. The sequence continues at coordinate 24,674 of JBDUAS010000012.1, forward strand.
GATGCAAGAAGGCGATCCGCGCGGGGAGCTCGCGGCGCTCGTCGTGAAGGGCGCGCCGAGCGCCGAATTCATTCGTGCGAACCACATCGCGTTCTACGGCAGCGACGAGCTGTGGGCCGCGATCGAGGTCACCGCCTGGCGTCACGGCTTTCCGCTCGGCGTCACGATCAAGGTCCACATGGATGACGAGCTCCAACTTGTCGACGCGACCCGCGAGCTGCTCGCGATGCCGTTCGCGCAGTTCGTCGAGCGCGTCGCGTTCGGACTCGCCGGCTTCGAGAGCAACAACGATTGGACGCCGGTGATGGATGCGGTGACGAGCTCGCCACGCGCCGCCGAGCTCCGCTCGCTGCGGTTCGATGCGTATACGTCCGAGGATCAAGAAATCAGCTGGACCGCGTTCGGTGATTTCTCCGCCGCGTGGCCGAGGCTTGCCGCGCTCGAGGAGCTCGTGATCCGCAGCGGCGTTGGCGGCACGCTCGGCAAGCTCGTGCTGCCGCGGTTGCAGCGGTTCGCACGGATCTCCGGTGGCCTGTCGGCGGCAGAGCTCCAGGCGATCTGCGAGGCCCAGTGGCCGCAGCTCGAAGCGCTCGAGCTGTGGCTCGGCACGCACGCGTACAACGGCCAAGCGTCGGTCGATCGGTTGCTACCGATCCTCGCGGCGGCCACGCTGCCGAAGCTCCGCCATCTCGCGTTGTGTAACGGCGAGATCGTCGACGCGTTGATCCCGGAGCTCGCGCGGTCGGCGGTACTGAAGCAGCTCCGCACGCTCGATCTCTCGAAGGGCACGATGGGCTCGGTCGCGACGACGCGGCTCGTCGAGGAAGCGGCAAAGTTCGCCCACCTGGAGGCGCTCGACCTCAGCGAGAACTGTCTGACGGCCGAGGAATGCACGAGGATCCGCGCGGCCTTGCCACAGTGCAACCTCGACGACCAACGCGGCGATCGCGAGGATGGTGACGAGGACCACGACGAGGATGATCGCTACGTCGCCGTCGGGGAGTGAATAGTACCTTGGCCAGTAAGCGCCGCTAGCCAACGACTCTAAGCAGCATTCTCATGATCGCGAGCACGGCCGCCCGGCGCTCGGCCGGCAACGCGGCGATCGCGCGTGCGAGCACCTCGACCGACCGCGGCAACGGCGCGGCCAGCTTGGCACCGCGACCGCCAGCCTCGGCCGGAGTCCCGAACCGAACATCGAGCCGGAACGCGAGGCCGTCCTCGACGATGCCGTGCAGCGTGCTGAACGGGATATCGCGAGTGCCGCGCTCGATCTCGCTGACGTACTTGCCGACGATGCCGGCGCGCTTTCCGAGCTGGTCCTGGGTGAGACCGGCCGCCATACGACGGTGTCTGATCACGTGTCCAAGGGCGCGCAGACCATCCTTCGCAGAAGCCATTCCACTCGTCGTTCGGCCATGCAGCGCTTTGCTACAGCCACGCTGGGAGGACGGTGCGTTCTAAAACCCACGCATCGTGGGAGCGATCGGAGTGTGTCTTAGAACCCGCCACGACCGCCGAAGTACGGAAACATCGCGCTCCATCGGCCGTCGTCGACGCGACTGTGCTCGCCTTTGAACGTGCGGCCGACACCACCGCCGAAGCCCTTGGTCGCGACCTTCTCGAACACCTTCGCGAGCTCTTCGCGATCGAACCACACGCCATGCGTCGCGCAGCGATCGAGCTCGGGCTTCGGCTTCTCGAGATCATTGTCGAGGTGCACGATCACGTGGCACGCGGTCATCGCCTCGCGACAGTGCGGACACATGCGCTTCCCGGGCTTCTCGTGGGTCCACTCGAACGTCGCCGCGATGCTCGTCATGTCGTGGATCCCGGCGACGAGATCTTCGATCGTCAGCATGATCCCGTCGCACGCATCGCACACGAGCCGGTCGCGGAACTCCCGCAATGGGTTCTCGCAGGCGGGGCAGACCCGTGCGGCCTGGCGATAGGGTTCCATCGAGGAACAGGTTACCTCGCTCTCGAGCAGCGGCGCTCGGCATCGGCTTCGCGCCAGGCTATCGGCGCTGATCGTCGCGATGGATCGCGGCTGATCGCCTGCTACGCTTTGCGGGATGAGCCGCGTCCTCGTGCTCGTCGTCGTCCTCGTCAACGTCGCCGGTTGTGATGCCGGCGCGAAGCCCACGCCACCACCGCCGCTGCATCTTGCAGCGGTACCACTTCCCGCGCCGGTGACGGTCCCGCCGGTGCCGCCACCGACGACCGCACTTCCCCAACATGTCCTCCTCGCGAGCATCGATCGCGGGCCGTGTTACGGCACGTGCCCGGTCTACAAGGTGACGGTCTATCGCGACGGCAAGGTCGAGTACGTCGGCACCGACTACGTGAAGAACAAGGGGAAGGCCGCCGGCACCGTCACGGCCGAGCAGCTCGCGGCGCTCGACAAGCTGTTCACCGACGATCACTACCTCGCGTACAAGGACTCGTACGAGCACGAGGACTTCACCGACGCATCGTCGGCGCAGACGTCGTATGCGCCGCTCGGCGCCTCGACCACCAAGTACGTCCGCCACTACTACGGCGACACGCACGCGCCGGAGTCGCTGACCAAGCTCGAAGAGGACTTCGATACGATCGTGAACACCGACCGCTGGATCGGTACGCGCGTGGTGCACGACAAGCTAAACGGCCGCTAGTAATGGGGATCTGAAGCGGGTTGCGTGCGCTGGATTACCAGCGGTACACGCGACACGCGATCTGACGCACGATCGCTGCGCTCCGTCGAGAAGCTGCCGTCTCAGGATGCGTAGCGGATCTCATCGAGCGTTGTGAGTCGGTCACTTCCGCGCGACGCGCCCGCCTCCTAGAGTGCACGCGATGAGGAGGGCCCTGATCAGCGCCATACTCGCGTTCTCCGGATCCTCGGCGAACGCGGGCGGGTTCTACGTGCCCGAGATCGGGGGCCGCGCCGCCGGCATGGGCGCCGCCGTGGTCGCCGATGGAGACGACCCGAGCGCGGTGTTTCACGATCCCGCGAACCTCGTCCGCACCGAAGGCTTCCAGCTCGAGGTCGCCGCCGATCTGGTGCTGCCGAACGTCGAGTTCTTTCGCCGGCCGCTCACCGATCCGAACACCGGGCAGTTCCTCCACTTCGACGGCGCGAGCAACACGAACTCGGTCGTCGCGGTGCCGTACATCGGCGCGAGCTACCGCGTCGGCCCGCGCGTCGCCGTCGGGCTCGCCGTCGATGCACCGTTCGGCGCGGCACTCGATTTTCCCGCCGATGGTGCGCAGCGCCAGTTGATCACCTCGATCGCGTTGCGCGCGATCGATATCAGCCCGGCGATCGCCGTCGATCTCGGCGAAGGCTTCGCGATCGGCGCCGCCGCGAACGTGATCTACGCGGACCTCGTGCTCGATCAACGCAACTCGTTGACGTACGTCACCGGCGATCCCGAGCAGTATCCGGATCCGCAAGGCGAGATCCAGGGCACGACCCACCTCGCGGGCAGCGATCCGTTCAGCCTCGGCGCGACGCTCGGCGCGAGCTATCGCGCGCCCACCGGTGCCTGGCGGATCGGCGCGAGCGTGATGACGCCGGTCAAGCTCCACATGGAAGGCGACGCGCGGGTCGAGAACCCCGGGATCTCCGGTCTGTTCGACGACAACAACCTGCAGCTCCAGGCGCCCGGTGCGCGTACGGATCAAATCAAGATCACGATTCCGCTGCCGCTTGTCGCACGCGCCGGCGTCTCGGCCCGGCTCGCATCGCACGTCAAGGGCGAGCTCGACGTCAACTGGACGCGCTGGTCGACGTTCCAGAGTCTCGATATCAACTTCGTCAACCACTACTACTTGCTTCAAACCCCGGGCGCGTACCTCTACGACGTTCACGTCGCGAACAACTGGCACGACAGCTGGACCGCGCGACTCGGCGTCGAGGCCGAGCCGTTCGAGCGCCCGATCGCACTGCGCGCCGGCCTGGTCTACGACCAGAGCCCGATCGACGACCAGCACTTCAGCGTGCTGACACCCGACTCCGACAAGTTCGGGATCACCGCCGGCGCGCGGTGGACCCAGAGCGTCGGCAGCCATCGCCTGGACTTCCAGCTCGCGGTCGCGCATCTGTTCCTGCGCGAGCGCGACATCGCTGTTTCAGACGGCACCATCCTCAACAAACCGGCCCCGAGCTTCTTCTACGGCGTGACTCGGGCCGGCATCAGCATCCTCACACTCGCCGTGGCCTGGAGGTAGTGACATGCGTCGACTCGTACTCGCGATCCCGTTATTCATCGCTGCGTGCAGCAGCAACAAGGATCCATTTGCCGGCGGTGATGCGGGTAGTGGCAGTAGCGGCGGCGATGCCGGGCACGTCGCCGACGGCGGCTTGTTCGACGCCGCACCGACCCACTCGTGCGTCGCGGCACCGAAGCGGATCGTCATCCTCGGCGACAGCATCACCGCGTGTAGTGTGATCGGTGGCCCGATGGCCGCGGACTGCGTGTCGAAGCAATTCTCCGACTACGTCATCGCGCACTACGGACCGGGCGCGACGTACGAGAACCACGCCGTCGGCGGCGCCGTGATCAACGACATCGCGGGGCAGCTCGCCGGCGTTCCGGCGACCCCGGGCCCGACGCTGGTGATGTTGTTCATCGGCGGCAACGACCTCACGCCGTACCTCAACAAGAGCGACGCAGCCGCGATGACCGGCTGGACCGGCACCGTCGAGCCGATGATGCAGGCCATGTACGACGCGACGTTCACCGCGCTCGCCGACACGTCGAAGTTCCCGGGCGGCGCGACGCTGCTCATGAACACCCAGTACAACCCGTTCGACGATTGCAGCGCGGCGCCTTACATGATCAGCGCGTCGAAGACCGAGATCCTTCACGAGTTCAACGACAAGATCAAAACGATCGCCGGTGCGCACGGCGCTTCCGCGATCGTCGTCGATACGCACTCGCCGTTCCTCGGCCACGGACTCAACTATCAGGCCACGACGTGCCCACACTACATAGCGAACACGACGTCGTACATGCAGGACCTCATCCACGCGAACGCGGCCGGCAACGCCGTGCTAGCGGGCGTCGACAACGGCGGCGCCGACCGGCTGTATCGCGACTGCAACCCGTAGAACCAGGAGGCACCGAGTGGCACCTTGACTGCCACGCGCGGAACTCTTCGTTGCGCCAACTGGCTCGATCAAGGGTGGCGCTCTAGCGCGCCGAGGTCGAATCCCGCGCCTTGCGGCCGAGCGATCCCCTCGAAGTCGTGCGTGGTCGCGAAGCCGGTCGAGGGAGATGCCGCGTCGACCGCAGGGCTGGTCGCGGCCAAGTGGTAGTTGCGAGTTGCGGCAGACACGAACTGGGGCTCTCCACGAGGTTTAGTGGGCGACGATCGACAAGTCAAGCGGAGTCGGAGTTCTCATGGATTACCTATCGGCCGACCGTATCATCGGTTTCTTAGAAAGCTGATGAGCTAAAAGTTAGCTATTGTTTCAATGGCTTGACCGCCAATCGGCTGTATCGCGACTGCACGCACTAGGTGCGCGGCTCACCGGCAGGCGTTGTAGCCGGGGAGATTGTTCCACGCCTGGCAGCTGCCGCTCCGGCACTCCGACGTGTTCGGAGCGCACAGCTGCACCGGATTCGAGCCACCGCACGACGACGCGCACGCGACCGACTCTACGTTGCCGTTACCGTTGTGGGTCTGCGCGCAACAGATCTGGCCGGGGCCGCACTCGGCCGCGTCGGTGCACGGCAGCGCGAGCTGGCCGCAGAACTGGCCGGTGCCGATGCACTGCGGACTGCCTTCGGGATCGCAGCAGGTCTGCGAGCCGGCGGTGCAGTAGTTGCCGCCGCACTTCACGTTGCGATCGGCGCACATCACCGAGACGTTCGTGATGTTCGCGTTCGTGATCGTGCCGCTGCCCTGCATTACCGTGCACGTCAGGTTCGAGGGTTTGCTGGCGACGGTCACGGCGTACGTCAGACCGCTGAACACCGGCGTCGTGAACGTGAACGGGCCATTCGCGGTGACCGTCTTGTCATCCCCGCCGTTATCACGCAGGACGAGCGTGCCGCTCAGCCCACTCACGTTGCCGCCGACGCTGTACTGGGTCGTCGTGCAGCTCACCGTGACCGTCACGACGTTGCCGTTGTTGACGTTGCCCGTGCCTTGCGTCACGGTGCACGTTTGCGACGACGGCGGATAAGCCGGCTGCTGCGTGACCGTGACCGCGTAGCCTTGGCCGTTACCGACCGGCGTCGGGAACGCGAAGCTGCCGTTCGCCGACACCGTGATCGTGTCGGCGCCGTTATGGAGCTTCACGGTGCCGTTGAGCCCCGTGATCATGCCGCCGATCGTGAACGTGTTCGGCGTGCAGTTGACGACGATCGTGCTGATGTCGGAATCGCCGACCGTGCCGAATCCGCCCGAGACGTTGCAGGTCGTTCCGGTGCCTGACTTGATGGTGACGGAGTACGGCGATCCGCTCGCGACCTTCGTCGCGAACATGAACGTTCCGTTCATCGGGAAGGACAGATCATCCACGCCGTTGTTCTGGAGCGTGAGGGGTCCGCTGACGTAGCCGACGACGATGCCACTCACGACATACGACGCGGTGCTGCACGTGACGGCAACATCGGTGACGTCGGTATCCGCGGTGCCGCTGCCGTGGTCGACGACGCAGTTCTGGCTCGGGTTCGACGGCTGCGTGCCGACCGTGACGTCGTACGCGGTTCCTTGCATGACGCCGCTCGCGAACTGGAACTGGCCGTCGGACGTGATCAGCTTGTCGTCGCCGCCGTTATCGAGGAGGACGAGGCCGCCGCCCGTCTTGCCGGTGACGGTGCCGCCGACTGCGACGAAGCCTTCTTGGCCGTCGAGCACACCGCCGTCGCCGCCCGCGAGGCAACGCGGATCGGAGCCGTTCATCTCGCAGAACAGCGGGTCACGCTTCTCGCACGCGGCAAGTGCGACGGTGAGCGCCAGTGCGGCGAACGCGAGCGTCGAGGTCCGCATCAGAACGTCCCCGCCCAGCCGACCGTGCCGCCCGTCGAGGTCATCGCGACATCGGGTCCAGATCCGCCGGTGCGCATGACCAGGAGCGCGCCGACGATCGCGACGGCCGCGCCGCCGATCGCGATCCCGATCCCGGGCGGCTTCAGGTCGCGGTACGTGTATGACTTGCCGGTCGGTCCGCCGGTCGCGTAGAGCACGCTGCCCGTCACGATCGCGGCGACGCCGGTGCCGACGAGCAGGACCGGCAACACGCGCGAAGGCCGCTGCGCGACCTCGACCGGTGCGGGCTGGGTGACGACGACGACCGGATCGGGTTGCACCGTCACCGCCGCATCGATCGTGGTGTCGGGAACGATGTCGATCTTGCGCTCGCCGACAACCCGGCCGTTACGGCTGAGCGCGATCGTGTGCGAGCCGAACGTCGCTTCGTGGACGATCGGGGTGACGCCGATCGGTTGGTTATCGATCGTCGCGTTCAGGCCCGGCGGATCGGAGGTGACGCGCACGCGGCCGCTCAGCGTCGGTGCGAGCCGCGACAGGTCGCCCATCATCGACTCGAGGGCCTGCGCGAGCACCGTCTCGTTGCAGTGACCGCACGTGCGCTGGAGCGAGACCACGTCGTGGCGTTTACTGATCCAGTACGCCGAGATCTGGATCGTGCGATCGCGCTTACCGGCGACGACTTCCACGAAACCGACGACGCTCGTCGCGGTCGCGCGCGCTTCGACGACCATGCGCGCGCAGTTCATGTCGGAGACGACGAGGCAGTTGACGAGCGTGTTGACGCCGTCCTTGTTGAGCGGTGTCGCGGTGACCGCGAGCGAGTGGGACGTCAGCCACTGGGCGATGACGTGATCGGTTTCCCTCCGCACCGCATCGTCACCGCTGACGACCACGCCGACCTTGGTCTCGGCCGCTGCGGTCGCGCCCAACGCGGCGACCGTCAGGAGCGCTAGCGGGAGCTTCACCGGACCATTGTAGACTCGATCGAGGTTGCGAAGCACGCCCGGGGCCCCCCGGCCCGATCATGAGAACCCGCTAGCCCTGCCTTACCGGCACTCGTACGTGTACCTGTAACTCATGTCACCGACCGTTCGATGGATTCGTACTGCGACACAGCTCGCGGAGCTCGTCGGCGAGCTCGCGAGGTGCCGTGCGCTCGGCATCGATACCGAGGGCGATAGCCTTCATCACTACACGCAGAAGGTCTGCCTGATCCAGCTCGCGGCATTCGGCGCGGGCTCCTGCTTGGTCGATCCGCTCGCGCTTCCCGATCTCTCGCCGCTCGGATCGATCATGGCCGATCCCAGGATCCTCAAGGTCGTGCACGGCGGTGACAACGACGTCACGTCGATGCGCCGCGACTTCGGCTTCACGTTTCGCACGATGTTCGATACGTCGATCGCCGCGCGCCTCCTCGGTGACACCGAGCTCGGGCTGCAAGCGATGGTGCGCAACGAGCTGGGCATCGAGCTCAGCAAGGGCAGCCAGAAAGATGACTGGTCCAAGCGCCCGCTGACCGCGAAGCAGGAGGCCTACGCGCTGACCGATGTCGAGCACCTGTTCACGCTCGCCGGCATCCTGACCAACCGGCTCGCCGAAGCAGGTCGCACGGAGTGGGCGCGCGAAGAGTTCGAAGCGCTCGCCGCGTTGCCACCGGCCGAAAAGAAGAAAGACGCCGACGATTTTCGCCGGATCAAAGGCTCCGCGACGTTGTCTCGCCGCCAGCAGGCCGTCCTGCGCGAGATCTATCTCTGGCGCGAAGAGCGCGCAGCCGCTGCCGATCGGCCGCCGTTCAAGATCGTCGGCCCCGAAGTCCTGCTCGCACTCGCCGAGATTTCAGCGCCGACGATCGACGATGTCGAAGACGCGCTCGCCTCGTATCCGCGCCAGGCGCGCGAAGCCGACGTCGTGTTCGACGCCATCACGCGCGCGCTCGAGCTGCCCGAGGCCGAGTTGCCTCGCAGAGAGCACAGCGCGCAACCCGCGATGCCGGCAGCAGCGCGCCGTCGGGTCGAAGCGTTGCGTCTGTGGCGTACGAGCCAAGCCGAGCGCTCGAAGCTCGATCCGTCGATCGTGTTGTCGCAACGCGTGCTCGAGCGTGTCGCGCTCGCCGGGCCGCAGACTCTGAGCGAGCTCGCTTCCGTCGAGGGCGTGCGGCGCTGGCGCGTCGCCGAGTGGGGCCCGGCGCTCCTCGCCGCGTGTGCGTGAGAATCGCGTGAACCCCGGCCGTGGAGACGGACGCATCCCCGCCACTGTGGCCGGGCGTCGACGATTCCTCGCAGGCCTTTCTGGGTACGCCGAACGACGTGCCACACGAACACGCTGCCGTGAGCGCGCTTAGGCGAGGCTGCGATCGAACATCGCCCACCACGGACCGCGATCTTTGCCCGCCGCTTGCCGCGGGAGGTGCGGCTTCGGCGGGCCGTCGGGCACGACCTCGGCGCCGACGACCGCGGTGACCGATTTCGCATCGGCACGAAACGATGCGGGCGGGCGCTGGATGGTCAGCTGCTTGTTGCACTTGGGGCACGCGACCGATTCACTCAGGTTCGCGAACGCGCCGGCGATCTTCACGCTCTCGAACTTGCGGCCGCACGTGCACGTCGGCCAGCCGCGCGTCGCGGTCAGCGTGATGCCGTCGTGCTCGGCTTTCTCGACGACGCCATCTTTCAACGGCGCCATGACCTTGAACACGTCGACGCCCGGGCTTCGCACCGACAGGAGCTCGCGCCAGCGCAGCGCTCCGGTCAGCGGCGTATCGCTATCGCACTCGGCGCAGCGCGAGACTTCGCGCGGACCGTTCACCGGCACGCTCGCCTTACACTTCATGCACGCGACCGCTAGCTTCAGCTCGACGCACATCAAGTCGGCCATCTTCATGGCGTGACAGTCGCACTTTTTTGTTCCCTGGTGGCGACACACGGTGTCGTCACGCGTGTCGCGCGGAGACCGGGATTGCACGCGTAACGGCGTGAACAAGGTACTGAAGGTGGTGCTCGAGGGCTGGGACGACGACTACGAGAAGGACGCCTTCAATCGGATCACCGGTCGCGACATGCACGCCACGGTCGTGAACAAGCAACCCGACGGCACGTGCTCGCTGCACAGCGAGCTGTTCTTGCAGCACGGAAGCGGCAGAGCGTTCTCTGGTCGTTCGAGCTGCGCGGCGCTGGCTCGGCGAGCGACCAGGACATCCTGTGCGAGCAGGTCGAGCTCGCCAAGGTTGCTCCGGCTGCGGCGAAGAAGTCCAAGTAGCCCCTCGGAAATCTGAGGGTTCAATCGCGCGGCACACCTGGCACCATCCGTTTCGTGCCGCCGCTGAAGTTCTGGATCATGTACTTCGGCCTCGGGCTCGTGGCGACCGTGCTCGAGCTCGTGCGACCCGCGCGCAAGCTGAACTACTGGGCTGGCGACGCGTTGGTGCTCGATGTCGTGTCGTTCTTCTTCTATCAGTTCGTCGTCGTGTACTGGGCGTACGTCCTGCGCTCGTACATCCCGCTGTCGTTCAAGCCGCTGAAGCTCATGGTCGCGTTCCCGTTGCCGCTGCGAGTCGTCGCGTACTACATCGCCGGCGATTTCAGCAGCTACTGGATGCACCGGCTGACCCACACGAGGCACCTGTGGCGCGTCCATCACTTCCATCACTCGACGACGCAGATGTATTGGCTCGCCGGCGTGCGCAGCACGATCTGGCAGCAGACGTTGTCGAACCTGCCGTACATCCTGTGGGCTCCGCTCGTGTTCGACGCGCCCCGCAGCGTGTTCACCGGATTCCTGTTCTTCAGCATCCTGACCAACCACTGGATGCACATGAACTTCCATTGGCGCTCGAACTGGCTCGAGTACGTCCTGGTCACGCCACGCTCGCATCACATCCATCACAGCTCCGCGCCCGAGCACTACAACGCGAACTACGGCATCGTGTTCTCGGTGTGGGATCGACTGTTCGGCACGTGGATCGATCCCGACACGACGAAGGTCAGGCAGGTCGGGGCCGCGGACATCCAAAATCCGCTGCAGGCAGGCTGGCTCATGTGGGGAGCGTTCGGCACCGATCCGAACGACCTGATGCGCTCCCGTGCGCGTCGGTGGTTTCGCTACTTCTGAGGCTCTCATCCGTCCTCATTCATCGGATCTCACGCGGCGAGCCCAAAAACGCCCGAGTGCTACCCCTCGTCGAGGTGAATGTCCCCTCGATGATGTCACCGACCGACCGATTCAAGAGACGTGCGATGGGCCCTCGCCACCTTACTATTGTGGTCGGCGGTGGCTGTCGCAGGCGCCGACCCGAATAGCCACTTCGCGTTTCGCAGCTACGGCAGCGAAGTAGGCCTCTCCAACCTCTCGATCAACGCGGTGGCGCAGACCTCCGACGGTCTGATGTGGGTGGGGACCGAGGACGGGCTGTTCATCTTCGACGGCGCACACTTCCATCGGCTCGGCATGGCCGAGGGCCTTCCGTCGAGCTGGATCTTCTCGCTGCTCGCCGACGATCGCGGTGTGTGGGTAGGTACGGCGCGAGGTGTGCGCCACGTAGACCGCGATCACGTCGAACAACCGCTCGTGCCCGCACTCGAAGCGGAGCCGAAGATCAACGCCATTACCGCGGCGCCGGATCACAGCGTGTGGGCTGCCACGGATCTCGGGCTGTACACCGTTCGCGCTGGCATGCTGCTGCCGGTCGAGGGCTGGACGGGCGGTGCGACCGAGGCGGTCTGGATCGATCCAGACGGTAGCGTGATCGCAGGTCGCGGAACCGAGCTTGTCGCGCACGCGTCGAAAGGCACGTGGAGGGTTACCGCGCTCGGCCCCGATCGGATCTCGCAGATCGCACGCACACGCGACGGCTCGCTCTGGGTGCGTTCACCGCGCCGACTCTGGCGCTGTAGCGGCGCGGCTTCGTCGCTCGCATGCGACGACGTCTCGGCGCAACTGTCGGATGTCGGCGAGGTCGGTCGTCTGCTCGTCGATCGCAAAGGATCGCTGTGGGTCGCCACGCGACGCGGCCTCGCGCATCATGTCGGCGACGGGCGATGGGAGATGCTCGGAACCGCCGAGGGGCTGCCGGCGCGGTCGGTCGTGAGCGCATTCGAAGATCACGAGGGGTCGCTGTGGATCATCGCCGATCAGCTCTACCAGCAGCTCGGCCACGGACTGTGGCGCGCGTACGCCGCCGAAACGGGTTTGCCCGGAGACACGGTCTGGGCGATCAGGCGCGATGCCGACGGAGAGCTGCTGATCGGCACCAACGGCGGTGTGGGCGAGAGTCACTCCGGCGCCTGGCGGACGTTCCCCGGCACCGAGGAGTCGTCGATCGCGGCCATCGCCGAGACTACCGGCGACATCGTGTACGCGGCGGGCGTGGAGGCGCGGGTGTATGCACTCGATCGCGCCAAGCGCACGACCACGACGATCGCCCAGCTCGCCAGCGGGCCCATCGTCGGCCTCGCGCTCGATGGCGCGGACCTGTGGATCGCGACGCAGAGGGCGGGGCTGTGGAAGCTGGTCGGAATAGGGACCGCCAACCCGGTCCTGCGCCGCGAGGACGTGATCGGCGGGACTCCGCGCGAGGACTTCTATGCGCTCGTTCGCGATCGACGCGGCGGGATCTGGGCGAGCGGCAGCGACGGGCTCGCCGTTCGGCGCGGTCAGACCTGGCACCGGTATACCGAGAACGACGGGCTCGCCGCGCGCGCGACCTCCTACATGTTCGTGCGCGCCTCCGGTGAGATCTGCGTCGCGTATGTCGAGGCGCCCGGCGTGAGTTGCTTTCGCGTCGCCGACAACGGCTCGCTCGTCAACATGCGGCGGTTCACGCATCCCTCGGGGCTCACGACCGATACGGTCTACGTCCTCGGCGAAGACCCGACCGGCCGGCTCTACGTCGGGACCGGCACCGGCGTCGACATCATCGATGGCGCCGAGGTCGTTCACGTGTCGCGAGCAGACGGCCTGGTGGGCGACGACTGTGCAGCCGGCGCGTTCCTTGCCGACCCGGACGGCACGGTGATGATCGGGACGACCCGTGGCATCGCTCGCTTCGACTCGGCGCGGTTTCATGCCGCGAGCGTGCCCCCGGCGCCCGTGTTGATGAGCGTCGAGCTCGACGGCGCACGCGCTCGCGCGAGTCAACTCTCGATCGACGGCACTCATACGGGTGCGACCTCCGTCGCGATCAATTTTGCAACGCCGACGTTTACGAACCGCGAGCGCCTCGAGTATCAGGTCCGGCTGAGGCCGCTCGAGGACGAGTGGCGTGTCGCTTCGGTCGACGAGGCACGCTATCCGCAGCTCGCGCCCGGGAGCTATCGCTTCGAGGTTCGCTCGCGTCGCGTCCCGGACCAATTCGGCCCGACCACGGCGATCGAGCTCGTGATCCCGCCGGCGTGGTGGCAGACGTGGTGGTTGCGCGCGCTCGTCGTCGTCGTCGTCGCCGGCGCCGCCGCAGTCGTCATCGCGTGGCGGACCCGCGTGAGCGCGGCGCGCGCGAAGGTCCGGATCGTCGCGCGCTCGGAGGCAAGCTTTCGCGCGCTCATCGTCCAGTCGCCGGACTGCGTGCTGGTCCATCGCGATGGCAACGTCGTCTACGCGAACCCGCGCGCGGTGGAGTTGCTCGGATTCGCGTCCGAACAGGAGCTGGTGGGGCGGCCCTTGCGCACGCTCGTCGACGACTTCGATCCTGCGGCCGTCGCGCCGACCGATGGCACGCTCCGCGAGATCAGAATGCGGGGCGCAGCCGGCGCGGCTCCGGTCCTCGAGGTCACGTCGCTGCAGGTCGACTTCGACGGCGTGCCCGCGGTGCTCACGAGGGGACGCGACGTCACGGCACGCAAGGCGCTCGAGGCTCGCTTGATGTTCACCGACCGCATGGCGTCGATCGGCACGCTGGCCGCGGGCATCGCGCACGAGATCAACAACCCGCTCGCGTACGTCATGACCAACATCGAGGTCCTGCGCGAGGAGCTCGGTGAGGCGGCCGCGCCGGCGCTCAAGGAAGCACTCGGCGAGGCCGCCGAGGGTGCTCTACGGATCCAGAACATCGTGCGAGGTGTGAAGACCTTCTCGCGCAGCGACGACGACACCAGCACGCCGACCGATGTCCATCGTGCGCTCGAGTCCGCGCTTCGGTTGGCGGCCACGGAGCTGCGGCACCGATGCGTGGTCATCAAGCAGCTCGGCGAAGTGCCGTACTCGCTCGGCAACGAAGCGCGCCTCGGTCAGGTGTTCATCAACTTGCTGGTCAACGCCGCGCAGGCGATGCCAGACCGCGACCTCGACGCGAACCAGATCCGGCTCACGACGCGCACCAGTCCCGATGGCGCCGCGGTCATCGAGATCGCCGACAACGGCCATGGCATGACCCCGCAGGTCGCCCGCCGGATCTTCGAACCGTTCTTCACGACGAAGGACGTCGGCAAAGGCACCGGTCTCGGTTTGGCCGTGTGCCACGGCATCGTCGAGCGCTTCGACGGCCGGATCGCCGTCGAGAGCACCGTCGGTGTCGGCACGACGTTCCGCCTGACCTTCCCGGCCGCACCCGCGCACCTCGCCCCCATCCGCAAGCGGTCGGCTACGTGCGCGGGCGAGAGCTCGCAAGCGTGCCTGCGCCTGCTGCTGATCGATGACGACGCGACGCTCCTCAAATCGATAGCGCGCTCGTTCTCGCGCCACGCCGTGACCGCCTGCAATTCCGCCGATGACGCACTCGCGTTACTTCGTGCGAACGAGAGCTTCGACGCGATCCTGTGCGATCTGATGATGCCCGGCCTCACGGGCATGGAGCTTCACCACGAGGTCTCCCAGATCCGTCCCGAGCTCCTCGACCGGATGCTGTTCATGACCGGCGGCGCTTTCACCGGCGAAGCGCAGGCGTTCCTCGACGATCCGAAGATCGAGTGGATCGAAAAGCCGTTCCCGTCGAAGGACATCCAAGCTCGCGTCCAGGAGCTCGTGGCCGACCGGAAACCAAGAGCGGCCTGAATCTGTAGACAGACCGCGGTTACGCGAGCTGCGACGGCATGCACACGAGCGTCGCCATCCCGTCGGCCGTCTCGTCGAGCAACAGGTCTCGACCGGCGCCACGCTGCTGGCAGGCGGATCCAAGCAGCAAGATCATCGCGTGACGACGATGTCGACGCTGCGCGTGAGGTCTCGTCCCCATGCGATCTCGAGCTTGCCGATGACCTCCCACTCGATGGGCCCACTCGAAGGCGAAAGAGCCGATGCGACCGTGCGCACGACATCGGCGAGTGGATTCGTCCCAGCGCTGCTCGGTCTCAGATCGAGTGCATCGGAGGGCACGACGAGCTCGAACGCGTGTTCCCCCGATGTGTACTTCTGCGCGCCCGACAGCTCGCGATCGAACTGATACACGTCTGCGTGAGAGGTTCCGACCGACTTGGAGCCGCCGCTCGTGCTGACCGTCATGACCTTCTGACGTGCTCGCAGTGTGACGACCAGACGCTTCGCCTCGACTGGTTCGGGGAGGACGAGGACCACCTTGCCAACGAGCGCGCCACCTGGGCTCGCCTTGGGCTGCGCGATCTCGAGCTTCACGTCACCGCGGCCGATGCCCGTCACTTGCTTCGCCGTGTCCTTGACCTGACCCCCCGCTTGGCGAAGCGCACCACCGAGCTTGCCGAACAGCTTGCTCGCACCCTTCATCAGATCGTCGGCGTCGCTCATGTCCCGAGGTTAGCTGAAACTTGTTCGTGCGGAATAGCCGGGCGCCGCGTTGAAGAACGTTCTCGTGGGAGTGAGCGCCCCGGGCGAGCACGACGTGTTGCGACCGTGCGGTTGCAGACGACATCTCGCACCTCGCGCATTCGGCGCACAGCGCGGTTGCGGATGGCACGGATGCTGGAGAAGCGCGCCGTCAGCCAATGAGTCATCCATCGAAATCACGATTCACGAATCATCTACACGTGGCGCTGTGGTGCGTCGCCCTTGCGAGCCTCGGCGGTTGCGTCGCGGACGTCGATGACGGTACCGCGGACGAAGGCTCCGTCGACGAAGCGGAGCTGTTCACGCACCCCGATCAAGATGTGGCCGGATCGCAAGTTCGCCTGATCGAAGGCGAGGACGCGCCGATCGTCGAAGCGCTCGTCACGCAGACCCCGGGCCTCGATGTCAGCGGCTATCAGGGCAATGTCAACTGGAGCGCGACGCGCGGTAACGGCGCACGCTTCGCGTACATCAAGGCCACGCAAGGGACGACGTATCGCAACCCGTACTTCTCGCAGCAGTACACCGGCTCTTACGACGCCGGCATCATCCGCGGCGCGTATCACTTCGCGACACCGAACACCGCGAGCGGCAGTGCGCAGGCGACGTACTTCGTGAACCACGGCGGCGGTTGGTCGCGCGACGGCAAGACGCTGCCGCCGGCGCTCGACCTCGAGTACAACCCGTATGGGTCGGCGTGCTACGGCAAGACGCACGCGCAGATGGTCGCGTGGATCCGTGACTTCGCGAACACGATGAAGGCGCGCACCGGCCGCGACGTCGTGTTCTACACGAGCACGAGCTGGTGGACGCTCTGCACCGGCAACAACGCGTCGTTCGGCAACAACCCGCTGTGGATCCCGCGTTACGGGTCGAGTGTCGGCACGCTGCCGGCGAGCTGGCAGTTCCGGACGATCTGGCAGTACGCCGATCACGGGACCTTCCCCGGCGATCAAAACCGCTTCAACGGTGACTTCAGCCGGGTGCAGGCGTTCGCGTTGTGACGGTCAGCGATACGCCTGCGTGAGGCCGAGCGTCGTCGCGAAAGTGACCACACCGGCGTCCGAGAATCCGGCGACGCCGCGTACGGTCCAGCCCGGCAGGCGTACCTTTGCGATGCGCTCGAATGCGAGCGTGCCGTTGTTCGTGCAGCGCGCGATCGCGTTGAGCTGCCGATCGGGATAGTTGTAGCCGCCATCGCCGTCGTCGGTCGGCGTCGGCGATGACATGGTGATGAACCGAGCATTGTCGTAATCGCTCGCCCACACGGCGAGGTCTTTCCAAGTGACCTGGTTGTCGGTGAGCGTTCCGAGATCGGGGAGCGTCTCGACGTCCCACGTGATGCCATCCTTCGAGCGCATGTAGAGCTGGGCCTTGTTGCGCTGGCCGGTGCCGATGCAGCGCGCGCTCGACAACAGGTGGAACGAGCCATCGGGTGCGATCGTTCCGATCGCGGGGTCGAATTGAAAGCCGCCTTCGATCGCGGCGGCGCTTGCACCGAGGATCGTCTTGGTCAGCGAGCCGGTCTTCGTCCAGCCTCCGCTACCGGAGACGAGCGTCCAGATCGCGAACACTTCGTCGCCGGTGAACGATTCGGCAGCGACCGTGACGTCGTTATTCGCGGACACGGCGAACAGCGACGGATAGATCGGCGCGCCGCCGCGGTCGGCGAACGTGGCGCCGGTTTGTTCATAGAGGTGGGCGCCGCTTCGCACCCAGAGGTGATGGTCGCCGGCGGCGCGAACGTCGCATTCGTTGCTCGTGGCGTCGCTGAACGTGCAGGGGATCGCGATCGGCGTGGCGAAGTTGATCGATGCCATCATCGTCGAGCCACTCGCGAAGATGATCGCGGTGTCGCCGGTGAGCGAGCGCTCGCCGTACGCGTAGCTCGACCCCGCGAGGATGGTCTCGGTCGTGGTCGTCGCGCTGCCGTGCGCAGCGGTCATCATCTGTGACGTTGACGTGTAGAGGACCCGTGCGTGGCTGTCCGTGAGCAGCCACGGTGCAGGCTGATAGGTGGCGAGCGACGTCATGTCGAGAGCGGTGGCGAGCGTCGTCGTGACCTCGACCGGCGAGCCACACGCCACCAACGAAACGGTCGATCCCGATCCCGATCCCGATCCCGATCCCGATCCCGATCCCGATCCCGATCCCGAGTCGTCGGTCATGCTCGCATCGTGCGAGCTTCCATCGTCATCATCGTCGCCGTGGTTCCGCGCTGACGAGCCACACGCAACGAGCCCTACGAGCGCTACGAGCGCCATCCACGTCACCAGCTTCACGGCGTCACATCCACGCGCAGCCCGAACGGCGTCATGATGCTCGCGACTCCGTGCTCGTCGATCGCCGCCTCGCCCGTCCACGCTTCGGAAAACGCGAAGCGTTCGGCCGGCCACGTCATGCTCGTTCCGATGAACGGCGCGCAACGGCGCAGCTGATAGTACGAAGACGTGTAGAGCGAGCTCGTGGGGAAATCGAGCGTGATCGCGATGTGCTCGTAGTCGCGCGCCGCGATGAGATGCGGATAGCCGTTCACGTCTTGCGGACGATCCGGTGGATCGATCTCTTCGTTACCCGGCGCGGCGTCGATCATCGTCGCGGTCGATGCGTAGTCCGATGCGCGCGACGCGTCCCACGTCACTCCATCGTGCGAGCGGAAGTAGTTGACCCCGCCGAGCATGTACGCGATGTGAAGCGAGCCATCCGGTGCGGTGCCGAAGCCCGTGCCGCCGAAGCCGTAGCCTTCGTTCGACGCGACTCGTTGATCGGCCGACCACGTCAGCGAGCCATGCGGGAGGTGCATCACGACCAGATCGTCCGCGGTGTCGCCCGGGTGAATCGTCGACGGGCGGGTGACCTGGTGCAGCACGTAGACGGTGCCGTCGGCCCCGACGTTCCACGGCAGCGACGTCGACACGGTGAACGTGCCGCGCACCAGGGGCGTGCCGGTCGTCGAGTACTCGGTCAGGCCGTTCGAGCCATACGCGTACAGCCGGCCCGCACTATCGGCGTGCACGACTTGCGAGCTCGAGAGCTCGATCGCCGGCGAGAACGCCGTGCCGTCCCAGCGCGTCGCGTACGTGTGGTTCGCGTTGAAGAACCAGACCACCGGTTTGCCATCGAGCCCGATCTCCGCCTTGACGAGCTGCATCGCGGTGGCGCCCGCCGGTAGTGGAATCCCGGTCGTGGTCGCGATGCCGGTCGCGTGATCGACCACGGCCCACGACGTGCCAGCCTGATCGAACACGTACGTCTTGCCCGCGTAGCGCATGATGCCCGGGCCTGCGACGCTGATCATGGGGAGCCAATGGTTCGCATCGCAGGTCTGGATCGCGTTGCTGTCTCCCGAACCCGAGCCCGAGCCCGAGCCCGAGCCCGATCCCGAACCCGAACCCGATCCCGAACCCGATCCCGATCCCGATCCATCGGCGTCGGCGGTGCCGTTGCCGCCATCGCTGGTGCCGTTTCCACTCCCGTCGTCGTCCCCGCCGAGACCCCCGTGATGACTTCCACACGCCGCGACAAGGATGAAAGGAAGGAGTACGCGCATGACGGCGCTGGTAGGAGCCGCGAACGAGGTTCCGGTCGCATGAAATCGTCATGCGGGGTCGCAACTGTTCGCCGCCCGACCGCGGGCCTTCTCGCAAGCCTCAGGTGCGGACGTGACGACGCGAACAACGCGCGGCTTCTACACGGTACGGTCCAGGTACGTCACGTTCAAAACAGCCTGCATCTCTGCCGCCAACCTGGGCACGCTACGATGCGGCGCATGATCCAGCTGCGCTGGCTAGCGATCGGATGCGCGCTCGCGGCGTGTCACGAAAAGGTCGCGCCGCCGAGCGCGCCGATCCGAGCGCCGAGCGTCGAGCCGGCGAAGGCCGTGGAACCGGCGGAGCCGGTGCCACTCGGGCGGCTGGGAGACAACGCGCGGCCGCGTCACGAGTCGCTCGCGCTCGACATCGATCCCGCGAAGCCGCGGTTCACCGGAGTCGCCGATATCGAGATCGATCTCCAGGGACGGGATCATCTCTGGCTGCACGGCCTCCGCCTCCACGTCACCTCGGCGACGATCAACGGCAAGGTCGCGCGCTACGAGGAGCTCGATCCGACCGGCGTCGCGCGGGTCTCGTGGGAAGCCAAGATCTCTGGCCGTGCCACTCTGCACATCGTCTACGACGCTGCGTACGACCCGAACCTCGTCGGTGTCTATCGCGTGAAAGATGCCGTGTTCTCGAAGTTCGAGGCGATCTACGCGCGCCGCGCTTTTCCCTGCTTCGACGAGCCCGACCTCAAGATCCCGTTCGACGTCACGCTCACGGTGCCGGCGAAGGCCGTGGCGATCGGCAACATGCCGATCGTCAGCGAGGAGTCCGCCGGTCCGACGAGCAAGCGCGTGAAGTTCGCGACCACACCGCCGCTGCCGACCTACCTCGTCGCATTCGCGGTCGGCCCGTTCGAGTCGCGCGCGGTCACGGTGCCGGCCACCGAGGTGCGCTCCTCGCCGCTGCCGCTCACCGCGGTCGCGCTCGCCGGGCGCGGCAACGACACTCACTTCGCGCTCGTCGAGGAGCAGGCGCTGCTCGCGTGGGAGGAGCGCTACTTCGGTGTCGCGTTTCCGTATCCCAAGCTCGACCTCGTCGCGGTGCCCGACTTCCAGTCCGGCGCGATGGAGAACGCCGGTGCGATCACCTTCCGCGACTCTGCGCTGCTCGTCGACGACAAGGTCACGTCGCTCGCGCAGCGCATTGGCGTGACGAACGTGATCGCACACGAGACTGCGCACCAGTGGTTCGGCGATCTCGTCACGATGAGCTGGTGGGACGACCTCTGGCTCAACGAGGGCTTCGCGACGTTCCTCGCGACCAAGACCCTGCGCGCCGTGCGACCCGAGCTCGACGCCGACCTCGCGGCCGTCGATGCGGCCGACTCCGTGATGAACCAGGACAGCCTCGCGAGCGCGCGGCGGGTGCGCCAGCCGATCGAGAGTACGCACGACATCACGAACGCGTTCGACGGCATCACCTACGAGAAGGGCGCCGCGTTCCTCGCGATGCTCGAGCACTACGTCGGGAACGACACGTTCCGCGCAGCGATCCACACGTACCTGACCGCGAACGCAGGTCGCAATGCGACGACGGACGACCTCGTCGCCGCGCTGTCTGCAGCCGCCGGCCGCGATCTGAAATCGATCGCGACTAGCTTCCTCGATCAGCCCGGCGTCCCGGTCGTCCGGGTCGCGGCGTCGTGCACCGCCGGCAAGGGTCACCTCGCGCTCGCGCAGTCTCGCTGGCGCCCGGCCGGCGCTCCCGCAGGCGCCGACGTGCGGTGGTCGATCCCGGTGTGCGTGCGCACGGATGCGGGCGAAGCCTGCACGCTGCTCGTCGAGCCGACCGGCACGCTCGAGTTGCCGACCTGCCCGGCCTGGGTGATGCCGAACGCGGGCGCCACTGGCTACTACCGGTTCACGCAGCCGGCCGAGGACCTCGCAGCCTTGCGCGACCGCGGCACGAGCCATCTGACGACCGCCGAGCGGCTCGCACTCGTCCACGATCTCGACGCCGCGTTTCGCAGCGGCGCGATGCCGGGCGAAGAGGTGCTGCGCGCGCTCGAACCACTCGCGCGCGACAACCACGGCACCGTCGCGATCGCGCCGCTGTCCGTGTACGCGTTCGTCGATGATTTCATGGTGACCGGCGCGCGCCGCACGGCGCTGCGCTCGCGGATCGCGAAGCTGTACGCGCCCGCCATCGCCGCGGTCGGATGGAAGCCGGCGGCGAGCGACCCACCGTGGCGGCGCCTGTTCCGCAGCGACCTGTACAACTTCGTCGCGCTGCACCTCGCGGATCGCGGACTGCTCGCGGAGGCGGCGCGGCTCGGTCGCCGCATGCTCGGCGTCGGCGGTGACGGCGCCTTTCATCCCGAGGTCGTCGATCCGGACCTCGCGTCGACCGCGCTCGGTGCCGCAATGCGCACTGGCGACGCGACCGTGTTCGACGCGCTGGTCGCGCGGTTCGCCGGCTCGGAGGACGCGCAGATCCGGCAGCGCATGCTCGGTGCGCTCGCGAGCACGCGAGATCCAGCCCTGCTCGGCCGCGCGCTCGACCTCTCGCTCGATCCGCGGTTGCGCAAGAACGAGCGGTTGACGATCGTCGGGGCGCTGCTCTCTACGCTAGAGACCCGGGACGTCGCGTGGACCTGGCTCACCGCTCACTTCGACGCGCTCGTACCCATGCTCCCCGATCGCTACGCCGGTTTTGCGACGCGCCTCTACAAGGTCTGCGATCCGACCCGCGCCGATGCACTCCGCGCTTTTTTCACGCCGCGCGTCGACAACTTCACAGGTGGCCCGCGCAACCTCGCGCTCGCGCTCGAGACCGCCGAGCAGTGCGCGGCACGCGTTGCTGCGCAGCAGGCGAGCATCGATCGCTACGAACGCCGTTAGCACACGCGATGCTCCGAGGATGCGAACCTGATTCCGCAAGAGATCGCTCGGACGCGTAAGTAGCAGGAATCGGTCGCGAATATATCTGCGCTACAGAACGCTACTCGCTCCTCCTACTCGACATGTACGGCGCAGGGGGCGTTCGTCGAGGTCTACCAGCAGCGCGTCTATGCGGTCTGCGTCGCGCTCGCCGGTGCGGACGCCGAGGACTGCGCCCAGGACGCGTTGCTCGCCGCGCTGCTCGGCCTCGGACGATTCGATCCGCACGGGCCCGCGCGACTGGGAACGTTCGTGCTGCGGATCGCGCGCAATCGCTGCATCGATCGGGCGCGCTCCGCACACGTCCGAGCGTCGCGCGACGCGAGCGATCCGGATCGGCTCGTCGTCGTCGCCGGAGCCGTAGCGCAACTCGTCCGTGCGGACGACCACGAGACCGTGCGCGCCGCCGTGCTCGAGCTCCCGGACGATCAGCGCACCGCGATCGTGCTGCAACTGTGGGGAGAGCTCGAGTACGGCGAGATCGCCGAGATCGTCGGCGTGCCGATCGGCACCGTACGCTCGCGGCTCGCGCGTGCGAAAGAGACGCTGCGCGCGCGGCTCGCAGCGATGGTCACGGACGACGCGGTGGAACCTCGCACCCTGGAGCTGCCATGACGAACGATGATCTGCTCGATGCTTCGATTCGTGCGGCACGCCCGGCGTTGGCGACAAGCCTTGCACCACGCGTGATCGCCCGCGCGCATCGGCCGCACCCCGCGCGCATGATCGCGGCCGGGTTGGCGAGCGTCGTGTTCGCGACGGTCGTGATCGCGCTCGCTGCGAACCGCACTTCGCATCGGAGCGAGCCGACTCCCGCGATCCTCGAGCCCGCGCTCGCGCCGGCTCCTTCGCCGCCCGTGCCCGCGCCCGCGCCCATACCACGCGTGTCGCCGTGGGCGGATGTGCCTGGGTTGCTCGCCGGATTCGCTCGCGAGCGCGGCACCGAGATCGCGGCTTGCGCAAAGCTCGAGCGCGGAGCCGGCGATCCGGAGGGGAAGAGCTCGCCGTGGTTCCGAGTTTCGCGAGGCTCGGTCGCGGTCGAGTACCTCGTGCCACACAGCCTTGGCTATCTCGGATTTACAGACAGGGACCGTTGCTATCAGCGGATTGCCGCGAAGCTCGCGATCCCCCCGCTCCCCGAGCAGCTTCTCGACATGAGGTTTACGTTTGGCCCGCGCGTGGCTGCGATGCCCGCCGCGTATGAAGCCTGGCGCGACCCTGTCGCGGCCGCGCGAGACCTGTTCGCGCAGTCGTCGAAGGTCCGAGCGTGCGTGCAAGCCGAGATTCGCAACACGCGCGGCTCGCCGCCAGTGCTCGTCGTTAGCTTCGAGGCCGCTGGAGGTGGCAAGGCTCGCGCGCGTGTCGGCGACCGGATGTCACGGTGTCTCTCCGCGGCGCGCGCCGAGCTCGTGGTGCCGGCACTCCCCGACGAGCTCTCCTCGCTCACGATCGAAGTCTCACCGTGAGGTGTTAGGACTTCGCTCGTCGGGCGTTGATCGCGCATGGACCTTCGCAGCGTTCCCCATGCAGCCCTGATCGTTCTCATGCTCGCGTGCGCGACATCACCCAAGCCGCCTCCGCCCTCGTTTAACAAGGAAGCCGCTGGCTCGGGCTCCGCCTGTCTGCCCACGACGATCGAAGCGTACTGCTCTACTCGAAAGTGCCCGACGTACGACAGCGCGGCGAGCTTTGCTCGCCAGCCCCACAAGGACCACTACTACTACTGGATCGGCACCTGCGGCGAATATCGCTTCGTGCGGACGCAAGAAGGCATGGGCATGGGAACCGAGTACTTCGCTTCGGATGGCAAGCTCGTCGGATCGGCCTCTCTCGCCGACGCGCCGATGTGCACCGGCGAGCTCACCAACATGATCGGCGTTGGGAATGAGGGCTGTACGGAGCAAGTCGCCGAAACCGGCGGTCATCAGTGAGTCCAGCGCGTGCTTCACTCGGAGTCAGAATGCGACGCGGCTCGATGCGATCGGCCTCGACGAGATCCTATCGCTCACGACCGATCCGGTCTGCCTCGCAGTCGCGGTCAACGTGAGCTGATCGCAGCGGAGCTAACGAAAAGGCATCGCATTGCCGCGCGGCCCATTTGCTCGTACGGTGGACCTATGAACATCCTCCTGGCCGGTTTGCTCCTGATCGCCGCGTGCGGGGGCCCCGGTCAGTCGAAGCTGGCCGAAACCCCGACCGCAAAGTCTCGAGCCAATACGGGCCTCGCACCGCCGGCGAGCCAGAGCGATCGCGATCGATCCGAGCTCGTGAACTCGAACGACAGCATGGATGCGACGCAGCGCGCCTATCGCGAGGCGGACCAGACTTCGAAGTCGTCGCCACTCGCGCCGCTGCCCGGCCAGCCGGCGAAGCCGACGGTGAAACCGGCCCACGCGCCCAACGCCAAGCCCGCGCAGCCCACGCCGCCCGCGCCTTGATCGTGCCCTCCGCCGCGGGCGCGACGCGGGGCAAGATACTCGACGCGAACCGTTCACCACAATGCCATCGAGCTAGCGACAGGACGTGGATCGCGACACCTCGCCCGATGCAGCAAGGGCTCAGATCGAGGCTGCGCGGCGGCTCGGACTCGCGGCCGAATGGCTAGCGGCCAAAACCTCGAGAAGTAGCCCCTGCCTTTCGGTGGGTCTTCCGCAACACTGAACCAGATGGTTCAGTTATCTAGAGCCGCGCAGCTCGACGCTGCGTTCGCCGCATTGGCCGATGCGACGCGGCGGGGTGTGCTCGAGCAGCTGGGGCGGGCGAATGCGTCGATCACGGATCTCGCCGAGAGGTTCGACATGACGCTGACCGGCATGAAGAAGCATGTCGGTGTGTTGGAGGATGCCGGGCTCGTCGCGACGGCGAAGGTGGGGCGCGTGCGGACGTGCAGGCTCGGCCCGCGCCAGCTCGATGAGGTCACGGCGTGGATCGACCGCTATCGCCAGCTGTGGAGCACGCGCTTCGACGAGCTCGACCAGGTGATCGAGGACATGAAGCAGAAAGAGAAAGAGGGAGCACAGCGAGGAAGGACGAGACGAGAGTGGAACTGAAGTCGGAGCGCGAGATCGTCATCACGCGCACGTTCAACGCATCGGCGCGCATCGTGTTCGAGGCGTGGACCAAGGCCGAGATCATGCGGCGATGGTGGGTTCCGAAGTCGAGCGGGCTCACGCTGTTGTCATGCGAGATGGATGTTCGCACGGGCGGTAGCTATCGCTTCGTGTTCGCACATCCCGCCGCGCCGGAGGGGATGGCGTTCTTCGGCCGTTATCTCGAGGTGTCGCCGCACTCGCGACTGGTGTGGACGAACGACGAGGGCGACGCCGGTCAGCTCAGCACGCTGACGCTCGAGGACCGCGGCGACACGACGCGGATCGTCTTGCACGAGCTGTATCCGTCGGCCGAAGCGTTCGAGGCGGCGAAGGGCTCGTACGACGGCATGCCCGAGTCGTTCGACCAGCTGGATGCGCTTCTCGCCGGATAGCGCACTCGAACCCTCGTCCTCGGCGAGACGCTCGAGCGATTCGTGACCTTCGGGCTCGCCCGACACGAAGCGATCCATGCGATCTCCCCGACCTTCGCCGAGGCGTTGTTCGAGATCGTGAAGCGGAACACCGAGCTCGCCGAAGCCACCCTAGACGGTCAGTGCTGCGACGCGGTCGCCGACGCGGAAGCTCTCGACAACTTGCGCGCCATTTACGCGAGCGCTTCCCGTGCCGATGCATCAAGGTGTACGCGGATGAGGTCCTAAGCATGCGCGGATCGTGGAAGGTCGGGGTCGTGCTCGTCGCGAGTGCGTTCAGTCTCGCGAGCGCGCAACCGGTCGCACCGCCAGTCGCCGCGAGCACGCCAGAACCGACGCCGGACCCAGCGCCGGACCCAGCGCCGGACCCAGCGCCGATCGAGCCGACGACGCCTCGCTCCGTCTATGAGGTCCACCTGTGGATCGACGTCCCGATCACTCTTGCCGGTGCCGCGGCGGGACTCCTGCGTACGTATCTCGGGAACCACATCGTGGATCAGCGCTGTCCCTGCAACGTCGACGAGGTCAACTCCTTCGACCGGCACCTGATCGGCAACCATAGCGATGCCGCAGGTCACGTCAGTGACGTTACGGTGGGACTCGCGCTTGGCGTCCCGCCGATCCTCGACCTGATCATCGTCGGTCCGAATCGAGTGTTTGGCGAAGACCTCGTCGTGGCGACCGAGACGGTGATGGTGAGTACGCTGTTTCAACAAGTCGCCAATTTCGGCTTTCAACGGCCGCGGCCTCGCACCTATGTCGGCGACCCATCGGCCATCACCACCGGCGAGGGCTATCTCTCGTTCGTCGCGGGCCACGTCGCGACCACGACCGCTGTCCTCGCGGCGGCGTCGTTCACCATCCGCAAGCGCTACGGTGAACGAGTCTGGCCATGGGTCGTGACGGGCCTCGTCTCGGCGAGCGTCGCGACCGAACGGATGCTCGGCGGCTATCACTTCCCGTCGGATATCGCGCTCGGCGGCGCACTCGGCCTCGGCGTGGGGCTCGCCGTGCCGTGGCTGCACGCGAGACATCCCGACGTGCACGTCGCGATCGCACCGACGCCCGGCGGTTACGATCTCTCGCTGCTCGGACAGTTCTGATCACGATCGTGGCCGAGTCGGACAGTCCGTCGATCGAAATCGTCAGCGAGCCGAGGTTCGTCACCGTGTTCGGGCCCTGGATCGTCTCGGTCCGGATCGTCGGTGCGGGACCGACCGACGCGTTGCTCGAGTGGAACGCATCGACGCTGATCGTACAGTTGCCTTCCGGCAACACCGAGGTGATGACGTAGTGATGCCCGGCGTCGCGGCGGTTGCCGAGAACTACAACCGCGACACTACTGGCCGGAGCGCCGGCGCGTTCTGCTCGGTGGCTAACTGCGCTCGCCGAAAATCGGTCGCTCGCGAGCGACTGCTTCAGTGTGAGAAGGCAGCAGCGCTCACCCTTCAAATCGCGGCGACGTGCGCGAGCGCGCAGTGTGGGCAGCGTGCGCCCGATGACGCCGCTGCGGGCACTGCATGTACCTCGCGAGATGGTGCGTAGCGTACGATGTGAATGGTGCGGCGTTTGCGATCGTCGCTACTCGCTCTGCGGCGCCATATAATGGCGGCGGTGCTTTCCGGGCAATTTGAGAAGGAACGAACAATGACTCGTTGTGTACTTGCTGCCGTCCTCGCTGCTGTTTCGTTGTCATCCGCTTGTGTTGGTGGAGGGTCGATGCGTGGGAGCGCGTCGGTCAGCGCGAGCGCAGAGATCAGACTCCCGATCGCCCAGATGCCGCCGAAGTACGCTTCATGGGTCGTCGAAGCAGAGGGGTACCTGCAGGCCGTCAACCGAGCCTACGAGATGAATGCCCGCGCGACCGCCGACCTCGCCGCGGCGCTCGGCGTGGAGGCCAACGCCAATGCGATCGCCAACTTCATCCACAACGCGATCAAGGTGAAGACGACGCTCGAGTGCCGGCCGCCCAGCTTCAATGCAAATCTGGTCAGCGAGTGCAGCGCCAGCGCCGGTGCTCGCGCTGCGGGCAACGCTGGCAATGGCGGGGCGTCGGGCCAGGCATCGGCGGGCATTCAGGCGAACTGTCAGGCGAATGCCAGCCTGAGCTTGACCCCTGGGCACTGCACGCTGAAGACGACCGTCAGCCAGAACCCCATCCTGAGCGACGCCAACAGGTGGGCCACGATCGAAGCGAACATGGCGATCATCCTCCAGCTGAGTGCTGCCAACGAGTACCTCAATGGTCGTGGCGGAAACATCAACGTGCGAGGCATGCAACTCTACGTCGAGTCGCTCACCGATCTGGCCAGCGATCCGACGCTAGCGCTGCAGCTCAACAACATCCAGACCGAGCTGCAGAGGGGTTCCGACGCCTGTAGCAAGGCGAACGACAAGCAGAGCGCCATGAACCGCGATCTCGACATGATGTCGGGCGCCATCGATGCGCAGTTCCCGGATCTGCGTGCCTCGGTCCGCGTCCGCTGACTCGAGCTCGGCATCGTCTTCAGCCGAACCGTTCGTTCAGACTCACCAGCAGGTCGGGCTCGCCGAAGGCAACCACATCGCGCAGTGGACCGAAGCGATCATCACGCTGCAGTAACCGCCGGCGCCTCGAATAGCCTGGCCACTGAGCCTCACGCCCGACGACACGCACGCGACCGCTCGCGACGAGCGATCTCGCGGAGTTCGCGCCCGAGCGCGCCGCGGTTTCGTATGCCGCGGCAGACGAAGTGAAACCCGTGCGCTACATGGCTCGGATGGCATCGCCGTTGCACGAAGACTCGTGCATGAACAGCACATCTGCTCTGCAAACGATCAACGATCGCGATCTGCTCGACGTCAGTGGCGGCTACCGTCCCTCGTGGATGGCCGAGCAGGCGTTCAACGGCGCGATCCTCGGCGGTGTCAGCGGCGCAATCGGCGGCGCTGCTGCAGGTGCATTCGCAGGATCGATCGTTCCGGGTCTCGGCACCCTCGGCGGATTCGCCGCGGGCACGATCATCGGCGGCGTCAACGGCGTCGCGCTTGGCGGCGGCTACGCTGGCTACTCCGAGTTCAAACGGCAGCGCCGCGACGGCGATACGACGCCTTGAACGCTCCGCGCCGTAGATCCAGCACCGCGGGCGCGACCGGGAGAACCTAGCCGTCGGGCACGTCTTCGCGCTGTACGCCGTCGGCAGCGACCGGCGAGGCGCGGCCTGAACCGAACCCTTCGGTGATTCACATCGAGCTGCGTCGGCCCGGCTCAACGCTTCGACCACTTCACGAGGAATACCTGCGGGCGAACCCGAATCCGTACGGCGAGCCTTGATCAGCCCGAGCTGTATGGCGCGACGCATGGCCGATACCACAGCGCACCTCGTCACGCGCGTGCTGCCGCGCGCCGTATCGGCAGTGGATTGTAGGTTCCCATGCCACGCCGCTTCGTGCTCGCGCGGCGTAGGCGCTTACCGCATGGCAGTTGTGATCCCTGGCAAGCACGCACGTGGTCAGCTACGCGCAGGCGAAAACCGCACGAACGGGTAGTCCCACCCCGGCGCGTGCGGCAACTCGCCTGCGAACATCGGAAACCATGACGGCACCAACGGGTTCGCGAACAGCTCGCCCGCGACCAGTGGTTGCAGTGTGTCGGCCACCTCGACGTCGAGTCCGTTGATCTCGAGCAACTCGAGCTGTGCACCATACTGCTCGGCCACGACGCGCGCAGTCTCGGGCGAGATCCGGTTGCACCGCAGCTCGCGCAGCGATTGTGGCAGCGCCGCAGCCGCGAACCCCACTGCCTCGAGCACGGTAGCCGTTCGGGTGTGGACATCGAGCGAGCGAAGGCTCGTAAACGCGCCGAGTACTGGCAACACGTCCGCACCGCGTACGTCGGTGAGCACCAACCGTTCCAGCCTGCTGGCGAGTGGGGTCGCAGCGAGCACGTCGAGCGCACTTGCCGAGATCACGAGCTCGGTGAGGGTAGGGGGAAGCGACGGCACCAACCGGTCCGGTTTTCGCTGGAACCACAAATCGAGCGCACGCAGCCGGGTCGTCGTCGCGAACACTGCCTGCAAGTGTTCATCGCTGCCCGACACCACGAGCCGCTCGAGGTGGCGCAGTTGCCTAGACACGATCAGTTCTTGCGCCGTTCGTGGCCGCAGATCGCCAAGCCGGAGCGTCGCGAGTTTGCTGAATGCGCCGTTGCCCGCTCCAGCCACGAGCGCGTCGTCAGCGTTCGCCCCGACCCCCAGCGCGAACCCGCGCACCTGCCCGAACGCGGGATGTTCGAGCACGCGCTGCACCCACAGATCAGTCACATCTTCGAGCTCGATCGACGCGAGCAGCGGGGCTGCCGCAAAGATCGCATCCGCATGGTCGCAGAAGCGTGCAGCGCTAAACGTCGCCAGCTCGACGAAGCCGCGCCGGAACCGGCAGCGCTTCGCCAGGCCGTCCAGTCCCGACCAGCCATGCCCGTACTGGTCAACCAGCTCGCGTTGCCGTCGGCGAATCGCCCCGGCCTCTGCGACTGGGCGAACACCACGCGCGAGCTCGCATTGCAATGCCACCAGTTCGCCGCGCTCGCCTCCTCGCGCATCGGCCCACACCAGCCGCGGTGCATCGTCGCCTGGCGACCTGACCACCTCGCCCAGCAGCGCAGTCTCGGCACTCTCCGACATCCGTCGTCTAGCAGTCTGGTATCGAGCACCGTCTCCTGCAACCGTTGGCGAGGGACGCAGATCAGCGTGGGGTACTCCCGCTGGCGATCGCGTGAATGCCGACCACGGTCTTGCGATCCCGGGCGTGCGGCGAACAAGGTCATGATCGAGAGCGAACAGTCGAGGAGATCCGATCATCAGGCCGCCCGCTTGATCGAGCTGCTTCTCGAGCTCGAGCGCCTGGGCGATCTGTCGCTGTGTCACGTAGCACCGCCGGCATACTCACTCGTGCGGGCGCTCAGGCATCTCGAGCATGTTCGCAAACTGCCCCCAGCACACGCGCGCAGTGAACGCCTTGTCGACGACCTCGTTGATACCCGTGGTCGCAGCGAGGTGGCCGATGCTCGACCGCTCAGCGGCTGCGAGCCGCGGGCCGTGGCAATCGCGTGGTAGCGTCGCTTCATGCGAGTGCTGCTCCTCGCGCTCGCCGCGGCGGGTTGCCACGGCGGCGAAACCGCAATGCCAACCCTCGACGCGCCGCTCGAGCCCGCCGACGCGGCGGCCGTGTTTCCGGCGCCGCATCCGCGCGAGCCCCAGCTCACCAGCTACGGCGAGGTCATGCCCGCGCCCGTGATCGTCCCGATCACATTCGCCGACGACCCCTACGCAGCCGATTTCGTGGCGTTCTCCGCGAAGCTGGGTGCGACCGCGTACTGGCACGAGATTGCGAACGCCTACGGGATCGGCGCGATCACCTCGGCGTCACCCATCCGCGTGGCGACCGTGGCGCCGGCGACGATCACGCAGGCGACGGTGCGGTCGTGGATCGCGAGCCAGCTCGACGGCACGCACGCCGAGTGGGGCACGCCCGACCCGACGAAGATCTACAGCGTGTTCTATCCGAAGACGACCGCGCTCGCGCTCGACGGCATCGGACGCGCGTGCGTGGACTTCGTCGGTGGCTATCACGATGACGTGGCGGTCGGCAGCACGCGTGTCACGTTCAGCGTGATCATCGAGTGCGATAGCGGGCTCGACGGCACGACGATGCTCGATGCCTCGACCCTCAACTTTTCGCACGAGCTGATCGAGGCCGCGACCGATCCGCACGGGTTGGGCTGGTACGTGGAGCCGGCGGGCTACGCGGTGCTGGCGTTCGCGGACAGCGGCGAGATCGCGGACATGTGCGAGTTCACCAGCGTGCGGACCACGCCAGCGGATCTCGGCTACACGGTGACGCGCGCGTGGTCCAACGCCGCGGCGCTCGCGGGGCACCAGCCTTGCGTGCCGGCCATGGCCGAGCCCTACTTCAACACTGCGCCGGTGATGAGTGATCCGGTCACGTTCCAGGTGCTCGGCTACACGCTGGCGACCACGGGCGTGCACGTTCCGGTCGGCGGCAGCGCGACCATCGCGCTCGAGCTGTTCAGCGATGCGCCGACCTCGGGGCCGTGGCAGGTCAGCGCGCTCGACGCCGAGAGGCTGAAGGGCGCACCGGCGAAGCTCGGCTTCACGTTCGACCGTAGCAGCGGCAGCAACGGCGACGTGCTTCATCTCACGATCGACGTGCTCTCCGCCGACACCTCGTTCGCCGCGGAGCCGTTCGTGATCGTATCGCAGCTCGGCACGACGACGCGCACCTGGTTCGGGATCGTCGGAAACTAGCGCATCGTCTCGCCGCGCTACGACGGACCGTGCGGCGGTGCAGCGTGGGCTGACCCGGTCCAGCGCAGCGCATCGCTCGAACAACGGTTGTTCTTCGAGCTCTCCGAGCTATCGCTACGGCGCTACGGCGCTTGCGCGCGGTACCACGTGGAGTTTTGCTTCTTGTTGACCTCGATCGCACGCGGCGAAACGCTCGCGCTCACTGCCGTGCTCGGTGCAACGCGCTTCGCACGTCCGCCATCGAGGCTGCGATGGATCAGAAACCACATTCTCCGCTTGGTGCGGCGCTAACAAGCTCGTCCCGTAGGGAACGAATGCGGTCGCGAAGTGCGCGAGCTCGAAGACCACCTCTAGAATCAGGGAACAATTCGAACGCAGCTCCGAAAACGAAAACGCCGCGTATCTCTACGCTGCGCTTCCACCTCATCCACCTCATCCACCACCACCATCTCATCCACCACCACCCGCACCACCCGCACCGCCGCACCCTGGACCGCCGGCACCGGCGTGCAGAGTCACGGGCGTGACCCCGGCGGCGCCGACGGTGTTCGTCCGTCACAACCAGGTGTTCACGGCGACGGGAACGGCCGTCGCAGGCGTCGCGTGGACTGCGCCCGGCGGAACGCCGGCGGCGGGAGCCGGCGCGACACTCACCACGCAGTGGGCGGCGATCGGAAACGTCGTTGTGACGGCGGCGTGCGGCGGCACGAGCCACACGGCGACCGCCCACGTCGTCGACGTAGAGATCGAGATCAACAACACGCCCGCTCCCGACGACGACGCCGTGCGTGTGAAGCGAACGGCACCTGCCGAACGCCCGATCGTGCATTGCCGGATCCGCATGACAGGCACGGCATCGACTGCACAAACCGTCGTGCTGACGAATCCAGACGGACGTCTGCGGCTTCCGACGACGGCCACGAAGACCGTCTCGCTGCCGGTCAGCGGCGACTGGGTCGCGTTCGACATCTCGGGCGAGACAGTTAGCGCCGCGATGGGCGACGCCAAGCTCGAGGCGCACCTCGCCACCGCGGGCGGCGCACTCCTGCTTCGCAAGGACGTCACCGTGTTCGACGTCCAGGTCGAGGTCAACAACACGCCTGCCACCAACGACGACGTGATCGCGCTGCAATGGTTCCATCCTCCGCACCGCGAGGTCGTGCACTCGCGCATACGCGTCACACCCGGCGCGAGCGCCCCGCTGTCGGTGCTGATCTCCAATCCAGATGGCCGGCTCCGCTTTCCCAACCCGGCAGACGCGACGCTGGCAGTCACGCTCGCCGCGAACGGTGCCTGGTCCGACTCCGGGCTCTCCACCGCCATCGCGTAGGTCTCGGCGAAGTGCTCCTGCGCGTTCGACGCCGCGTACTTCCAACGGTCGGCGCCCATCTCCTTGCCATTGGGCAGCGCGGTGTCGTCGACCGCGTGATATTTGCCGTCGTCGTCGCGCTTGACGAGGTCATTGCCCAGGTGGACGCCGCCGCTGACGCCCTCGAGGACCTCCGAGTCACCAACCTGCTTGTCGAGCGTCGCGCGATCGGTGTCGTGCCAGTTGGCCGCCTTCGAAAACTTCGAGAACGCGGCAGCGTGGTCGTGTGCGACGTCGTGACCGACTTCGTGGGTGGCCGAGTACTCGACCGGATCGACATGCTCGCGGCCCGGAGGCTGGATGTGTGCGTTGTCGTAAATATCGATCTCGTCGGTGCCGTACTGCCCGCCGCGCGTCTGCATGAAGTTGCGGTTTGCGCGACGCGTGTAGGTCGCAACCGAGCTCTTGCCATCGGCTTGGTCGCCCGGCAGCTTGTCGAGCGATCGATCGAGAGAGTCGACCTCATCGCCGGACCACTGGACCGCGCTGCCATCTGCTCGCGGCGTGCCCTCCGCGACGAGGTTGATGTTGTGCTTCATCTCGACGTCGAGCTCGCGATCCTTCCGCGCGCGCATCGCATCGACGTCCGCGACCGAGAGATCTGGCTTCTTCATGAGCGACGCTGTCTCGATCGTCACTTCGCGCTCTGTCGAGTCCACGCCTATCTTGCGACGATCGAAGCGGTCCTTCGCCGCTTGTTGCGAATCGGTGCGCTCGTCGTCTTCGCCGAAATTGTCGTTGTAGCGCTGGAGATCCACGCGGGCGCGCGACGTGTGCTGCGCGCCCCAGAGCTGAAGTCGTCGCTTCGGATTCGACGCCGCATCGACGAGGGTCGCAAACCGCGCGCGCTGGTCGTCGGTGAGCCGCTCGAGCAAGTTCGTAAACCCACGGTCGTCGAGTTGGTCGATGACCTTGGTCCGTTCGTCGGGCGCCATGCCCAACAGCATGTCGAGCGCAGCGATCGCTTCCTGGCCGGAGGAGACGGACCCGGACTCGAGCAGCCGCTCGATCTGGAGCCGATCGGCGCGAGCCTGGAGATCGCCGGGACGCGCGAGCGGCGTTGTATAGCCAGTAGGTCCGAACGCGAGATTCGACGCACTGGTCGCCGAGCTGCCCGGAAAGGACGCGACGGGCGCCGAGACCGGTGGCACCACACCGTGATTCGTGAAAGTTGTACCCGCCGATCCGGATGCGGGCTCGTGCGCGCCCTCCTGGTCGGTTCCCACCGCCGGCGCTGGCGCCTGCGCCGGCGCCGACCTCGTCGGATCCCCCACGTCGGCATCGTATCGCAAGGCGGCCGCCGTTTTGTCGCCGATCCGCACAGTTGGCTTCCGAGGCAGGCGTCCGCGAAGAAGCGTGAAACGAAAAGGCCCCGCATTTCTGCGGGGCCTTTACCTGGTGGAGTGTAGGGAGATCGAACCCCTGACCTCTAGAGTGCGATTTTAGATGCACCCGTACAAATTCAAACGCTTGAAGCATCGAATTGTTTCCGGAATCCGAATCCTCGTCGAGAAAGCTGGGGAACGATTGCTGGAGCTGCGGATCGCTGTTACTTCGCTTTGCCGCGCTCCTGCAGTGTAGCGATCAGAATCGGAAGCACGAGGCGATCCTTCGGACGTCCGGCCTTTGTCTTCACGGTGATGAGCGTCGGCAGGTCGAGCACCCGCAGCAGTCGTCCCTCATCGACCACAGACTGGCTATGGCCTAGCAACTCGTCGAAGCCCAGACCGTCGAGCTCGCACAGCGGATCGAGCGGGCCTAGCGAGGTCGACAGGTTCAAGTGTCCTTTGCCCGCCAACAGCTCCTTCGTTGGTCGGAGGCCTCGGTTCGCGAAGTCGTAGCGCATCGTTGCATCGAGCTGAACCAGGACCTCGAGGAGCCGCTCGATGTTCTCGGGCGTCCTACGATGGACGATATCGAGGTCGTTGGTTGTGATCGGCGCGCCTTGGATCACGCACGCGGCACCGCCGACGATGATGAATTCGATCCCCGCATCGCATAGCTTCGCGAGCAGCGCGGGTAGGTCAGTGGCTTTCGGGTGCGACGCCATCTCGGATCCTGACCAGGGCCTGCGCCATTCGAGATGCCGACCTCAGCCGGTCCCAGGGAGATTGCTGAAGCGCGAGCGCGATCAGGGTTCGGTCGACATCGCCGATTGCGTCCCGGACCTCCGGGTCGAGCTTCGCCACGAGCGTGGCGATCTCGGATGAAGACACGTTCGGAGCGTCGGCCACGACCCTGAATGCTATCACGATAGGTGCGGGCGAGTTCGCGGCTTGCTCGCGCGACGTTGCATGACCATCTCGTCGCTCATGTTCGGGCCGCCGGTAAGGTTGTCCGAGCTGCGGGCGTTGTCTTCCACGCCTGCTCGAAACTGACACCATCGATGCTCGTGAGGATGTCGATGCGCCATGGCTTGCGGCCAAGCATGAACACCTTGTGAGGGCGCGCTCGGTCAGCGTGGGAACAACGTTGCCGAACCCGAACGAGACGAGTGTTTCACGGATGCGGCGTGCGTTTGCCGCAGACCTTTCGACGAATACGTCGAGGTCTTCCGTGAGTCGCGGTTCCCCGTGCCCCGCGACCGCGTGGCCCCCGACGATCACGAACCGCACGCGATGGGAGATCAGCGCACTCAAGAACTCGGTCCAATCGCGACTCAGCTCTATCTTCACCGAACCAGATCCTTCGCAGGCGTTCGACTTCCGAGATTCGCTCTTCGAACGTCATCGCGGCCACGTCTTCTCGATCGAGCGCGTCGGCCTGGGCGAACCCGTCGCCGTTCGTAGAACCCGCTCGATCATCGATGAAGTATCGTATGCAATAGCGCGCCCTTGACCTCGTTATCCGGTCCGATTTCCCGTCCTGGTATTGATGGATCAACTTCTCAGCGTCCCTGTCGATCTCAGCTTGTCGGCCAATGCGACGCCGTGCGCACTCGCGATGATTAGCTCTGCGCTCACCCACGCCGCCCTCCTCTCCTTCATCACGGATTCCTCCAACTCTTGATTGCATGACGTGCCGCACTCGCCTGCCGACCGGTGGTGCCGACCGTCCCGCAGATCGCTAATCTTAAGATCGCGATCATGCAGGAGAGCAGCAACTTCATCATCACCAAGACGTGGAACACGCCGGTGATGGCATGGAATGCAGGTGTCGCGCCTGGCAGGTCCGTCAACAACGGGTCGTGTCACGACCGAGACGACCGGTCGCTGAGCGTGAGCGATCAAGCAGCTCGGTACGTGAGCGACGTCCGCGATCGCTTCAAGAACGACGATCGGGCGAAACGCTGCAAGCAGACTTCTGACGGGCCGTTGTTCGAGGCTGCTGGCGAGCTCTATCCGGCGTGTCGGCCATGAGCCTTGTCGACCACGTCGCGCTGGGAGCCGCCCTGTACTTCGACCACGATTTGTCAGCCGATCCGACGCCGCTAGTCCGGCTCCTCGAGCAACTGTTCGGTGAGAGCGAACCCTCGAGCTCGTTGGTCCAATGGTTTCACCGCGTAGACAACCAGCGGGCAACACCGGGAACAACTTACGAGTTGTCGGCACTCGAGCGGAAGCTGCGTCGTGGAGAGACGTCGACCGCGACTGTCGAAACTCCACCGAAGACGCTGGAGTCTGATCAGGTGATGGTGCTTGCGCACACAACACCGTCAGCACGACTCCCTGTTCCACTCGAACAAGCTTGGCGCTACGATCTCGTTATCGCCGCCGGGCCTAGCTGGTTAGAGCGTTTGACACCAAGTCGCGTTGTCGAAGCTGTGATCGCTTTCGCAGACGCGGTCGTGGCGAACGCCGGCGTGATTCTGTGGTCGAGGTCGCCACGCTTTGCGTCGGATTTAGCCTGGGCAATCGGCGGAAGCTCGGAGCTCGATTCGGAACAGCGCGCACGTGTTTCGGACGAGATGTATTGGCGTTCGCAGTGGGGCCGCGTGATCCGAGGCCCATCGTGGGGGACGTTTCTCGGTGCTGCGCACGTCCGCACTCTCGGTGGGATCGAGCAAATCGCACGCGAGGCCGGAGCAGCCGACATCGTGAGCCTCGGGTCGGGAGGAGCGTTTCTACAAGCGACGCCGATCGACAAGCCTGTACTAGAAGAAGACGTTGGCACCGAACCTTTCGCGCGGCTGGCGCGGGTGCTTCAGCCAGTCGCGGGTCGTCGGGCGTGAGCCAAGAACCAGGGAACGAATGGTCGCGAAGTGCGTGAAATCGAAGACCACCTCTAGAGTCAGGGAACGATTCGCGCCGTCGCCGAAAACCAAAAACGGCCTGCATCTCTGCAGACCGTTTCGGTTTACCTGGTGGAGTGTAGGGGGATCGAACCCCTGACCTCTAGAGTGCGATTTTAGATGGCCTCTTTAAAGTCGAAGGGTTAGGTGGTCCAATCGTTCCCTGGACACGATTCTCCGTCGACGATTCGGGGAACGCTTCGCCGTAGCCGGGTCGGCACCTCTGCGACGAGCGGCCGGAGACGTTCGCGCGAGCGCTAGCTGAGCGCCGCGGTCAGCTTCGCCACGATCGGCGGCAGCTGGTCGCCCCAGATCATCGGCAGCTCGGAGTCGGGTGACAGAACCTGACCGACGAGGATCCGCGCGGCCTTCACCGCCTTGGCCATCACCTTTTTGTTCGGTGCCACGGGTAGCTTGATGGTCTTCGGCCAGTCGCGCTTCGGCCACGTGCCGCGCCAGAGCGCGACCATGCCGATCCGCGCATAGGTTCGCCGCTCGCCATCTTCGTTCGGCCGACCGAAGCCCTGGCTTCCGATCGCTTCGTCATATAGCCGTTCGAAACCGTTGGCGACGCCACACTCGTCGAACCATTCGTTCAGACTCACCAGCACCTCGGGATCGCCGAACGGTCCGGGCGTGGTTTTGCGACGGCGTGCCGCCCACGCTTTCGCGTTGTCCTTGCGGTACGCGGGCCATGGATCCACTGGTCCTCGCACGGGCGCGGGTTTTCTTGTCTTCGGTTTCGCGACAGCGCGCGGCTTGGCACCCAAGCGTTTGCGTAGCGTTTTGATCGCGGCGACGAAGCCCTCGTCGCCCTCCCACAATTGCGCGAGCTCGGAGCTCTCGCGATCCGCGATTCGTGGCAGTGCGGCGAGGGCGAGCTTGCGCAGGCCAGCCGTCGGTTTGACCCGGGCAGCGAGCTCCCGGACACGGTCGTCGGTGGGCTTGCCGTGGCCCGATGCGATCGCGACGAGCTCGCACGCTGCCCAGGCAGCGTTGCCTTCGTCGACGTCGAGGTAGCCATTCTTCAGCCGAAGTGCGCGGGCAGTAGCCGGCCCGGGAGACTCTTCGGCCTCATCGATAAACTCGGATGCGTTATCGCTGTCGAAGGCTCCGGATCCCCAACTACCCATGTCGCGCATTCGTAACACGTGTCGCGTATCTCGGGTCTCGCGGTGCTACGCGGCGTGATCGTGTAGTCGAACGACTGGTGTCGCCGATCTGCAATCGGCGTCAGAACGAACCAGTGCTCGAAACCGCTCGCGCGATCTCCACCGGGATCATCGACGCAAGAATTCTTGCCAAGGGGCGACGGGCCGCGCACGCTCGACGTCATGAGCGAATCGCATGCGCGGCCCGCGGTGCAGATATCGGAATTGCTGAGCTGGGCGGAGATCTGCGATCGCTACAGTGACCAATGGGTAGCGCTCGTGGAGATCGAGTGGGGCGATGATGAAGACGTAGTGCGTTCGGCACGTGTGGCCGGATCCGGACCACGGCGCGCAGATCCGCTTCTGCAAGCGAGGGCGCTGCCGACGCAGTACGAGGAGATCGGCCACTTCTACACGGGACGAGTGCGCGCGCCGCTGAGCTTCTTCGTCCCGTGAAGGTTCGCCGCTTCGATCCCGCCGATGATCTGATCATCGTGAAGGCTCGGCTGTACGGGCCTCGCGGTCATCGCCCGCTATCCCTCGCGTTTGACACGGCCGCATCCGAAACACATATCGTGCCCGAGATCATCGACGACCTCGGCTACAGCCCGCGGCAGGGCGAGCAGATCACATCGGTGACCTCGGCGATCGGGAAGGAGCGCGGTTACATGCTTCGCGTCTCACGGTTCGAGGCACTCGGGTTCAGCTTCGACGATTTCGCAGTGCACGTTCACGATCTGCCGGAAGGAATCGGGATCGACGGCTTGCTCGGCCTAAGCTTCCTCCGTCGGTTCAACTACGAAGTGCGTTCGATCGAAGGGCGAATCCTGATCGATCTCGCATGAGCGGACACCGAGCTGGGGAACGATTCTTCGCCCAAGCCAGTGCTTTCAGGCGGCACCTCTAGAGTTGAGGAACGTTTGAAACCGGCGCCGAAACCAAAAACGGCCTGCATCGCTGCAGACCGTTTCGGTTACCTGGTGGAGTGTAGGGGGATTGAACCCCTGACCTCTAGAGTGCGATTTTGGATGTGCCCAACGAGTTCATGCAGTTGACTAAGCGAATCGTTCCCCAGATTCGAATCGTCGAGGGGAATCCTAGGGAACGATTCGCAACGCAACCGCAACGTCGAGCTGTCGATAACCTCGACATGGACATCGCTGCAGGTTCGAGAATGGGATCACCGTTGCTGGTAGCCTTCACCACGGAGGCCGTATGAAGACTCGGTGGGCGCTATCAATCGCCGGCGTGTTGGCGGTCGTGACAATGGCGAGGGTGCTCTACGCCGACTCGCGAGACGATCTAAGCCGAGTCAAGAGCGACTACGACTCGGTCAAATCGTACTACGACACCGCTAAGTCAAAACTGGGGTCGTACCTCGATGGAAGCGTGAAGCTTCGCGCGATGGATAAGGACCAGCTGACGGAGCTGGTCAACCAGATTTGCAAGCTCGACATCGAGCGCGACGACGACGAGGCCGATCGGCTCGCAAAGGAGCTGCGCGACAAGGTGATCGATCGGGTAAAGCGCGAGTACGACCGTACCGTCGATGACGGCTCACGCGTCTTCGATGACCTTGGCCACCTCGAAAGCGAAGCAAAGTCAGTGCGAGATCGTGCGAAGGAGCTCGAGAGCAGGGACGAGATCAAATCCGACGCCGAACAACTACGGCAAGACATCGAGAAGACTCAGGGTGCGATCTCTGATCTCTTCGACAGTCTCAAGAAAGATCGCAGCACGCTTGACCGCGTAAAGGAGGGCGTCATGAACGGATCGAACAATCCGACAATCCGCGCGCGGATGGACTACGGGAAACAAAAACATAAGGACATGCAGTCTTCGTTCAGTTGCGACGAAAAAGAGACGGTCCTGTCGTCAGGTAGGCCAGATTGCATCAAGTTCGAGCAGGATAACTGCAAGGTTATCGAATTCAAGCCGGACACGTATAGCGTCGGACAGGCCGAGTCACAGGCGCGCAGCTACATCGAGGATGTCCGAAATCGCTTCAAGAACGACGACCGCGCCAAGCGATGCAAACAAAATTCCGATGGGCCGATCTTCAGAGAAGTCGGCGAGCTCTACCCAGCGTGCAGGCCGTGAACATGACGCCGCACGCCTCTCTCTCTGCAGCGCTGCATTTTGATTTCGACCTGGCCTCGGATCCGCAGCCCTTTGAAAGGGTTGTTGCGACGCTCACCCGACGTTTTCCGACGGAGGACCTTCTAAGCTGGGTAATCGACCTCAAGAACTACGCTCCGCCACCCGAGCCGCTCGATCTCGATCGCGTCGTCGCGCGAATTGCGAGCGAAACGTTGTCGGTCGCCGCGGTCGAATCAGCACTGAAGACGGCGGAGCTCAGTCGCCTGTCGATCGTCGCTGACGTTGTTCCTCGCGGCGAGCGATCTCGGTCTCAGACTAGATGTCGTCACG
This sequence comes from Deltaproteobacteria bacterium, assembly GCA_040004535.1. GTDB lineage: Bacteria > Myxococcota_A > Polyangia > Haliangiales > Haliangiaceae > JABFXX01. Next base: position 65,878 of record JBDUAS010000012.1, read on the forward strand.
ACTTCAAGGCCGTGTGCGGCGCGCAACGTCTGCACGAGTCGGGGTCGGGGCCGATCCTAGATGCACTGATCTCGTTCGCTGACGCCGTCGGCGTCCGTGCCGGAGCTGTGTTTTGGGCGCACTCCGCAGCGTATGCGTCGTGTCTGGCGTCGTGCAGCGAAAGCTCAGCTCTCAGTCGTGAGGAGTCGAGTCATGTCAGCGACCTCATGTACTGGCAGCCGCGTTGGGGTGATGTGATCCGCGGACCTCAGTGGGGAACGTTCCTTGGAGCTCCGCACGTGCTTCGACTCGGCGGTATCGCTCGCATCGAGAGCGAATCGGGCTGCTCGCGCATCGTCCCGCTTGCCTCTGGCGGTGCGTTCCTTCAAACGACGTCGATCGAGAATGCGTTTGTGGAGGGCGACGATCGTGGCGTTCTTGCAAAGCTTGCCCGGTACCTCACGCCTGTGATGGGAACGCGATGAGCTAAAGTCGCGTGGAGCAACTGTTCCGCAATCGTTCCAAGAATTTGGATGTTCCGAAAACGAAAAAGGCCTCGCAACTCTGCGAGACCTTTCCGTTACCTGATGGAGTGTAGGGGGATCGAACCCCTGACCTCTAGAGTGCGATTTAGGGGGGCCAACAAGATCGCCTGGTTCGATCGTCGAATCGTTCCCTGAATTCGAATTCTCGTCGACGAATTTGGTACATGAGCCGGCTCGACGAGCTCGGCGGCAAGATCGACGGACCGAAGGTACCCGTCACCGGTGTCCACATTTCGCAGGCGAACGCGAGCGAGACGCGGCTGCGGCTCTTTGGAGGTAAGAAGAAAGGCGAACCGAGCACGTTCATCCTGATCGATGGAACGCCCGGGCTTGATCCGAAGGCGAATCGCTTCGAGTAC